>JAUIEM010000346.1 GCA_030428695.1 bacterium
GACTTGAATGGCAGGCTGGTTCAGGACGTCACGAATGGTGTGGGCCAGTTTCTCTTTTTCAATGGGTTTCAGCAGCACGGAGCGGATTCCGACGGCCCCGGCCGTACGCCAATTGATCCCTCCCGTGTATCCCGAGGTTAACAGGACGGGAATGGAAAGGCCCTTTTCGGCCAGGGAGCGGGCCAGTTCGACGCCGGTCATGTCCGGCAGCAGGGTCTTGATCAGCAGCACGTCGGGGTCGAGCTCGAGGAGTGTGCGGATCAGCGTCTCCGGGCGCTCGACCAGCATCGCGTGCAGCCCGGCGTTCTCGAAGGTCGCGCACAGCTGCCGGCCGAGCAGCGGGTCGTCCTCCACGACGACGACCCGCAGGGGGTCGCGCTCGCGCTCGCGCAGCACGTCGGCGATGGCGGCCGCGTCGATCGGCTCGGCGAAGAAGTGGGAACCCCCGATGCGCACGGCGAACAGCCGGCTCGGGAGATCGTTCGCCGGCCCGAGCACCAGCAGCGGCACCTCGCCGCCGGCGTCGCGCTCGATCTCCCGGAGGCGCTGGGCGTCGACGGCGAAGTTGCGGCAGCGCTGGTCGAGCAGCAGGGCGCGCGGCGTCTGGGTCTCGAGCCGTCGACGCAGGGCGGCGCTGTCGGCCGGCTGCGCGACCGCGTAGCCGAGGGCCTGCAGCGTCGGGATCCAGGGCTCGTGCGCGGCCGGGTTCTCGGTCAGGAGCAGGACGTGGTCGTCGGGGAGCCGCTCCTCGCGCTTGCCGAGCTGCGGGCCGGGGGCGTCCTGGTGACGGGACGCGGCGGCGAGCTGCTCGAGCAGCGCGCGCAGCTCGGAGAGCTCGCGGGCGTGCGGGGCCCGGTTCTCGTCGTGGATCGTGTCGAGCAGCTCTTCGGTGGCGCGGGCGAGGTTGGTGACGATCTTGAAGCCGAAGGTCCCGCCCGAGCCCGCGAGGCGATGGATCTTGTTCTGCATGTCGCGGGCGCGCGAGACGTCCCAGGTGCTCGCGGCGAGCTCGTCGAAAACCGCGCGGCACTCCTCGACCTTGCCCGGGAGGCTCCGCGCGTAGTTCTCCCGGATGGCCTCGAGCTTGGCGAGCAGCTCTTCTCGGCTCGGCATGTCTCCTCCTCAGGGGCCGGAAGCGAATAAGTCGAGCACCGAGGGGGCGGATGCGGCAGGAATCTTGGTGCTTGGCGAATGACGCATACCCATCCCGACAGCAAGGTCTCGGCACCGAGGAACGAGGAGCCGCGGCCGCAGCGGCCGAACACCGACACCACGAGGTACGAGTGGTGGCGGTGGAGGTGGAGTGAGACCATTGCGCCGCAGGCGCGCTCGAATGAATGCCTGACTTATTCCTTTCCGGGCCCTCTTAGCCCGCGTGAGCGTCCGATCCGGGCAGTATACCGCATTTACCGGACGGCTTGCGGTCGGCACCGGCCGATCCTTGCTACGGGACCTGGCAGATTTTGTCCGTCATCTGGTGTCCTGCACCAGGGCCGGCTCGCGACGGGGCTTCCGCGGCCGCTTGGAAGGCCGCGCGGCAAAAAAAATCGGCCGCGGCAAGGATTTTGTTTCAACGCAAGGGGGGTCAGGCGCGTCCTACTGGTAAGGGAGGCAGACACATGCGCGAAGGCTGGGTAGAGATTCACCGGGGACCGGTGCGGGAGACCGCCTTCCTCGCCGAGCTGCTCGAGGCGATCGATGTCCGCGCCCGCATCGTCCGCGCGCGCGCCTCCCGCGCCGCCCAGCGTCGGCACGAGACCACCCGCCTGCTCGTCTTGCGCCGCGAGCGCCGGGCTGCAGAGGGCTGGCTCGAGCGCGCCTTCGCCGAGGCTTGGAACGACTCGCGCCGCGTCCGCGCGGGCGAGCTCGCCCTCGGCTGCTGAGCCGTCCCCCTCCCTCAGGCGCCCTCCGGGCCGGGTTCCCGGCGCCTGATCCGCAACCAGCGCGCGAGAGGCTCCAGCGGCCCGTCCGACGTCTCGTAGAACACCACCCGCTCGATCATCCCCGCACGCCCCGCCTGTCGCGACAGGAGCTTCCAGCCGTCGACCAGGGCCTGCCAGCGGGGCAGCAGCTGGCGCGCGTTGGCGATGCGCTCCGGCAGGCTGAGGGGCGGGCGCCACTCCGCGACGGTCAGGGAGCGGACCAGCTCGAGCAGCCGGGCCTCGCCGCCGAGGCACAGGTGGACGGCGACGAAACGCCGCGGACCGGGCCACAGGACCGTGTCGTGAAAGGCGACCCGGGCACCCCGCCGCAGGTGCGGTCGCCAGGCGCGCCAGTCGGCGCGCACGCTCGCGTAGTGGTGGTCGCCGTCGACGAACAGCACATCGACCTCGCCCGCGAAGCGGCGCGCCGCGCTGACGGAGGTGTCGACCACCACATCGACCACGTCAGCCACGCCCGTGGCGGCGAGGTTCGCGCGCAGCGCCTCGAGGGAGCCGGGCCCGTGCGGGTCGACCGCCGTCACCCGCTGACCCGCTTCGCGCGCGCCATGAGCCAGGATGACGGTCGAGCGGCCGTGGAAGCTGCCGATCTCGACCACGGCTCCCCGCGCCGACCGGGCGAGCGCGTAGAGCCGCTGCCCTTCGTGGCGGTGGAGCCAGCCCTGGCACCGCAGAGCTGCCTGCCAGGCGGTCTCGAAACCCATCGCGAACCTCCTGGAGCCGCCTCTGGCGGGAGGGAGGAGCCGGACAAACCTCAGCTCAGTTGAACAGGCCGAGGCGCCGCCGCTTCTGCTTGGGCTCGCCCGGCAGCCCGTCCCGGATCCTGATCAGCCCGTTCAGGCAGCCCGCGTAGGCCGAGCCGTTCGGGCCGAGGGTGATCGGCGCGTAGTTGTTGTTCCACAGCACCCCGGTGCCCATGAAGATCTTGTACACCGTCTGCCCGGTGCGGAAGTCGATCGCGGTCAGGTACCAGGCCTGGACGCGCTTCTTCGTGTTGTCGAGGCGGGTGTAGACGTACAAGAGGCCGTTGCCGATCGACAGCTTGGGGACGGTCGACTGCGAGGCCTCCTGGCTGGTCCAGGCGACGTTCCAGCCCTGGTGGCTCGGGTCGATGTCGATGCGGGTGATGCCGGGCTCGGTGCGCGGGTTGCTGAACGGGCCCTCGTAGCCGTAGTTGTTGACGACGACGACCGAATTGTCGTAGCCGATCAGGGAGTTGTCGGTCGTGCTCTTGCCGTAGGTGAACACCGGCTGCTGCACGATCAGGCGGTTGCCGACGAAGCCGGGCAGGCGCTCGTAGACCAGCACGTTGATCTGGCCGTCGGCGTTGTCACAGATCGCGACCAGGTCGTCGCCGACCAGCGTCGGGGTGGTGCCGGAGCCCTGGTTGAGCGAGCCGGGCTTGACGCTGGTGCCGCGGTCGTAGGTCTCGCGCCAGGTCCACTGCGGCATGCCGTTCGGCGCCTCGAAGCGGTAGAGGGCGTGGTCGCTCACCAGGTAGACGCCGTCGGCGGCGATCGACACGCTGTTCTGGATCTCCTCGCCCGGCAGCTGCATGGTCTGGATCACGCCGCTGCCGCGCTGCACGGTGCCGACGATGCCCTGGCGGGTGATGAACCAGATCTGGCCGTTGTAGTCGGGCACGGCGTCGGTGATCAGGGCGTCGTTCGGCAGGGCGACGTTGAGGTCGTAGTCCTCGACCAGGTTCCACTGGTACGAGCGCCCGCTCTGCACCGCCTCGAACACCTGCACGCGGCGCTCGGCGGTCGCGATCACCGGCCGGTGGGCGTAGTCGAGGTGGAAGTAGCCGCCGCCCGAGGTGTCGTTCATGATCTTCGACATGTTCAGGGTCTTGTTCGACTCGCGGTTCGGCAGGTCGTAGGAGGCGAGGATGTGCAAGCTCTCCGGGTCGAGCAGGAGGAGCTTCATGCCGGTGAACTTGCCCGCGACCGTGATCAGGTTGCCGTTGCCGTCGAACACCACCGTCGCGCACTCGCCGCCGATCACCCCGAAGGAGCGGGACTTGATCTGCGGGTTGTGGCCGAGCGGCCCCGACCAGGCGTAGGTGCCGCTGCTGTACGAGTCCGAGTGCATGCCGTTCTGGCCCTGGGCGGCGAGGAAAGGATGGGCGGGCAGCGCCATCGGCGGCAGCGGGTTGGACACGGCCGGCGTGCCGATGAAGCGCGGTGCCTTGCGGAAGCCCAGGCCGTGAGGGATCTCCCGGGCCAGGCCGAGGGCGCCTAGGCACACGGCGATGATGAGCAGACGACGCATGGGTATTCTCCTGGAGGTTCAGTTCCCCGTCGGGGGCCAGTAGATGGTCTCGATGTGGTCGCCTCCGCGCACCTCGACGGGGGCGCTGAACGACGTGTCTCCGAAGCGGATGTGCAGGGTGCAGCGTCCGGCGGGCAGGGAAGTCAGCCGCGCGAGGCCCTCGCCGTCGGTCAGCACGGCGCGCGGTCCGTAGGCTTCCTCGGGCACCGGGTCGTCGGCGCGGGCGACCCGCGCGCCGGCCAGCGGCCCGTCCGCGGTCGACACCCGCACCGTCAGCGGCAGGCCCCGGCTGAAGCGGACCCGCTGTGTGCGTGTGGCCGGCAGCTCGACGACCGCGGCCGCGGGGGCGAGGAAGGCGGGATGCACCGCGTGCAGGCGGTAGCGTCCCGCCGGCGCCCGCAGGACGACCCGCCCCTCCTCGTCGCTGAACGCGGAGTAGCGCGCCCCGGCCTCGTCCTCGAGGCCGCACAGGGCGTCGTAGACCGGCTCGCCGTCCGCCGCGAGCAGCTCGACCGTCAGCGGGCAGCCGACCTGCGGGCGCAGGGCGAGCCCCGCTCCGGGGACGTCGACCTCCGCCGTCAGCGGCACCCGCCCGGGGGCCTCGGCCCGCAGTTGGTAGCGGCCGGGCTCGAGGGCGGGGAAGACGAACGCGCCGGAGCCGTCGCTGAAGACGGTGAACACCTCGGCGTCCGGCAGCCCGGCCCGAGCGATGTCGACCTGGGCGGGCAGCCCCGCCTCCGCTTCGTCGAGCACCGCCCCGGACAGGGAGCCGAGGGCGGGGAGCGTCCAGGCGAGGGGCGCTCCCCGGTCGTCCGGCAGCGTGACCAGCAGGCTGCGCGTGCCGTCCGCGGTCTGGAGCTCGACCCGCGCCGGGCCCGCGGGAGCGCCGCGCAGGGTGAAGCCTCCCCGCGCGTCGGTGCGGGTGGCGAGCAGGCTGTGCGGGGTGCTCAGCCACAGCGCGCAGTCGGCCACGGGCCGGCCGTCCGCCCCGTGCAGGCTGCCGTGGCGCAGGCCTTCGGGCAGGGCGATGACCTGCTCCGCGTCGCCGGCCAGCCAGACCCGCCGCTCGTGGCGGCTGCCGTCGGCCTCGTGCAGCGCGAGCAGGTTCTCCCCCGTCGCCAGCCCGCGCAGGGTCGCGCGGCCGTCGGCGTCGGTGCGCTCGTCGCCGCCCGGGCCCCGCACGGTCACCCCCGCCACGCCCTCGGCCCCGCGGAGGACCCGCAGGCGCAGGCGCGGCGCGCCGTCGAGGAACAGCTCGAGGTGGCAGGTGCCGGCGACCGGCACCGTGCAGGTCACCCAGCTCAGGCCGTGCGCCGGATGCCGCGCGAGCACGACGTGGGAGCCGGCGGGCACGCCGCGCATCGCGAAGTTCCCGGCCGCGTCGCTGCGCACCTGGCCGCTGGCCGGGTCGCGCAGGTCGCCACGGACCAGGGCGTCCGGCTCGATGAGCTCGTCGGCCGTCGGCGAGCGCGCGAGCAGCCACAGCTCCGCGTCCGGGAGCGGGACGCCGGCCGCGAGCACGGTGCCCGCGATCGCCCCGCCCCGGTCGAGGTGCAGCGCGATCGGATGTGAGGCGGGCAGCTCGACCCCGACCCGCTGGGGGTAGCCGTCGGGGTGCTCGGCGAGCAGCGTGTACAGCCCGGGCTCTTCCAGCGCGGGGAAGCGGAAGGTCCCCTCCGCGTCGCTCAGCGCCTGCGCGACCAGCACGCCGCGCCGCTCGAGGCCGACGAAGGCGGCGGAGAGCGCGCCGTCCGGCCCGCGCACCAGCCCGCGCAGCCAGTCCGCGGCGAGCTCCTCGGCCGGCGTGGACAGCTCTGGCGCGGCGCGGGGCGCATCCGCAGCGAGCGGAGCCTCCCGCTCGACGGGCGCAGGGGGAGGAAGGTGCGCGCCCGGCGGGGGCGCGTCGACGGGCTCCGGCCACCACAGCGCGAGCAGCGCGGTGGTGCACAGCAGCAGACACGCGGCGAGGAGCGCGCGCACGACTTCCTCCGGGACGGCGGAATCGGAGACACCGGGTTGAGGCGTGGTATCATAGTCTCCGCACATCTCCCTGGCAAGGTTTGGAAAGGGGGTCGGAGAAGCCGATGGGAAGCCACTTCGCGGGCCAGGTCGCGGTGATCACCGGAGCCGCCTCGGGCATCGGCCGCGCCCTCGCCGAGGCCCTCGCCGCCCGCGGCGCCGAGCTGGTCCTCGCCGACATCGACGAGGCGGGGCTCGCTGCCCTGGCGGAGCGTCTTCGCTGCACCACGCGCCGCGTCGACGTGCGCGAGGCGGCGGTGGTCGAGGCGCTGATCGCCGAGGCCTGGGAGCGCCACGGACGCATCGACCTCGCCCTGTTCAACGCCGGCGTGTGCGTCGCTGGCGCCGCCCGCGACCTCGCGCTCGGCGACTGGGAGCAGGTGCTCGACGTCAACCTGCGCGGGGTCGTCCACGGGGTCGCCGCGGTCTACCCGCGCATGGCCGCGCGGGGGGCGGGACACATCGTCAACATGGCGTCGATGGTCGGCCTGTTTCCCGCCCCCGCCGTCCTCCCCTACACGACGAGCAAGTTCGCGATCGTCGGCCTCTCCCAGGCCCTGCGTGCCGAGGCCCGGGTCCACGGCGTCAAGGTCGGGGTGGTCTGCCCGCAGCTGGTCGGCACCGGGCTGATGGAGAAGATGCGCGTGGTCGGCCTCGACCGCGCGGGCTTCCTGCGCGCGACCGCCGGCCGGCCGCTGCCGATGCGCGACTGCGTCCGCACCATCCTGCGCGGCGTCGAGCGCGACCGCGCGGTGATCACCGTCGGCGCCCTCAGCCGCGGGCTGTGGTGGCTGTACCGGCTCGCCCCCGGCCTGGTCGAGCGCATCCTGGCCTGGCAGGCGCGGAAGTTGAGCGAGCTGCGGGTCGCGGGTGCGGGGAGCCGATAGACTGGGGTAGAGCTACAGGAGCGAACGTTGCCCCCCAAGCCGCCGATGGACCGCCGCACCCGCCGCATCGCGCTGCTCGCGCGGAAGATGCTCGGCCCGTCCGTGGTCGATGCCTGCCTGCGCGATCTCGGCGGCAAGAGCCTGCTGCAGTGCCTGCTCGAGAGGGGCGCGATCACCGAGGCGCAGGCCCAGCAGATCTCGGCCGAGGCGCTCCGCACCCAGAAGTTCCAGCGGCTCTCCGACACCTCCCTGCCGCGGCTGCAGAACCTGCGGGGCGAGGTGCTCGCCGGGGTGACCATCGGTCCGGTGCTCGGGACCGGCGGAACCGGGACGGTCTACAAGGGCACGGACAAGACCGGCCGCACGGTGGCGGTCAAGGTCCTCGACCCCCGGCTCGCCAAGCGCACCAAGACCAAGCGCCGCTTCTTCCGCGAGGCGCGCGCGCTGCAGATGATCGACGACCCGAGCCTGGTGCGGGTGTACGGCGCGGGGCAGGACCGGGGCCTGTGCTACCTGATCCTCGAGTACGTCTCGCGTCGGAACCTCGCCGACCTGGTCGACAAGCGGCCGCTGACCACGCGCCTCGCGGTGCGCATCGGCTGTCAGGTCGCGATCGGCCTCGAGGCCGCCCACGACCAGGGCATCGTGCACCGCGACGTCAAGCCGCGGAACATCCTCGTGCTCGCCAACGACGAGGCCAAGCTCGCCGACTTCGGCAACGCCCAGGTGCACCAGCGCACCAGCCGGGTGGTCGTCGGCTCGGTGCGCTACATCGCCCCCGAGCAGCTCCAGGACGGGCCGATCGACCACCGCGCGGACCTGTACTCCCTCGGCGCGGTGCTGTTCTACTCCCTGACCGGCCGCCCGCCCTTCGAGGGGGAGACGGTCGTCAAGGTCGTGCGCCAGCACCTCTCGGCGCCGCCGCCGCGGCTCCGCTCCGTACTGCCGGCCGCCCCCGAGGAGCTCGACGGCATCGTCGACCGCTGCTTGCAGAAGGAGCCGGCCCAGCGCTTCCAGTCCGCCAAGGAGCTGCGCCGGGCCCTGACCGCCTGTCTCGCGGAGCTCGGCTGAGCCGAGCGTTTGTGTCGGGGCCGCCCGACACGGTACCCTGGCGGTCCCGCATTCCCGGAGACCCGCCATGGCCCGCAAAGACCCGACCCCCGCGGTGCGCATCGGACTTCCCCAGGCCCGCCGCATCTGGTTCTCGCAGCAGCGACTGCACGGCGGCGCCGCGGCCCGCGACGTGCCCGGAGGCTGGATGCGCAACCTCGCGGGCATCGCGACCTACCTCGCGATGGCCGCCCGCTGCGAGGACGCGGCGCCGGCCACCCTCGAGGGCCTGCTCGCCGACGGGACGCTGTGGGTGGTGCCGGGGGTGCGCAGCTGCATCTGGGTCGTGCCGCAGGCGGATGTCCCGCTCGCCCTGCGGGTCGCCGCCGGGCCCTACAGCAAGCGCACCCGGCGCGAGCTCGAGCAGGCCGGCGTCGCGCCGGACGAGCTCGACACCCTCGGCGAGGTGGTCTGCGCCCTGCTCGCCGAGCGCGGCCCGCTGCGCCCCCACGAGCTGCGCGACGAGCTGCCGGCGGACCTCGTGCGCAGCCTCGGGGAGGCGGGCAAGAAGCGCGGCCACTCGACGCCGCTGCCCGCGGCCCTGCGGCTGCTCGAGCTGTCCGGCCGGGTGCGGCGCTTCCTGGTCGACGCGAAGCTGAGCACCGAGCAGCTCGCCTGGGGGCTGCCGGAGGCCGATCCGCTCGGGCTCGCGCCCTGCCCCGAGGACGAGGCGGGCCTCGCCGAAGAGCTGGCGGCGCGCTACTTCCGCTGGGCCGGACCGGCGAGTCTCGCGGACTTCGTCGCCTGGTCGAAGCTCGGCAAGCGCGTCGCGAAGAAGGCGATCGCGGCCCTCGGCCTGGTGCCGGTCGCGGTCGAGCAGGAGAGCGCCTGGATGCATCCCGCGGACCTCGCCGCCCTCGACGCGCTCGACCAGCCCTCCGGCGTGCGGCTGCTCAGCTCGCTCGACAACCTCCACGCCCACCGGTCGGGGGTGGCGGTGTTCTGCGATCCGCTCCACCACGGGCTCGAGATGCCGACGATGGGCAGCCGCACCCAGCCAATCGGCAAGCTCGGCTGGATGTGGAAGCGGCCGATGTTCGAGGACGGCGCCTGGATCGGGATGTGGGACTGGGATCCCGACGCGGAGAAGGTCGCGACCTTCCCCTTCGCCCCGCTCCCGAAGAAGCGCCAGAAGGCCTGCGCCGACGCCGCCGCGGCGATGACCCGCCAGATCAAAGGCAGCCTCGACGGCGACGCGCGGATGAACACGCTCGACACGGCGGAGCGGCAGCGCAAGCGCATCGCGTTCTACCGTAGCTGGACCTGAGAACGCGATGGACGCGGAGACCCTGCGGGATATCTGGGGCCACACCATCCCCGAGGGGGAGTGGGAGACCGCCCGGGCCGACGCGACCTTCATCCCCCCGCGCCGCGGATCGCCGCTCGCCCTCGGCACCACCCTCGACCGCTTCGAGGAGATCGGTCGCGGCGGCATGGGGGTCGTGTACCGGGCGCGGCAGACCAGCCTGCGACGGGAGGTCGCGGTCAAGACCCTGCTCGGGGGCCTGGCCGAGCCGGGGCTCTCCCTCGCGCGCCGGGCCTTCCTCGCCGAGGCGCTGATCACCGCCGACCTCGGCCATCCGAACATCGTCCCGGTCCACGACCTGCAGCAGGCGGCCGACGGCGAGCTGTGCCTGACGATGAAGCTGGTCGAGGGGGAGAGCTGGGCGACCGCCCTCAAGCGCCCGCGCGACGACTTCCTCGAGTTCCACCTCGGGGTGCTGCTCGCGGTCTGCAACGCCGTCTCCTTCGCCCACAGCAAGGAGGTCGCGCACCTCGACCTCAAGCCGGCGAACGTGATGCTCGGGGCCTTCGGCGAGGTGCTGGTGATGGACTGGGGGCTGGCGGTCTCCATCGGCCCCCGGCGCGAGGATGCGGCCATCCTCCACAAGAGCGAGATCAGCGACGGCTGCGGAACCCCGTCGTACATGGCCCCGGAGCTGGCCGAGGGGCGGGGGGAGCTGATCGGAGCGGCGACCGACGTGTACCTGCTCGGCGGCCTGCTCTACCACATCCTCTCCGGCCACGCTCCCCACCGTGGCAAGCACGTGCTCGAGGTGATCGTGCGGGCGAGCGCGGCAGAGGTCCCTCCGCTCCCGGAAGACGCCCCCGGGCCCCTGCGGGACCTGTGTCTGCGGGCCCTCGCCCGGGCGCCGGAGGAGCGCCCGGCCAGCGCCGCCGCTTTCCAGGCCGAGCTCAAGGCCTACCTCGGGCACCGCGCCAGCCTCTCGATCAGCGCCGAGGCGGGGCGCCGGCTGCGGGCGCTCGAGGCGCAGGGCGAGAGCCCGAGCGAACGCTACGCCGCCTACGCCGAGGCGGTCGCCGGCTTCCGCGAGGCGCGCCGGCTGTGGGCGGAGAATCCGGCGGCCGCGGAGGGCGAGCGGATCCGCGTCGAGATCAGCTTCGGGCCCTTGGCCGATGAGATCGATCTCTACGGCGTCGTCAACGGCGAGGGTGCAGACGACGCGGCCCTCGAGCTCGATCGGGCTTGTGCGGCGCAGCTCGCCTACGTGCTCGACGTGCTCGGCGGTCAGCGCGAGGCCGCCGCGCGACGACACCGTCGCCTGGCCTCCAGCTTGCCCGTGCGCTGGGAAGATGCCTCGCGCACCGTGACCAGTCGCCTCGCCGACATCTCGGCCGGCGGGGCCTTCATCGCCGCCGAAGACTTGCCGC
>JAUIEM010000347.1 GCA_030428695.1 bacterium
GCAGTACCTGACGGACGGGAGCTACCACGAGGAGAGCGGCGAGTTCCTGACCAAGGCCGGCCTCGCACGCAGCTACTACGCCTCGGACAATCTGCAGTCGCCGCGCTACCGGGGGTTGCTACCCGAAGACCTGGTCGACATCGCCGTGCGCCGCGACCTGCACTTCCACGCCGCCGCCCAGACCGGCGTCGTGTTCCACCTGCTCGGTGCCCTGTCGGAGTTCGGCAAGCTCGGGGTGGTGTGCATCGGGGAAGATGTCCCCGCCGCGCGCCGGCTCTACGAGCGCACGGTCGAGATCTTCGACCTCGAGGAGCCCGAGGACTCCGCCGCCCTCGGCAGCCCGCCGGCGCTGTAGAGGAGCTCAGACGATCCCGTAGGCGAGGTAGGTGCAGACCAGCGCCGCGGCGGTCGGCACGCTCTGGATGATCAGGATGCGGGGCTTGCCGGTCGACCAACCGCCGTACAGGCCGGCGATGCAGACGCAGGCGTTGAAGAAGTACAGGAAGGCGACGTTGCCGAAGGCGACGCCCCACAGCAGGCCGGCGGCGAGGAAGCCGTTGTACAGCCCCTGGTTGGCGGCGAGGACGGCCGACGACGCCGCCTGCTCTTCGGTCGTGCCGAAGATGCGGCGGACCTTCTTCGTCTGCCAGAGAAACATCTCGAGCACGAGGATGTAGATGTGCATCAGGCCGACCAGGCCGGACAGCACGAGGGCAGCGTAGTTCATGGCGGCCTCACGGTGGAAGATCGCCCCAGTGTAGCGGCGACGGCCCGGAAAGGCACTGCAAGCCCGGAAAAGGGGTCAGCCCTTGCTCGCGACCAGGTCGATCAGGTTGCCGAGGGTCAGCAGCTGCTCTTCCTCATCCTCTTCTATACTGCAGCCGTAGCGATCCTCGATCGCGAGCACGATGTCGATCACGCGGGCCGAGTTGACGCGCAGATCCTCGAGCAGGCGCGTCTCGCGCGTCGCGCTCTCGATCGCCTCGTGGTTCCGGATGAAGGGACGGATGACTTCGATGACTTCCGCCAGCTCGGGTGCTTCCATCGATGGGCTCCGCGGCTCAGGCAGGCCAACGCCGAAAGATGACGCAGCCGTTGACGTCACCGAATCCGAAGCTGGCCTTGGCCATGGTCAGCAGTCGTGCTTCCTCCATGGTCGCAGACGGAATCGCATCCGCAAAACTCTTGATCTCTGGGTGCAGGTCTTCGCAGTTCAGCGAGCCGTGGAAGAAGCCCCGCGTGAGCTGCAGCACGGTCGCGACGCACTCGAGCGCGCCCGCCGCTCCCATCGCGTGGCCGATCAGCGACTTGGTCGCCTGCAGCAGAGGGAAGTCGTCCGGACCGCGCTCGAGGGCGCGGGACCAGTTCGCGACCTCCCAGGGGTCGGCCTTGGTGCCGGTCAGATGGCCGTTGAGCCCGTCGATCTCGGCGGGCGCGACGCCCGCCGCCTCGAGCGCCGCGCGGATGCAGCGCTGGACACCGTGCGGATTCGGCGCCGTCATGCTGCCGCCCGCCCGCTGACCGCCGCAGGTCAGGGCCCCGCCGAGCACCTCGGCGTAGATGCGGGCCCCGCGCGCCTCGGCGCTGGCCAGGCTCTCGAGCAGCAGCACCCCCGCCCCCGCCGCGGGCACGAAGCCGGCGGCGCTCGCCGAGAGCGGGCGGGAGGCCGCCTCGGGGCGGCCGTTCGAGCGCCGGTTCATCACCCGCATCGCGTCGAAGCCCGCCCACGGGTAGGGCGTGACGCCCTCGGCCCCGCCGGCGAGCATGCGCTCGGCGAAGCCACCCGCGATGCGTTCCCACGCGACGATGACCGCCTCGGTGCCGGTGGTGCAGGCGCTGGAGTTGCTCGACACGCGGTTGCCGAGGGCGAGCAAGCCGCCGACCTTGGCGGAGACGTTGCTCGCCATGAAGCGCTCGACGATGGTCCCGCCGAGCCGTCGGATACGTTTCTGGTCGGTCATCGGCACCAGCTGGTCGGCGACCGTCTCGATGCCCCCGGCGGCGGTGCCGAGGACGGCGCCGCTGTCCGCGTCGACCTCCTCGCCGTCGAAGGCCGGCCGGACCAGCCCCGCGTCGGTCCAGGCCTCGACGGCGGCGAGGCTCGCGTAGGCCATGATCGTGTTCATCGCCGAGCGCTCGTCCGGGCGGAAGGTGCGCTCGAGGCGCGCGGAGACGTCTCCGGGGATGCCGGCGACCTGGCAGCCGAAGCCGAGCTCGGCCATCGGGGGGTAGTGCACGACGCCGCTGCGCCCCTCCCGCAGCGCCTCGGCGAAGGCGTCGCTGCCGACCCCGTTCGGGGCGACGACGCCGAGCCCGGTGACGACGACCCTGCGCATCAGGGGGAGCCCGCGAGAGCCGCCTGCGCCTTGGCCTGGGGCCGCTCGGGATAGGACGCGTAGGCGATGCCGGTGAACAACCCGAAGCGCGCCCCCTTGACCGTGCAGACCGGCTTGCCGTCGACGCTGACCTCGGCGTCGCCGATGGTCAGGTGCACGCCGCGCTCACGCATCTTCAGGCAGCGACGGATGGTCGCCTCGTAGCGCACGACCCGATCGTGGGGCCGGATCTCCTTGGCGAAGTTCAGCTCGCTGCAGCCGAGGGCGCGCGGCTGGCCGAGGCCGCCCCGCATCGCCCCGAACAGGCCGACGACCATCCACACCGTGTCGAGGACCAGGCAGCCCGGCTGGACCGGGTCGCCGAGGAAGTGGCCCTGGAAGTACCAGTCGTCGAAGCGCACCTCCTGCTCCCCGATGATGCGGCCGCCGCGCTTGTCGTGCTCGACATCGACGATCCGGCTCAGGATCATGAACGGGGGCAGGGGCAGCTTGAAGAACCCAGGGGGCGCGTCCTGGACGAGCGTGCCGTGGGCGAGCCCGACCAGCTGCTCGCGGTCGAGGGTGCGACACGAGAGGAAATCCTGGTATCTCATAGTGCCTCCAGTAGCACGCAGCCCCAGCCCAGCCCGGCGCCGACGACGGCGACCGCGACCCGGTCGGGGGAGGAAAGGCGCGTCGCCTGCATCGAGAGCGTCGCGGGCGCGCCGGCCCCCGCCTGGTTCCCGAGCTCGACGACATTGCGCCAGTGGTTGTGGTCGGGGATTCCGACGTGCTGGCAGACGCTGTCCAGCATGATGGCGTTCGCCTGGTGTCCGATGAAGCGGGTCTCACCCCAGTCGAGGGAGTGCTCCGCGGCGAGCGAGCGCAGCTCGCGCACCGTGCGTCGCACCGAGAAGCTGCGCACCGCCCGGCCATCCTGGTGGAAGTGGCCGAAGCGCGGCAGGCGGATCGCCGCGCAACGGGCGGGATCGCTGTCGTAGCGGGCCGCGACGACCCGCAACCCGCGGGCGGCCCGGGGGCTGACCAGCCAGGCGGCGGCGCCGTCCCCGAGGATCGCGGCATCGGCGCCCGCGGAGTAGTCGATCACCGCGGTGAAGGTCGAAGTCGACACGCACAACACGTACTCCGGCAGGCTGTCGCCCATCGCCAGGAGCACGCTGAGGTGCAGGGCGAAGGTCGGGCAGGCCCCCTGCAGATCGTACCCGGGGCAACGGATGCCGAGCGCCTCTGCGAGGCGGTGGGCCTCAGCGGGCACGGTCTCGAGCGGAGTCGAGCCGTTCGCGACCAGCAGGCCTACCTCGGACGCCTCGACGCCGGCCCGGGCGAGGGCCATGCGCGCGGCCTCGACGCCGAGGCTGGTCGGGGTGTGCGACATCACCTCGAGCGCGGCTCGAGGGTCGCTATTCCGGGTTTCCCGGATATAGTCGTGGGAAAGCACGGTACGCCGCGTGGCGATGCCGATACGCGACGCGATCCAATCCGACGTGAGGCCGATGTCGAGGGACTCGAGGAAGCCGTTGTCGAGCTCCGTCGGGGGATGAGCGTGACCCAGTCCGAGGATGAACATCCGACCTCACGCGCCTCCTTACCTTTTATACAATATGCAGGTTGGTCGGGTTGGGGTCGATTTAAATCTCACAAATTCTTTTTCTGCTATACTGCAGAGGTCGGCGCCGGATGGCGCTGGATCGCGGCTTCGTGCCGACCCATCCGAACGGTGGGTACGCTGAAATGTCGGGAGCATCGATGGGAAACTCCGAGGGCGCGGACCACAGCGAGCTGCGTGGGGCGCGAGGACGCTTCGTGCGCTTCCGCCCCGAGCGCTTCAAGACCGCCAGACTGGAAGGCCTCCGACTGGAAGCCCGGTTCCCCGGACAAGATCAGGCCTGGCTCCCGGTCGTGAACTTCTCGCGCGGCGGCATCGCGCTGAAGATCCCGGGCGACTGGAACCTGAGCGGCGAGCTCCCCATCGAGGTCCGCTGCCACGGCGAGCGCGTCCTCGACGGCACGGCGCGGGTCGCCCACCACGGCCGACCGGGCCTGACCGGCTTCGCCTTCCTGCGCTGCACCCTCGACCTGCGCGACCTGTTCGCGCGGCGCGACGGGCGCAAGCTCGGCGACCGGCTCGTCGCCTTCGGCGAGCGCCAGCTCGCCTTCCGCGACGCGCGGGTGCCCGGCGCGGTCAAGTCGCTGGTCGCCGACGCGCGGGTCTACCTCAACAGCTGGAAGCTCCACCTCGACATGCTCGAAGGCTCCCTGCGCATCGAGCAGCCGGAGAGCTACGCCACCCTGAGCCGGGTCGCTCTCGACACCGTCGAGGACACGTTCTGCGACGGCTTCCTCCGCTTCCCGCGCGAGCTCGACGCCCTGACCCAGAACCTCTCCGAGTCCGCGGAAGACGCCTGCAGGCACTACATCAAGCAGCAGCTGCTCGAGCTGATCACCGAGGCCCCCGTCAACCACCGCGCCTACCACAAGCCGCTCGGCTACGCCGGCGACTACCTGGTGATGAACTTCTTCTACACCGACCGCGACGTCGGCCACACCCTCTTCGGCCGCCTGCTCCATCGGGCGAGCTGCCGGGTGACCGCCGCCCGCGCGGTCAGCGCGCGGGTGGCCTACCTCAAGGCCGTGGTGCGCAGGGCGCACGAGGCCGCCCCCGAGGAGCGCCTGCGGGTGCTGTCCTTCGGCTGCGGCGCGTCCCAGGAGGTGCAGGAGCTGGTCCGCGAGGAGCCCGAGGCCCCGCGCACCTTCACCCTCGCCGACCAGGACGCGAGCGCCCTGGAGCACTGCCATCGCGAGCTGGTCTCCCAGGTCGGCGTCGACTCCGACGGGCCGCGCTTCCAGCTCGCGAACTTCTCGGTGTTGCAGCTCCTGAAGCGCGACGAGCTGGTCGAAGAATTCGGCAAGCAGGATCTGATCTACGCCGCGGGCCTGTTCGATTACCTCGAAACGGAGGTGTCGCGACGGCTCATCAAACGTTTGTTGGAAATGGTGAAGCCGGGTGGTCGACTGGTGGTCGGAAACTTCGACCACACGTGTGACACGCGCGCTTTTATGAAGTTGTTGCTCGATTGGGATATCATCTACCGCAGTCGAGAAGATCTCGAGGCCCTGGCGGCGGAAACTCCGGCCAGGGCAGTCGCGGTCGAGGCCGAGGAGACGGGTGTCAACCTGTTCCTGGTGATCGATCGCTAGTGTCGGTTGTCGCTTCCGGACGACGGGTCGGGGCGGCTTCCCCCTGGTGTCCTCAGGGGGGCGACCGACGCAAAGGAGTACGTGGTGGCAGGGAAGTCGAAGAACGCCGCACAGCAGGAGGTATTCACGACCTTCGACGCGGCGAAGATCTGTAATGCCAACTTCAACTCGATCAAGAACTGGATCCACCAGGGCAAGCTTCGTGCCTACAAGACGCCCGGCGGCCACTATCGGATCCAGAAGCACGACCTGCGAGACTTCCTGCAGACGCATGGAATGCCGGATCCTTTCGCGCCGACGGTCAAGAGTATCCTGATCGTCGACGACCAGCCCGAGGTCATCGAGAACCTCCAGCTGACCCTCGCCCAGGACTACAAATGCCGCGGCATGAGCGACGGCTACCGGGCCCTGGTCGAGATCGGCAGGGAAGCTCCCGACCTGGTGCTGATCGATATCTACATGCCCGACATCGACGGCTTCGAGGTCATCCGCCGCCTGCGGGAGATGGACTACCTGCAGAACACCAAGCTCGTCGCCTACTCGGGCTCCGACGAGGCCGACCTCCCCGAACGCACGCTCGACGCGGGCGCGGACGCCTTCTGGTCAAAGCACGGGGACGTGTCCGATCTCTTCAAGCTGATCGAGGAACTTCTGCATGAGAGCTCCTCCGCGAGAAGCCGCGGCTGACTCGCTGGAAGAGGCCTTCCGCCGCTCCCTCGAGGACCAGAATCGCGCCGGTCTACGGCTGGTGGCCGGAGTGGGCGGAAGCGCCCTGCTGTTGTTCTCCCTCGTCGACTACCAGTTTATGTCGAAGACCGGGACGTTCGACGCAGAGAGATTCCAGGTCGCGCTCCTCCTGCGCGTGATCGCCGTCGCCGGGCAAGCATGGCTGTTCGCTGCCAGCTACTCCCCCCGGCTCCGGGACAGCGCATCCCGACTCGCCGGCCTCAGCCTGCTGATCGCGATGTTCCCGATCGCCGTCATCACCCAGCTGCTCGGCGTCGCCTCGCCCTACTACGCGGGCCTGAATCTCGTGATGCTCGCGTCCGTCTTCTTCGCGCTGCGCCCGCGCCTGCTGGTCCCGACCTGTGGCGTGATCGTCGCGAGCTACGTCATCCCGAGCGCCGTGCACATCATCTGGCCAGGCGCGCGGGCATTCGATGACATGCCCGGCTTCATCAACAACCTCGGCTTCCTGCTGACCACGAGCCTGTTCGTCATCGCGGCCAACGCCCTCGCCCACAAGCTCCGGCGCAGCCAGTTCGTCGCGCAGCACGAGCTGCGGGTCGCCCACGAGCAGCTCAAGTCCCTCGACGAGACCCGGTCGCGCTTCTTCGCGAACATCAGCCACGAGTTGCGCACGCCCCTGACCCTGATCCTCTCGCCCCTCGAGTCCCTGCTCGAGAACCCGAGCGAGGCCTTCGACGAGGGTCAGCGGGAGTACCTGCAGACGATGCGCTTCAACGCCCTGCGGCTGCTCAAGCTGATCGAAGACCTCCTCGACCTCGCGAAGCTCGACGATGGCCAGCTGCGCCTGCGGCTGCAGGACTTCGACCTGCACGCCCTCGTCGCCGAGGTCGTGCGGGCCGCGCAACCCTACGCCCGGCGCAAGGGCGTTGGGCTGGAGATCGGGGCCGGGGACCCGCTGCCCGTCCGGGCCGACCCCGACCGCACCGAGCAGATCGCTCTCAACCTGGTGTCCAACGCCCTGAAATTCACCCCCGAGGGCGGAACGGTCACGGTGTTCGTCGGCGCCGAAGGCGACACGGCCGTCGTCTGGGTGCGCGACACCGGGATCGGCATCGCCGAGGAAGACCAGCAGCGCATCTTCGACCGCTTCGCCCAGGCCGACGACGCGCCGACCCGCGCCCACGAGGGGACCGGCATCGGCCTCGCGGTCGTGCGCGAGCTGCTCGAGCTGCAGGGTGGTACCATCGCGCTCGAGAGCGAGCCCGGGGTCGGCTCGACCTTCCGCTTCGCGCTCCCCGCGGGCGAGGTCGAGGCGATGCGCCCCACCGAGCCCCAGCGCCGGACCTCGGCGCGGCTCGGTATGCGGTTGCTCGACCTCGAGCTGCGCAAGACCGGCACCGGGCCCGGCAAGGCGCCCGGCTACACCCTGGCGACGGCGACCCTGCTGATCGTCGAGGACGACGACGCCATCCTCGGTCTGCTCGCCCGCGAGCTCGGCGGCGAGTTCCGCATCGTGACGGCGGGCGACGGCGCCGAGGGCTTCCAGCGCGCGCTCGAGACGCGCCCGGACATCGTGATCTCCGACGTGATGATGCCGAAGCTGACCGGCTACGAGATGTGCGTGAAGCTCAAGGCCCACCCGGCCACCGGCCACGTCCCCGTCCTGCTCCTGACCGCCAAGGGCGACCTGGACAGCAAGCTCGAAGGTCTCGACTGCGGGGCCGAGGCGTATCTTCCCAAACCTTTCAGTGTCAAGGAGCTGCGCACACGCTTGCACGCGCTCCTGCGCTCCCGCTCCGAGCAGGGCAGCCGGCTGCACCGGGCGAAGATGACGGCGCTCGCGAGCTTCGCGGCCGGCATCGCCCACGAGATCAACAACCCGCTCGTGCCGCTCGCGTCCGGCTTCCGCAGCCTGCTGATGTTCTTCGACATGTACCGCGAGCGGGTCGGCGAGCTGCTCGCGGAGCCCGACCGCCGGCTCGGCAAGCTCGACGAGCGCGTCGATCGCTTCCGACGCTCGGTCGACGTCGGCATCGAGCGCATCGAGGGGCTGGTCCGCAAGATCGCGCGCCTCGCCGCCGACAACGAAGACCGCGTCGCCGAGCTCGACCTGAACGGCGCCCTCGAGTCGACCATCGCCCTGCTCCAGCCCCAGCTCGGCGCGAAGGTCCGCCTCGACACGGAGCTGTGTGAGGAAGCGGTCGTGCGCGGGCCGGTCGACGGCGTCAACCAGGTCCTGATCAACCTCCTGCAGAACGCGCTCGCGGCGGTCGGCGAGGAGGGGACCATCCAGGTGCGGACCTGGCACGAGGACGGCCGGGTCCACCTGAGCGTGCGCGACGACGGCGTCGGGATCCCGCCGGACGTCCAGCCCCGGATCTTCGACCACTTCTTCTCGACCCGCGAGGAAGGGAAAGGCATGGGCCTCGGCTTGAGCATCGCCCACGATATCGTCACCCAGATGGGAGGCCGCATCGATGTCGCCTCCCGGCCGGGGGAGGGCACAGCGATGACGATCCGCTGGCCCGAACCCCAGGAACAACCCGCAGAGGTGCATCATGTCTGACGCCCGCGTGCCCCGAGAACAGATCGTGCTGCTGGTCGACGACCAGGAAGACGCCCTCGAGGTGCTGTCCGGGGTGCTCGATCTCGACTACAAGGTGCTGACGGCCACGGACCCCCGCGTCGCGTTGGAGATCCTGCGCAAGGAGCCGGTCGACCTGATCATCGCCGACCAGCGCATGCCGGGTATGACCGGCGTCGAGTTCCTGACCGAATCCCAGCGTGTCCGGCCCGAGTGCATCCGCATCATGCTGACCGGCTTCGCCGACCTGCAGACCGCGCTCGACGCGATCAACCGGGGCGCGGTGTACCGCTTCCTGCAGAAGCCCTGGGACCCCCTCGAGCTGCGGCTGGTCACCAAGCAGGGGCTGGAGAAGCTCAGCCTCGCCCGCGCCAACCGCCTGCTGCTCGAGGAGATCCAGACCCGCAACGACGACCTGCGCCGGGCGCTGCGCGAGCTCAACGAGACCCAGGAAGAGCTGCTCCTGTCCGAGAAGTTCGCCCTGGTCGGCAAGCTCGCGTCCGACATCATCCACGACATCAACAACCATCTGACCTGCCTGCTCGCGCTCGAAGCGTTCGAGCTCCGCCAGGGACGTTCCCCGAACCCGCAGTGGTTCTCGAAGGTGATCAAGAAGGTCAAGCAGGCGAAGCGCGAGATCCGTCACATGCTCGAGGAGCTGCGCGACTTCGCCAAGGGCAAGCAGACGCAGCTCGACACCCGCTGCCAGGAGCTGACCGAGATCGTCACCGACACGATCGAGTTCGCGAGCTACGACCACCTGATCCGCCAGCGGCGGGTCTCGTTCTCGTTCGAGGAGCGGGCCTTCTGCAAGGTCGACGAGACCCAGATCAAGCAGGTCATCCTCAACCTGCTGCGCAACGCGGCCAAAGCCAGCCAGCCCCGCAGCGAGGTCCGCCTGCGCCTGCGGACCGACGGCGGCTTCGCCCACCTGGCGGTCACCGATCAGGGCTGCGGGATCGCGGCCGAGGACATCGACCGCATCTGGGACCCCTTCTTCACCACCGACCCCGAGAAGGGCACGGGTCTCGGTCTCGGGATCTGCCGCCGCATCGCTCAGCGCCACGGCGGCGGGATCGACTGCGAGAGCGAGGTCGGCGTCGGCACGACCTTCACCCTCTCGCTGCCCCTCGCCAGCGACGAGGAGCTCGCGGCGCGCGCGTCGGAGGCGCGACCGGCCTGCGGCCCGAAGCACAGCAAGCGGACCCGCGCCTCGTCGACATAGGAAGCCCCTCAGTCCCCCGGTCCGAGGGCGAACGCCTCGAACAGGCGCTCGATCTGGAAGCGGGTCTCGGCATCCCACTCCTCCTCACGCAGCCTGCGCAGGGGCACCAGCACCGGCGCGCCGAAGCGCGCGAGGGCCTCCATGCTCGCGCGGCGCGCGTCCGGGTCGGGGTCGGCGAGCCTGCCGACCAGCGGCCGCACCGCCGCCTCGCTCGGCACGGGCAGCTGGGTCAGGACGCCGCCCTGGCCGTCGACGAAGCCGAGCAGCCCCCCCCTCTGGAGCGAGCCGGATCCGGGTCTGCTCCCCGTGCGCCTCGAGCACCCAGAGCACGGCCTCGCGCCCGTCCTCGAGGATCTCCCGGCGCCCGGTCGGCCGCAGCTCGACGGGGCGGCTCGTCCCGTCGAGCGTGACCTGCAAGAGGAGCACGCTCCCGGCCTGGGTGGGATCGATGTGCTCGAGCAGGTGCAGCTGGTGGGTGGTTCCCGCGAAGATCGGCCTCTCCAGAGGTATCCGCCGGCTCCCGCTCGACCCGGAGTCGTACGCTTCCACGCCGAGCTGGTCCGCGCCGATCCGGTCGAGACGGAGCCCCATCGTCGTGTCCCCGCCGGCGAGGCGCAGACCGGTGACGAGCGCCCCGCGGTAGCTGCGCAGCCCCTCGGCGTCGAGCCGCACGACCTCCTCGAGGCGGCCGCCGTTGTAGTAGTCGACCCGGCCCTCGATCCGCACCTCTGCGTCGTCCTCGACGGTCTGGACGTAGAGCTGGTAGGCGGCGCCGCCGAGCTCGTAGGTGTAGAAGCGTTCCGCGACAGGGAGATCCTGGGCGCAGGCCAAGGTGCACAGGGCAATGAGGAACAGG
>JAUIEM010000348.1 GCA_030428695.1 bacterium
CCGACCCCGCCCTCGCCGCCCGCCTCGCCCGGGCCGGCGCCGAGAAGGTGCGCGCGCAGTTCAGCACGGACGCGATGGTCGAGGGCAACCTCGCCGTCTACCGGGAGCTGCTCGAGGCGTGAAGCTCAGCGTCTGCATCGTCTCCTTCAACGAGGAAGCCAAGATCGGCGCCTGCCTTGAGAGCGTCGCCTGGGCCGACGAGATCGTCGTCGTCGACTCCCACAGCACCGACCGCACCCGCGCGATCGCCGCCGCGCACGGGGCCCGGGTGATCGAGCGCGACTGGCCCGGCCACGTTCAGCAGAAGAACTTCGCCGCCGAGCAGGCCCAGGGCGCGTGGATCCTCGGCCTCGACTGCGACGAGCGCGTCACCCCCCCGCTGGCGGCCGCGATCCAGGCGGCGATCGCCGCCCCCGACGCGGCCGACGGCTACGCGGTCGCCCGCCTGAACCGCTACCTCGGCCGCTGGTGGAAGCGCGGCGGCTGGTACCCGAGCTGGCGCGTGCGCCTGTGGCGCCGGGGCAAGGGCCGCTGGGTCGGCGAGAACCCCCACGACCGCTGCGAGGTCGAGGGGCGCGTCGGGCGGCTGCGGGGCGACCTGCTGCACTTCACCTACGATGACCTCGCCGACCATCTGCGCACGATCAACTCCTTCACGAGCATCGCCGCCCGGGAGAAGGACGCCAAGGGCCGCCGGCCGGGCGTCGCCAACCTGGTGCTGCGGCCGTTCTGGACCTTCCTCAAGAAGTACCTGCTGCAGGGGGCCTGGCGGGAAGGCCTGGCCGGCTGGATCTTCAGCGTCAACGCGGCCTACTACGTGTACCTGAAGTACGCGAAGCTGTGGGAGCGGCGGTATGTGGGGGATGAGGGGGAAGCGCCGGGCGGGTGAGCCGGGCGCTGGCGGGGGGCAGAAGAGCAACCGCCAAGACGCCAAGGCGCCAAGGCGCCAAGGAAGACAGGGGAGGCGCAGGGATCCGGAATCGCCAGTGTCCGGCTGGGAGAAGCGCCGCGAACGAGGAATCAGCCCTGTGGCCCTTTGCTGACCTCAACATAGTCTCTGTTCCGCGGGGCAAGGTCGCTTCCCGAACGAACGACGGGAGGGGGTGAACCCCTCCCCTACATGTTTGTTCTACGACTGCTCGATGACCATGTAGGGGCGGGGTTTACCCCCGCCCGTCGGACTGGGGACAGAACTCATGCTGAGCTGAGGTCAAGTCAGTCAGTAGTCTCTTTCGAGCTTCCTCGTCTAGCTGCAGGGCCTGGCGAAGCAGCCTCTGTGCCGCACTACCTGTCATGGCGCCCCCTCACCCGCAATCTGCATACAGGGTAGCACAGGCCCCACGGACGGGCGATTATCGGTGCCAAGGAGCGCAGGTTGGGAGCGGCAAACGGGGGTGCGGTCGCGATGGAGGCCACTCCGCCACTCCCGCGTGTCGGCACACGGATCGGTCGCGATACGGCGAGTTGGACGTCGCTCACCCAACCGTGGAGCCGCGTGCACGCTGTGGTATCCTGGGGGCAGGAACGAGGACCAACCGGTGGACGAAGCCCTCTACAAGACCTTTCCGAACACGCGCTGGAGCCTCGTCTCCCAGGTGCGTCGCGGGACCGAGCGGGAGGCCCGCGCGGCCCTTGCCGAGCTGTTCGAGAAGTACCGGTCGCCGCTCGTCTTTGCCCTGATGGCCTGGGCAGGTGCGAGCGGAAGGAGCCGCGCCGAAGCCCGCACCTGGGCAGAGGACGCGGTGGCAGACGTGTTCGCAGAGCTCGTCGAGAAGCCCGAGAAGCTCCGGGCCCAGAGAGGAAAGGGCAACCTGCGCACCTATCTCAAGAAGTGCCTGCAGAACAGCATCCTGAACACGCAGCGGGCCCTCGCCACCCAGAGGCGCGGCGGGAATGTCCGCCACCTCGCGGGTGAACAGCTGGCGGGGAAGGAACCGCTCGATCTCGAGACGCCGCTGCGCATCCTCGACCGCCGCCTGGCCTGGCAGATTCTCGGCGAGGCCCAGGAGAGCGTCGCGGAGAACCTCGAACCGATGGACCGCGAGGTCTTCCGGCTCTACCTCGCCGCGTCGAACAGCCACCAGGAGATCGCCGACAAGCTCGGCCTCGCGCTGAAGGATGTGCGCAACATCATCGACCGCACCCGCGACAAGCTTCGCAAGAGAACCCGGGCGCTCGTCGCCGACATCATCAGCGACCCCGCCGAGTGCGAGGCGGAGCTGCTCGAGCTGCTCGGGGACGCCTTCCCGGATGCGAGGGGCCGGCGCACGCGGTAGGGAGAAAGACGGGGTCCGGCAGGTTTTCGCGCGGAGCTACTCACCTGCCGTCCCCCTGGCTATCTGGCGCTCGCGCGCCGGGAAGGCCGCCTGTTCTCCACCGGGGATGGCGCGTCGACCCGTGGGCAGACGCGGACGACCGTGGCGAAGAGCTGGCGGGGCGGAAGCCGATGTTCCTGTTCCGCGTGCCCGGCTCGTTCCTGTTGCGGTTGCCGGACGCACAGTTCGAGGCGTGGTTGTTCCAGCTGCCGCCGCGCAGAACACGCGACGAACCACCCGTTGACGACGACCTCCCCTCACCCTGCGGTGTCTCCCTCCTGTGTGTCGATGCGGCGCAGCCAGACGGCCCGGAGGCCGTGGCTGTCGGCCCGCCGTACATGGGCGATCAGGCTCTGCGCGCGGCGCGCGCGTTCCGCGTCCGACAGCTCGCCGCGCCGCCAGCGATGGTGGAGCGCGCCGATCGCGGTGCGAAATCTCTTCCACGTCTCGCGCCGCAGCTCGAGACGGCCCGCGCAGACCCTGAAGCCGAGAAACGGGAACCCCCACCGGGTCGCGTACAGGCCCGTCGCCCGCGGCTGAAGCGAGAGGTCGAGCCTCTCTGCAAGGAAGCTTCGGGTGTCCGCCAACACACCGCGCAGCGCAGCGCGGCTCGTTCCGAACAACAGGATGTCGTCGCAATACCGAACCAGACCGCGCACCGCGACGCTCTGGCGCAGGTACCGGTCGAGTGGGGTCAGGAAGCGATGGGCGAGACACTGGCTGGTCAGACTCCCGAGATCGAGGCCGCGACCATCCTGTCCTCCCAGCGCGATCCCGCGGCGCAAGATCTCGAGCAGCGCACGGTCTTTGAACAGTCGCTGGAGCTGGACGAGCACCAGGTCGTGACGGATGCTCGCGAAGTAACTCGCGATGTCGGTCTTCAGCGCCCAGGGCCACCGCCGCGCGAGCTTTCGCGCGCGACGGATGGCCTGGTCGAGTCCGCGGCCCGTGCGGCTGCCGTAGGCGTCCGGGTCCATGCCTCGCTCGAGATGGGGCCCGATGACCGCGTACAGAGCCTGGTGCACGACGCGGTCGCGGAAGGGCGCGACGGTGATCATGCGCGGTTTCGGATCGCGGATGCGGAAGCGGACTCCGGGTCTGGGTGTGTACGAGCCCTCGAGCAGCTCCCGTTGCAGGGCGAGGAGCTCGGGCTCGAGGCGGCGGTGGAAGCGCTCGATGGCCGGCCGCCCCGCCTTCCCCCGACGAGCGCGATGGAAGGCTGCCAGGAGATTCTCGAAGCTCGCAACGTCCGGCAACAGCGCTCCTACCCGCTTCATCGTCTGCGCTTCTCCCGGCAGGCCTTCATCCAGCCGCCCAGCTGACGGCCAACGCCGTCGAGGACGCGGTGGAAGTACGCGTACTGCGTGGTCGACAAAGCGCGACGGTCGTGCAGCGCCCGCGACAGCACCCGCAGCTTCTCGAGGTCGAGATTGACGCGCCGGAAGAGCGCCTCACGTTCCTTTCTGTAGCGGAGCTCGAGCAGGCTCTCCAGCACCGCGATCAGCAAGGACAGAAATCGTTGGGTCAAGGTCGGACGCAGGATCTTCGGGAATCCCTCCGCCCGTGCGAAACTCCACACGAACAGCCCGTAGAAGTCGCTGAAGACCGGCAGCTCGCCAGCGTGGCCCACGCTCGAACGCGCCCTCCTCTCGGTGGAGGTGCGAAGGTGCGCTCCGGCCTCGGGAGACGTGCTGTCTCCGCTCGATTCGCTCATCGCTCTGCTCCCAGCGAATCCCCCGCGCCTCCGGTCGAGGACGGCTGCTCCTGTTCCCCGAGCAAGGCGAGCAGGGCCTTGCCGTAGCGGGCGACCTTGCGCGGTCCGATCCCGGGGATCTTCTGCAGGGTCGCGCGGGATCGCGGAACCTCCAGAGCGACCTCTCGCAGCTCGCGGTTGGTCAGGATCACGTAGGCCGGCACAGCCTCGTGCCGCGACTGCTCGCGGCGCCAGGTGCAGAGCCGATCGAACAGCTTCTGGGCAGAGGGGGGCAAGGAAGCGCGCACATCGGCGGTCCTGGGAGGCGTCTCGGCCCGGGGCGGTGTGGGGCTGTCCACCGGAGGTGGGGTTTCGCGCGGCACATGCTCGACGACCAGCACCAGGAAGGGTTGCTTCCCGGTGCGGCACAGATGCTCGCGCACCGACGTGATTTCGCGCGTGCGAGCCAACTCGTCGAGCGGGGCCGGATCGAAGCGCTGACGCGCCAGGTCAAACGGCAGGGTGAGGACGGAGACGCGCATCGGAACCTCGTTCCTCGCGCCCGGGCCGGGCGGCATGCGCTGCCGAATGCCGCCTCTCCTCCTCCCTCGTCAAGCGTTTGTTTCCAGATTCGCTGTTTCGACGGTCGGTGCAAGCGCGATCGAAGAGCAAGAGGCTAAGAAGGCCCGAGGGTGACGGCGGGGCGGAAGCCGATGTACCAGGACCGCGCGCCCGGCACGTCCCAGATGCGGCTGCGGGACGCACAGACCGAGGCGCCGTCGTTCCAGCTGCCGCCGCGCAGAACACGCGACGAACCACCCGCTTTGTACAGATCCCGGCACCACTCCCACAGGTTGCCGTGCACCTCGTGCAGACCGAAAGCGTTGCCCGGAAGGCTGCCGACCTCGACGGTCTTTTTCCGATGATCGCTCTTTTTGGCGCCGCCGGTCGGGTAGTTGCCGTTGAAGTTGACCTTCGCGCTGGTGACGGTCTTCCCGTCCCCGAAGCAGAACGCGGTCGTCGTACCCGCACGGCACGCGAACTCCGACTCCTGCTCTGACGGCAGGCGCTGGCCCAGGCCCTCGAGCCAGGCCGTCACGTCCTCCCAGGAGACCTCGTTCGCGGGCAGCAACGCGCCCGCCCAGCGGAACTTGTCGTGCGCGCCCCCCAGGGCGGTGTACACCCGCTGGCTGACCGCCGTGCGGGCGATCAGGAAGGGCGCGCCGCTCCACGGCGGCTGGCTGTCTCCGTAGCCTGCCGGCGGCAACTTGACGAACTCGAGGTCTTTGGCTGCGCCGATGGTGTCGGGCACCCCGGCCAGAGCGCCGCTCTTGATCAGGGCCTGCGCCCAGGCCTCGCAACGGTAGACCTCGACCGTGAACGCGCGTTCGCCCTCGACATCGTTCGGACAGCGGAAGGTCTCGGTGCCCAGCAGGGTGAAGCCGGCGATCTCCGAGCCCCGCCCACCCGGCTGCCGCAACGTGCGGGCCGCGCTCGCCTGCCACTCCGCGCACAGCGGGGCGAGCAGGCGCTCGGCCACCTCGCGCGGGCCGCGCTGCGCTGCCACGAGCTGCGCCGTGATCCGCTCGCCACCGCTGATCAGCGCACGGCCAAGCGCGGTCCAGGTCGCGCCGTTGCGTTTCTTCGGCGGACGCGCGATCTTCGCCAACAGCGCGGCGTCCTGCTTCCGGGCCCCCGCCCGGGCCTGCGCGGCTTTCCGCACGGGATCGCGCAGCTCGTCGAGCAGCCTGGGCAAGCGGCTCGGGTCGATCTGCTCGACCCCCGCCTCCGCCAGTGCCTGCGCGCAGAGCACGGACTCGTCGGCCTCGTCCGGTTCCCGGCGACGGGCGAGGAAGCGCTGCAGCAGGCCCTCGTCGCGGATCTTCTGCCAGCTCGGACGGTAGCGCTCGTGACGCAGCCTGCCGAGCTCGTCGGCGCAGGCCTCGCGGTAGGCTTCCAACGCCTCCCCCGCCGTCTGCCAGCGCTCGCGCGGGTCGAGCTGCAGGCAGCCGCGGAGGAAGTCCTGCAGCGGGCGGGGCAGCTCCGTCGGCGGGGTGTACTGCCAACCTCTGAGCCGCCATGCGAGCCCCGACTCGTCGAGGAACCGAGGGTACGGAAGCGCGCCGCACAGCACCTCCTGAATGACCAACCCACAACACCAGACATCCGAATAGAAACCGAGAGCATCTCCCCCATGCACCTCGGTGATGTGTTCCGGCGAGATGTAGAGATGGGTGCCCAGGACGCCCTGGTACGTCCGCGTAAGCCGCGGCGCGCTCGTGTCCCGTGCCAGACCGAGATCGGCCACGCGCACACGCATATCGCTGTCGAACAGGTCCCCATCCTGTACATCACTGAGCTGCAGGAGCAGGTTCGAGGGCTTGAGGTCGCGGTGCAGGATCTTCTCTTCGTGCGCGTGGGCCAGCCCTTCGAGCATCTGCCCTGCCAGGCAGAGGGCCAGCTCGCGATCGATACCCTGATCGATCGCATCGCGCAGGGTTCCTAGGCAGACCGGCCGCTGCACGACATAGGACCAGCGATGTCCGTCGGCGTCGACAACCTCGCCGTCCTCGCACCACGCGACGATGTTCGGATGGCGCAGCTTCCGGCACAGCTCGTTGGCCACGAGGGCCCGCGAGCTGTACGGCCTCAGCTTTAAAGCCCGGTGCTCGCCGCTCTCGACGTGGACCACGTGCAACACGAATCCCTGCCCACCCTCGCCGAGCGGCGCGATCACGCGGTAGCCGGGTACGACCGGCAGTCTGGACATGTCCTGCAGCTCAACGCGGCGCATGCGTCGCGCGGCGAGGGTCGTGGTCAGGCGCTGCTTCCGCGTGGGCGGCAAGCGCAGGGGCGGGCCGTCGACCGAGGACATCAGCCGCTCGTTCAGCACCTTCTCCACGGTACGCAGGTCGGCATGGCTCGGACAGTGCGCGACGCTGTCGACCAGGCGGCTCACGACGTCTTCGGCCGCGCTGTTGTCCTTGAGGTGCGGGGAGCCCGAGAGCTCCGGTGCCAGGCGGGTGGCGACCTGACCCGCCACCTCGTTACCGCCCGCCACGCTGATCAGCTCTTTGCGCTCGTTCTCCGGCAGGCTGTGGAAGATCCTCCAGAAGCTGATGCCGAGCCGGAAGATAAACGCGAAAGGGGTCGGCGTCAGCGTCTCGAGGGTGATCACGATCGCTTCGCGCAGGCATCGCTCGAGCTTGCCCCGGCGCACGGGGAGCTCGACCTCCTCGCTCAGGCAGGCGGCGCAGACTCCGAAGGGGCCGGCGGGCTCTTTGCGGCAGCGGGAACACAGGGGATTGTCGGGCATGGTCTTCCTCCTCTGTTCCTTTCACACGGTTTTTCTGGGGAATTGGGGATCGGATCGAGTTTTTTTTCTCGGTTGTGAGCCGGGGGTGTGACGGGGTGGTTTTTGGCTCAGGGCGCTCCACGGTTCCTCTCCCGGCGGTTCCTCCGGGCCGAGCCTCCTTCGTGCCCACGACGCACTGTTGTGGACCTCGGCGGGGGGCAACAACAAGAGGCCGTCTCACGAGGTCCAGCCACGTACGCATTCTCCCGCTTCGCGGGAGGGGGTAAACCCCTCCCCTACATTCGGATCGGGCCATCAGCCCGAGCGAGGCATGGCTCGCATGCCGCACGTCCGAGATCACCAGTGGGGTGCGTCGGAATCCAATGTAGGGGCGGGGTTTACCCCCGCCCGCCGCAGGCGTGGGGACGTGCGTCATCGGGTCTGTGAGACAGCCTCGAAAGCCCTCCCCTACAACGTAGGCTCGCCGGCCGCGTGATTGCGTGCGGGTCAACAGAAATCAGGACTCGCAAGGGACGTCGGTCGACACGGGCTCTGCTTGGTGACGCTGAACACCTCCGGGCGGCCTGGTTTTATGCCAGCGGTCCCGGCCGACGGACGTGGCACATGGCCGAGGGAAGGCCTTCGTGATCTGCCTGTGCGGATTCGGGTTTACGTTCATGATGTTCCCCCCAACCCCCGGTGGGGGCCGGCCTTGCCGGACACACCCTCTATCGGGCCCTGCTGCCCGAAAGCCACGGAAGGTCCTGAAGTCGTGCATCTTGGCGGAGGGACGTCTTCCCTGGTCGCTGTTCGTCGCTGGCCGCCAAGCTGCCCGACTTCAGGAGGGCAGCAGGGCCCTCCACCACGGTTCTTGTGCTTCTGAGCCGCTACTTCGGGAGAGCATCCGCACCGGCCGAGCCCTGTTGCCGCGCGCCTCCAGCCTTTCCCACCCTTTTTCCGGTGTCTTCTCCCGTCGAGACCCGCTCCCCGCGGTTCCTCCAGCCCAATACTGGGGGTTCCAAACTGCGTGCGTCGCGCCCGTCCGTGTACTCGGTTTCTTCCCCGCAACGCACTTCCCTCCGTCTTTCCCTGTCTTCCTTGGCGCCTTGGCCCCTTGGCATCTTGGCGGTTTGTCTTCTTCCCTCCGGTCTTCTTCCCTCCGGTCTTCTTCCCTCCGGTCTTCTTCCCTCCGGTCTTCTCCCCTCCGACGCCCCCCTCAGCGCAGCTCCCCCACCTCCGGCAGCTCCCGCAGCGCCTCGAACTCCGGCTGCGCGTCGAAGCGCTCCCAGTCCTCCCAGCCGAGCGCCCGGAGCTCCCGTAGCTGGGCCAGGCTCGCCTCGTGGTCGCCCTCGGCGGCGAGCAGGGCGGCGAACCAGTAGCGGAAGCTGCGCAGCCGCGCGCGGCGCTCCACGTCGTCGAGGTCCTCCGCCTCGGGGATCAGCCGCAGCCAGACCGGGAACAGCAGCTCGACCTGGGGGCGGGCCGCCTCGTGGCCGACCAGGCTGGCCAGGGTCTCCTCGGTGTAGCGACGCCAGCTGTTGTGGGGATGCAGCTCCGGACCCAGACGCCCCCTGGCCCCCGCGAGCGCCCCGAGCATCGTGTCGGGGAAGGCGGCGGCGAGCGCGGCGAAGCACTCCTGGCCGGCCTCGATCTCGCGGCCGGACAGCCACATCAGGTTGCCGAGCATCCAGCGCGTCGTCGCCTCGTCGGGATGCAGCGCCAGGGCCGCCTCGAGCTCGGCCTTGGCGGCGGCGTAGGTCGCGTCGTCGACCATCCAGAAGATCATCGAGTTCGCCTCGGTCGCCTTGCCGAGGTGGGCGATCGCCCGCATCACGCGTTGGGGGCACGGATGGTGCGCGAGCTCCAGGGCGCGGTCGAAGGCTTCCCAGGCCGCCTCATCGTGGCCGAGGGCGTGCTCGACCGAGCCGTAGAGCTGGTGGGCCCGGGCGCTCTCGGGGGCGATGGCGAGGGCGGCCTCGGCGTGCTGCCGGGCCTCGGTCTCGCGCGCGGAGGCGAGCAGGACCCAGATCAGCTCGGAGCGCAGGTAGACGTCGTTCGGCTCGAGGTTGATCGCGCGCTCGAGCTCGCGGATCGGGCCCGCCCACTGCTCGGGGGAGAGCTGGCCGGTGATCGAGCCTTCCGCGGCCATCGGCTCCAGGCTCAGGGCGGTGTGGCGCAGGAAGTGTCCGTAGGCGTTGCCGGGGTTGGCGTCGAGCACCTGCGCGGAGCAGACGCTCAGGCTGTCCGCGATGCTGCCCATCAGCGCCGCGAAGGCGCGCTGGTCACCCATCACCCCGACGACGCGATCGTTCATCGAGGCGTGCAGCAGCAGGCCCCGGCCGGTGGCGACCCAGTCCCGCGGCGCCTCGTCGAGCTCCGCCAGGGCGGCGACGTCCGCCTCCATCGTCGCGAGCAGCTCGGGGGCGACGCTCATCATCGCCCCCTGCCCGCGCAGGTTGAGCTCGGCGTGCACCGCGAGCACGCGGCCGTAGATCGCCTCGTGCTGGTGGGGATTCAGGGCGAGCGCGGCGCTGTACGCGTCGATGGACTCGGCGGAGCGCTCCTGGGCGCGGCGCGCGTCGCCGAGCAGGTTGAAGGCGGTGACCGAGCCCGGGTCGAGCTTCGCGGCCTTTGTGAAGGCGGCGACCGCCTTCTCGAGCCAGTCCTGGCGGCGCGCCCTGTACTCCGGCGCGATCAGGCGGCGGGCGTTGTCGAGGTGCTGGGCGCCCTCCTTGAGCAGGCCGGTGGCGAGGGCGATGTCTTCGGGAGGAACCTCCTCCGACGGAGGCGCCTCCGTCGGCTCCACAGGGGGCGGAGGCGGCTTCCGGGCACGGAGGAGCGCGAAGACCCCGATGACGACGAGCAAGAGGAGCAGCGACACCGCGACCGCGCGTTTCCTCCCCTGCCCCGCCGGCGCAGGCGGCGCGGGCTGGTTCTCGAGGTCCTCGAGGGCGGCGGCGAGCTCCTCCCCGGTCTGGAAGCGGGCCGCGGGATCCTTGGCGAGCAGGCGCGCGACCACGCCGGCGATGGAGGGGCTCAGGTCGTCGCGCCGGGAGCGGATGTCCGGAGCCTCGTTGAGGCAGTGCTGCTTGGTGTAGTTGGCGGTGGTCGGACCGGGAAAGGGCGGACGCCCGGTCAGCATCTCGCACAGGCTGCAGCCGAGGGCGTAGAGGTCGGAGCGGTGGTCGGTCGCGCGGCCGTCCTCCCACTGCTCCGGGGACATGTAGGCCGGGGTGCCCATCATCGAGCCGGTGCGGGTCAGGCCGCTCGCGTCCTCGACCGCCTTGGCGAGCCCGAAGTCGCCGATCATCAGCCGCCCGTCGGCCCCGAGCAGCAGGTTGTCCGGCTTGACGTCGCGGTGTACCAGCCCCGCCTGGGCGGCGGCCCACAGGCCCCGGGCGGCCTGGGCGGCGAGGCCCGCGGCGCGCTCTTCGGACAGCGGGCCCTCGGCGCGCAGCCGCTCCTTGACGGTGCCGCCGGCGACGAAGGGCATCACGATGCAGAAGCGCCCGTCGACCT
>JAUIEM010000349.1 GCA_030428695.1 bacterium
CCAGCGCGCCTCCTTGAGGAGCTTGCCGCTGCGCTTGACGACGAACTTGTACTTGCGGCCGGTCTCGACCCGGACGCCGGTCCGCATCGTGTTCTTGCCGTGGCTCCGCTTGTCGACTCGGGCCTTCTCGGGGTCGCCCATCGCGCCTTCCTTCGGTGCAGACAGTGTCCAGAGAGTGTGACGCATCGGCGCCGCGCTCGCCAGCGCCTGGCGGCGATCGTCGCGGTGGCCGGCCGGCGCCGCCCGGGCTTGCCGCGCCTCCCGGTCGCTGCCACGATGGCTCCGGAGGATGGGATGGAGCTGACGGAGCGCATCGCCCGGGCCGTCCGCTGGATCGCCGGCAGCGAGCACGTCATCGCCCTGACCGGGGCCGGCATCAGCACCGAATCGGGGCTGCCGGACTTCCGCGGCCCGGACGGGGTCTGGACCCGCCGGGACAAGGGCCTGCCGCCGAAGCGGCTGGCGAAGCCCTGGTCGGAGGTCGAGCCGAACGCGGGCCACCGGGCGCTGGTCGCCCTGGCCCGGCGCGGCAAGCTGCGCTTCCTGATCTCCCAGAACGTCGACAACCTGCACAGGAAGTCCGGCATCGCCGACGCCATGCTCGCCGAGCTGCACGGCAACACGGTGCTCGCCCGCTGCCTCGGCTGCGACACGCTGTTCGAGCGCGACGCGATCGGCTTCTCCGAGCGGCGCTTCGGGGCGCGCTACCGCACCGACGAGCCGCATCCCGACCAGCCCCCCTGTCCGGACTGCGGAGGCCGGCTGGTCTCGAGCGTCGTCAACTTCGGCGACCCGATGCCGGGGCGCGAGCTGCGCGACGCCGAGCGCCACGCCGCGGCCTGCGAGGTGATGCTGGTCATCGGCACCTCCCTGCAGGTCGCGCCGGCCTGCGAGCTGGTCGACGACGCCCTCGAGGGCGGGGCGAAGGTCGTCCTGATCAACCGCGGCGACACGCCCTACGACGAGCTGGTCTCGCTGCGCTTCCGGGAAGGCGCGGGCGCGGTGCTCGGGGCGATCGTCGCGGGGCTCCAGCGGGATTGACAGGTCTGGCCGGTCGCCCCCGAGGGCTCGAACATTGACTTTTTGCAGAATCCAGGCAAGGATTCCGGGACCACGCGACGTCCAGGATGCACGAACACCTGCCTGGTGAAAGGAACTGCGATGCGAGCTCTGAGACGATCCCGACGCGGCGCGATGCTGATCATCGCGACCGGAATCCTGACCCTGCTGGCGGTCCTCGCCTTCAGCTTCGTCAACATGATGCGCATCGAGCGCCGCGCCTCGACCAACTACATGGACGGGTTCCGCGCGGACATGGTCGCCGAGGCCGGGCTGACCCGCGCCCTCGAGGAGATGCGCATCTTCTCGGGCTCGCAGGTGGTCTACGACCCGAACGCGGCCTGGATCTACGAGAAGGACGCGACCGGCTCGCCGCAGTACGACATCCGCCTGGTCGATGCCGAGGATCCGTCGATGATCGGCGACATGGGCCAGACCTACAACGGCGGCCTCGACCGCTACCGGGTCAAGATCGTCGACACCCAGGCGCTGATCGACCTCAACCATCCGAACGACTTCGACCGGCTGATGGACCAGCTCGGCGCGGCGATCGCGCAGTACGCCACCCAGGCCGACAACAGGCGCAACCCGGTGGTGTCGCTGGAGTACCAGGGCGAGAACGGGGGCGCGGCGATGCTCGCGTTCCGGCGTGACCTCGAGGGCGGGCGCTTCCACTCCAAGAGCGAGCTGCTCGACCTCTACGCGATGCAGACCAGCTACGGCGGCGAGGACGCGATCGAAGACTACAAGCTGATCAGCAACTACGTGACCGCGCACACCTGGCGCGACCAGCTGGCCGCGACGCCGAGCGCGTCGAGCTACCTGCACGGGCGGGCCAACCTCGAGGTGCTGCTCGGGCGCGCGCCGATCAACATCAACGCGGCGAGCAAGGTCGTGCTGGCCGCGATCATCGCGGGCGTCGGCGGGCGCATCCCGCTGGTCTACATCGAAGAGAGCCCGACGCTGCTCGACCTGAACTACGGCGTCTCGCTGACCACCAGCGACATCAAGGTCGAGGACCGCTACTCCTTCCGCTCCGGCTGGATGTTCATCCCGCCGATCGACTACAGCGCCCAGACCAGCGGCGACACGATCGCCTACGAGCTGAACGACAGCCTGCCGAAGGCGGGCGAGATCGCGGACATCCTGATCTCCGCGCGGCAGTCGAACAACGGCATCAAGTCGCACGCCCACCTGCGCTCGATCTTCTTCGACGCGAACCTCGACACCAGCGCCGACCCCTTCGCCTCCTACGGCATCAACGACGCGATCGACCCCTCGATCCGCAACGCCGGGCCGGTCGACGAGACCTCGGGCGAGCCGAACGGCGAGCTGTTCAACCAGCTGTTCCGCGAGGGCTTCGTCGACATGCTGTGCGCGAACTTCAACCCGAACTGGCAGAGCGCGCACCACGGGACGCCCGGCTCCTACAACGTCGACAAGGCCGAGCTGCTGCGGCTGTACAGCCCCGAGAACGGGCGGGTGGGCTCGGCGGTGCCGTCGATGACCACCGAGGCCTGCTTCAACTCGCGCGGCATCTTCGAGATCACCTCCCTCGGCGAGCTGGTCGGCGAGCCGAACGGCGGCGACTACGACGCGCTCTACGCCCAGAGCGAGATCCGCACGGTGGTCAAGGTCTTCGACAGCAAGGGGCACACCTCGCAGAAGGACTTCATCACCGAGTGGACCGACTACACGGCGACCCGCGACAACGTGATGATCCGCCCCGACGACCCCCGCTACAACGACTTCGCCAGCTCCGGGCAGCTCTTCGACCGGATGGGCTCGATCGAGATCCAGCCGGAGAGCCTGTCGGTGATCGTGCTCGAAGACTCCGCCAAGCAGCCCGACTTCGTGCTGACCTTCCAGCAGACCGCCCAGGCGGTCGCGCCGGAGGACCTGTTCGATGCCGACTACTCCGCGGCGGGCTGGGTCGACGCCGACGAGCTGCCCGACGTCAACACCGCCTATGACAACGTGTGGGAAGGCGCCTCGCCGCGCGGCTTCCCGAACACCGGCCAGCGCCTGCTCGACGGCGTGTACATGTCCGAGAAGGGGAACTTCCTCGGCACCCCGCGCATGCGCCGCATGCTGCGCTACCGCGCCGCCGCGGACAACTACAGCTCGACGAGCTCGATCGTCGAGTCCGATCTGCGCAACGTCGGCTCGAAGAAGGGCGCCCTCGAGTTCTGGTACCGCCCCGACCACGACTGGGCGGTCAACGACGAGCCGGTGCCGGTGGTGTCCGGGCTGTTCCACGTCTCGACCGCGGGCGAGAACCAGGCCCTGCTGAACCACTACAACCAGTCCCAGGTCACGGTCGGCACGCAGATGTTCGTCACCCGCAACCTCGGCGGCCAGCTGCGTGTCACGCGGCTGTACTTCGAGAGCGTCGGCGGCACCGGGGCCAACTGGCCCGACCAGGTCCACTACCGGGCCAAGGATGAGAGCCTCGCCGAGGCCCAGGCCTTCGCGAGCTCCTTCGGCGGCGGGCTGACCCAGCCGGTCGACCTCGACAACTACCAGTGGCACTCGAACGAGCCGAACATGTTCTGGCCGCCGCTCGATATCGTCGAGAGCCAGGTGACGACCGTCGGCCAGGGCTACGACCACAACGGCACGCCCTTCCGCGGCCTGTGGGCCCGCACCGAGACCGCCGTGCGCTTCGACGAGCTCAAGCACATCAAGGCCAACGAGTGGCACCACTTCGTGATCGCCTGGGACGACAACGCGACCAGCGAAGAGGGGATCTGCCGGATCTGGGTCGACGGTGACGAGATGACCGGCACCGAGAAGCAGGTCTTCGCCGACAAGACCAACGCCGAGGATCTCGAATACGCGACCCTGGACAACCAGGCCGACCGGCTCGACTTCCGCTTCGTGCGCCTCAACCAGGAGCCCGGCGGCGTGTTCGACGTGTTCGACGTCGGCTGCATCGTCCGCGAGCAGGCGATCGCGAACACCGGCGTCTTCACCTTCTCGACCGACGGCGACGACAAGCAGGTGCTGCTCGCCGCCAACGGCACGATCGACGACGTGCGCGTGTACAACGCCGCGACGCCCTTCTCCGGCACCGGGGGCCTGTACTACCCGGCCGACGGCCAGTTCGCCTTCCGCTACGACGGCGCGGTGTACCAGAACGTGCTCGACATGTTCGACCGCTTCCCGGCCTCGGGCTACCCGCTGCAGCTCGGCGTCTTCTCCTGGACCGGCGTGCTGCCCGACAACAACAGCGACCTGCCCGACGCCCAGCGCGCCTCGGTGCTGGTCAACGTGTGGGTGCTCGACTCGAGCGGGAACATCGACCGTCAGCTCGTCACCGACTACGAGTGGACCGACCCCGAGGCCGCCTCCGGCATCCCGCTCGACGGCCTGCTCTACAACGACGAGCGCATCCTGTACGAGTTCGACCTCGCGGCCTCGAACGTGATCGACGACACCTACGGCAACTTCTCCCAGTCGCCGCTGATCGACGACGTGTCCGTGTCCTATTTCACCGAGGCGGGCGGGGATGTGCTCTTGAAGGAAAAAGTCTTCGATTGAGAATTCGGTCGGAGTACGGATGATGGAAGAGGGCGGGAGTCGTTCCCGCCCTCGGCGATCGCAGGGGCCGACCGCGGCCCAGAGAGAGGAGACACCATGCGCTTGATCCTGTGCGCCGGCCTGCTGGCCGCGCTGCTATCCCCCGCGCTGGCGCAGCAGGCGCCGCGCATCGACGGCTTCGAGTTCAAGAACGGCGCGACCGTCCGCAACGGCGAGGCCGCCGCCGACGGCAACGTCGCCGTGATCGGCTCCAACGTCGGCGCGCAGGCGGACCTCAAGGCCTTCATCGGCGACGAGCGGTGCATGGTCCTCAACGTGATGGACGTCGGCAACGGGAAGTTCCGCGTGATCGTCACCCTCCCCTCCGACCTCGACAAGGGGAACTACGAGTTCAAGCTCGAGAACTCCGTCGGCGAGTCGAACACCCTGCGGCTGAAGATCGTCGACGAGGAAGACCTCGGCGAGCAGGTCGGTGAAGGGCAGGGGCTGCCTGCGGAGACCAAGCAGTACATGACCCTCAACGCGGCCTACGTCGAAGACCGCGGCGGCAGGCTGACCATCGTCTGCCCCGGCACGTCGCGCTTCCCGGCCAGCACCTCGGTCACCGGCGAGCTGATGTTCTTCGACGACGTGATCCGCCGCAGCTCCTTCCTGGTCCAGGGAGACCAGAGCTTCGCGATCGAGTTCGCGATGGAGCCGGGGGTCAAGCTGCGCCCGGGCATCTACCAGATCGCCGCCCACTTCAACCTGCGCACCCAGCGCCGGCGGCAGAAGTCGGCGATCACGCGGATGCTCGGCGATGACACCTCCGAGTACGAGGTCGTCAGCACGTCGACCCTGGTCACCCACGACGAGGACGGGATGGCGGTCGCCAACCAGCTCGACAAGGAGCACTACACGGCGATGTGCGACATGCTCGAGCGCGCCGCCAACCAGCTCTACGACGCCTACGCCGCGGCGGCCAAGATCCACGGCCAGACCGACGAAGGCTACGTCGCGGACGAGTGGTGGACCTACGTGCGGCGCAGCACCGACTGCGTGCCGCGCGGGCTGAGCGCCGAGGAGCGCGACGCCCTGCGCGAGAAGTGGGCCGCCGACGAGCGCTTCACCAAGGGCCGCTCCGATGTGCGCTTCGACGACCGGGCCTGGCGCAGCTGGCTCGACGAGGAGTACCGCGGCGAGCAGATCCCCGGGCTGTCGGCGCTGGCCGACAAGCACGCCGACCACCTCGGGCAGTACAGCTTCCCGGCCAACCCCGAGTCCGCGGCGATGGTCCACGACGCCCTCGCGATCCTGCTCGACCGCAGCGCGAAGTTCTCGATCAACCTGTACCGGCGCGCCGGCGAGGAGATCGACCCGAACGACCAGCGCGGGCGCCTGTTCTCGAACTTCGAGGGCCAGAGCTCCGACAGCTCGCGCGAAGCCTTCGACCAGCTGCTGCGCCGGATCCGGCGGAAGATGCGGATCAGCGAGGAGTAGCCGCTCGCAAGGTGTCGTGGGGAATCGCGACCGCGGGGGCGGTCGCGATTTTCGATGGGGGGCCGGTCGGCTTCCCGTGGGCACGCTGTCCGGCGGGCGTCACGCGCCAGCGCTCGGTGTCCTCGACCAGGCGTCGCCCGTCGCGATCCGCCGGACGGGCAGTGCCGGTGTCCGGCACGCTCTTCGCTTCGTCCTCCGCGTCACGTGCAAAGGAGGAACAGACGTGCGCGATCGACGAACCCCCCGCCCTCCCGACCAGCGGGCCAACTCCTGGCTGGCCTCCGGCGACTTTCTCTCGCGGCATCGCGAACGCGACAAGCGCAACCTCGCCCGACTCGCCACAGCCTGGCGCGTCTTCGCCCTGATTCCGGTGGGGATCTTCGCGACGTTCGTCGGGCTGTACCTCTGGCGGGGCGGGCGGCTGAGCGATGCGGTCCTCGCGACGCTGGCTGTGCAGAGCCTGTTCTTCGTGGTCCCCGCGCTGCTGCTCTTCTTCGTCGGCAACAACCTCGCCCGGCGCTCGGGGCACTTCTACTGCACGGCCCTCTCGACGCTCGCCTGCCTGGCCTTCCCCCTCGGCACGATTCTCGGCATCCTGACCCTGCGTGTCCTGTACCGTCCCTCGGTGCAGGCGCAGTTCCGCCGGCAGGGCCTCGCGCTGTCCTGACGCGGAGCACAGGGGGCGGAGCAAGCGCCAGGCCGCGCTGCCCGGGCGACCCCCGGACCATGACCTGGGCGCCGCATCGGCGCGGCAGCGGCGCAGCCCTGCACCTCCCAGCCGGATCGGGTCGTCCGGGCTGGCCCTGCTGTGTCGCCCGCCCTCAGCTCAGTCTCCGAGCCGTCGGATCTCGAACGTCGCTTCCCCCGCCGACCCATCCTGCGAGACCGCGTCGAGCAGGTAGTCCCCCGCCTCGAGCTGCACGCTGCGGAGCATCCCTCCGCCGGGCAGGAAAATGGCCGTGTAGCCGTCCCTCTCCAGGTCGTCCCGGCCCTCCCTGACGGCCTGGCGATCATGCGCCCACAGGAGATCGAACTGGCAGGCTGGCTCGTCGCACAGCAACCAGTAACGACCTGCCACTTCGATGTGCACCAGGGCCTCGCTCCGGCGCTCAGGTCCGAAGGGGAGCCGCAGTGGTCTCCCGGATTCCAGCAGCGGAGCGGCGGACAGGCCGAGCTCGACCGCCTCGGCGGCGCCCCCCTCTGTGGTCAGTCGGACCCGGTAGACTCCAGCCGGCAGATAGCGCAGGATGTGGATCGGGTCGAAGATCTCCCGCTCGGAGACCCAGGGATAGTCGAGGCCGCGGACCTCGAGCTGCAGCTCGCCCTGAGCGGTCGCGGAGGTCTCGAACAGGAGCGGAGCCGGCTCGTCCAGGTGCAGGTAGTGGTCGCTGGGGACTTCGGGCTCGAGCTCGAGGCGCACCCGGTCACCGGGGGCGATGCGGCGAGCTCCAGCCGGAGCTCGGAGCGCTTCGGGCGCGGCGGTCGACAACAGCAGCTCGCCGGCGGTCGGGCGTTGGCTGCTGACCACTACCTCGTAGGCGCCCGCTGGCAAAGACAGCTCCAGGCGCCCGGACCCGTCCAGAGCCTGCTGCGCGATCCCGGCGCGGCCCTGGAGGATCTGCACGAAGCAGCGGCTGCCCGCCTCGCGGTCCACGTTCAGCCGCACCTGGCGGCTGCGCGCCAACGAGAAACCCGCCGCGAAGCTGCCCTCCTCGAAGACCTCGAAGGCCTGCGGCTCCCCCTCGCGGAGATGGGGCCTGCGCTGCAAGAGGATGCGGGCCCGGGTGTCGCGGCGGCTGTGGGGGAAGACGAACGCGTATCGACCTGGTGCCAGCCAGGCCTCCCCGTCCAACAGCACGCCGGAGTGGGCCCGGCCGTCGCGGTAGAGGAAGCTCCTGAGCCGCGCGTCGCGGTCTTCTGGGCGGAAGTTGAAGCTGTACAGCCCACGCTCGGCGATGTCCACCTCGACCAGGCCGGGTCTGTCGGAGCGCAGCTTCACCTCGCGCGCTTCGCCGGGGACGAGCATCTCGCCGCGCAGCGTCTCCAACGGCCAGGCCTCGATCCGAAAGCGCTGGACGTCCTCGCGGGACTGGTTCCTCAGCCGCAGGCTGTGGCACCCGGCGTCGAGCGCGCCGAGCACGAGCTCCGTGCCCCGCAGGCGCTGCCCCAGCGACAGGACGATGTGGGGATGGGCTGCTTCCCCGGCTGGCCGCTCGAGCTCGGTGACAGCAAAGGCCAGCTCGCGGGGCCGCTCCGTCTCGAAGGTCAGCTCGAGCCACGCGCCGGGTTCCAGAGCGAGCTCTTGGCTATCCTCCAGATCCCACGCCAGGATGTTGTCGGGAAGAGCCTCTTCGGGTACGCGCAGCAGCTCGATGGCGAGGGAGGAGGAAGGCTCGGAGCCGCAGGCAAGGCGGTAGACCCCGGCTGCCAGGTAGATGGGAAAGTCGAGCTCGGCACCCATCCTGTTGTAGAGGTACTCCCCGCGTGCGTTTCGCAGGTTGGCGAAGCACCTCCCGCTCTCGCCGGCGCCCTCGACGCGCAGCCGGAGCTGCAGGTGCGCGCTGGCCTCGAGCTCGACGCGCAGCTCGTGGAACACCACGGAGTCGGACAGCGCCACAGGGGTGCCCGGCACCAGCTCCGGCAAGGGAGCCAGGCGCAGCTCCTCGCTGGCCCAGCTGTCTTGAAGCTCCTCGATCCATGCGGGGGCAGCGGGCTGGACCTCTTCACTTGTGGAGACCAGATACCAGCGCTCGTCGAGCCGGCACATGCGCAGCGGGGCGAGCTCGACATACCCGCCTTCGTAGCTGTGCCGGCACAGCGCAAGTGCCCAATCCGCTCGGACCTCGAGCTTCAGGACCTGCTGGGTCGTGCCCAGGGAGTAGCCCCACTCCGCGACCCAGGTCCTGATCTCGAGCTGCTGCGGATGGAAAGCTCCCGACGCACGCGCCCGGTCCCCCTGCAGGAGCACGGCCTGCGTCGAGCGCAGCAAGGCCTCGGGGCTGCTGTGGTCGATATCGGCCTGCAGCGGCAGGGCCAGGCCGCCGACCAGCGCCACGAGGGTCCAGCAGGCTCGAAGTGCGGAGCGCGGCGCCATCGGTTGCTCTCCATGCGACATGTTCACGAGAGGACGTCCAGCAAACGTCCATCGGGTCAGGAATACTGGACCTGAACCGCAGCATCAAGCCGCGGCGGCCGCGACACGTTCCGCCCCCGGCCGGGATCTGCTACGATGCAGGCGCTGCAACACGGAGGACCCCGACGTGCGCAACGTGTATCCTGTCGTCTTCGTATCGCTCGCCGCGTCGCTGTGCTGCGCCCAGACGAGCCCTCCCGAGATGCGGGCGCTCGAGTTCCTCGTCGGGGAGTGGAACGGCGAGGGTTGGTTCCGTCGCCCGGGAGCCACCCACACCTTCGAGCAGACCGAGAGCGTGCGCTTCGCGCTCGACGGCGCGGTGCTGCAGGTCGAGGGGCGCGGAATCGAGGCGGGGCAGGCGGATCCCGTCCACATCAGCCTCGGCATCATCTGCTTCGAGCGGGCCACGAATCGCTACATGTTGCGCGCCTACCGCGGCGACGGACAACCCGTCGACGCGGTCGTCGAGCTCGAACAGGCAGGGCTGGTGTGGACCATGGAGGTGCCCGGCGGAACGATGCGCTGGCACATCACCGTCGAGGGCGACCGTTGGATCGAGACCGGCACGCTCCTTCGGGAGGGGGCGGAGGACATCGTCGCGATGGAGATGACCCTGCAGCGTGCCCCCGCCTACGACCAATCGACACCACAGGCGACCGTCGAGAGCTGGTTGCGGGCGGTCCAGGCCGTGGACCGCGAGGCCGCGCTCAGCCTGGGCACCGCGGACTGGCGCGCGCGGGAAGAGAGCTGGGCAAGGTCGTTCACCAGCGCCGTCTTCGAGCATGGACTGCGGCTGCAGTCCTTCACGGTCCACGAGGCCGAGATCGATGGCGACGAAGCGAGTCTGGCGGTCACAGCGGTCTTCGTCATAGATGGGGAAGAGGACGGCGAAGGCCTCCGCTTCCGGCTCGCTCGCGAGGAAGAGAGCTGGCGTATCGTCGAGCTGCGGTGAGGATCGTCGCCGAATCTGCGAGAGCCCGCGCTGCCCATGGCCTCCCCCTCTGTGGCATCTTCCGGGAGGTCTTCGGAGAGGACAACTCGTCGGGCTGACCCGGTGGACGCCGAAGCCGCCTGCGAGAAGCAGGCTCCGCAGCGCGTCTCCATAGACCGCTTGCGCGAGGAGAGATAAAGATGCTCGACCGGATCACACTCAGCGACTTCCTCTCCTTTGGACCTGGCTCTCACGAGCTGGCTCTGCGCCAGCTCAATGTGCTCATCGGGCCCAATGGCTCGGGGAAGTCAAACTTGGTCGAGGCGTTCTCGGTGCTGCGGGCGGTCCCGCGTGACCTCCCGCTTCCGATCCGTCAGGGCGGCGGAGTCGACGAGTGGCTGTGGCGAAGTGGAACGACGGATCGCGCCGATTCCGCAACCCTCGAGGTCCTCCTCAGCGCTGGCCAGGTAACGCGGAAGCCGGATGATATGCCAGTGAGGTATCGCGTCAAGTTCGGCAGCGAGGCCGGCGCGTTTGTCGTCCTCGATGAGCGCATCGAGAACGAGTCCGGGACACCGAAGCCGTACTTCTTTTTCGGCTACGAGAACGGTCGGCCCATGCTCAACAACGCGAGCGGGACGAAGCGAAACCTCGAGCGCGTCGACATCGACCGG
>JAUIEM010000350.1 GCA_030428695.1 bacterium
TGCGCGGTCTCGACCCGACGGCTCTGTCGTTGGAGGTCGTCGGCGACCCGCGCGACGGAGCGCACCTGGATCAGGTTCTGGCCGTCGAGGATTTCCTTGAGCTCTTCGATCTTCGTCAGGGGATCTTTGAGCTTCTCGACGGCGATGTCGAGATCGTCGCCCTTCAGCGCGCGCTTCGAGGCGAGGATGCCGGCCTCGATCCCCTCGCGCAGCTTGCGGAAGCGCTTGATCTGTTCCTGCCGCTCGAGTCTCGCATCGAGAGCGCCATCAGTTGTCGTTTCGGTTTCAGTCACTGCGGTATCCGTCGTCTCTGGAGTTGCTGATTCGGTCGCGGAGCGCGGCAAGCACTGCCTGGCGGACCGTGTACTTTATAGAAGCTGCCGCGGAGAGCAAGGCAAATCCCAGGCCCTCAGGTCGGGACGCCCATGCGCTCCGCGAGGGGAGGCGGACGGATGGCGAAATCGCCCGTCCTGTAATCGATCAGGTAGATGTTGCGGTCGACATCGCGCACCTCGATGACATCCTTGCACAGCCGCAGCCCCGTCCCGAAGCTCGCCGCGCCGAAGGTCTCCCACTCGACGCGGCCCGTGAGGTTGACCCGGAACATCGAGCAGGTGCCGTGCACGATCACCGCGGTCTTGTCGCTGGGAACCCGCAGCGCGCGGATCCTGCTGCCCGGGAGCTTGACCGCCCAGCGGTGCTTGCCGGTCTCGAGCTCGAAGGCGCACAGCGCTCCGTTGAAGCCGAGGATCAGCAGCTCCTTGACGCGCCTGCAGGCCTGGACGTCGAAGATCTCGCCCTGCTTCTCGCTGCCGAGGAACGCGCGCCAGACGGTCTGCCCGTGGTCTTCGCGCAGCACGCTGGCGAGGGTCTGGCAGCTCCGGTTGAGGACCGTCCCCGCGTGCTTCCTGGGAACGAGCCGCGCGTCGAAGACCACCGCACAGTCTTCGACCATACGCTCGAACTCCTCCGGCGTCGCGCGCGGCAGGGACCACTCGCTGACGCGGATGTAGCTGCCGCGCTTGTACTGCAGACTCTTGCTGTGCTGGTTCTCGAAGAGCACGCGGGCGGGGCATCCTCTGTCGGGGGTGTGCTCGATGATATCGCAGGGTCCACGCCCACGGCAAGAATGAGCACTGCGTCGAGCGTGCGTCCGCATTCCTCTCCCGCGCAGGACGGGGGGATCCGGCGGCAGCCCCTGCGGTCCCCGGAACAATCGCCGATGTCTTTCGCCGCGCATCCGGTAGAATCCCGGTCCGCGTTTCCGCTTCCCGAGGAGGACCACCGATGGGCCGCCGTCACACCCTGGTCCACCAGATCGCCGATCAGGCCCAGCGCAAGCCCGATGTCGAGGCGATCTTCCGGCGCGCGCCGGACGGCTCCTGGCACGGCCTGCGCTGGTCCGACTACTACCGCGAGGTGCGCGCGATCGCCAAAGGCCTGATCGCCCTCGGCCACCAGGACGGGGAGTGCGTCGCCCTCGTCGGCGCGAACCGCGTCGAGTGGGTGTTGTGTCAGTTCGGGATCATGGCCGCCGGCGGCGTCCCCGCCCCGATCTACGTGACGAACACCCCGCGCCAGGTCGGCTTCATCGTCGCGAACTGCCGGGCGAAGATCGCGGTGTGCGACGGCGCGGAGTCCTTGCAGAAGTACGTGTCCTGCCAGGAGGACGGCTCGATCGCCGTCGAGCGCTTCGTCACGATGGATGCCGCCTCCTCGCCGCGCGCCGACGTGCTCGACCTCGACGCGCTCAAGGCGCGCGGTCGGGAGGTTCCAGACGCCGAGCTCGACGCACGCCTCGAGCGGCTCGACCCCCAGGCGACCGCGCTGCTGATCTACACCTCCGGCACGACCGGGGATCCCAAAGGGGTGATGCTGAGCCACGACGGGCTGGTGCGGGTCGGCAAGGCGCTGATGGACCTGTTCCCCGCGCTCCGCGCCGACGGCGGCTACCGCACGATCAGCTATCTGCCCCTGTGCCACATCGCCGAGCAGGTCTTCACCAACCTCCTGCACCTCGACTCCGGCGGCGAGGTCTACTTCTGTCCGGACATCAAGCAGATCAAGGACTTCCTCACCGAGGTCCGGCCGACCGTCTTCCTCGGCGTCCCGCGCGTGTGGGAGAAGTTCGAGGCGGCGCTGCAGGCGAAGCTCGGCGAGGCGACCGGGGTCAAGGCGAAGCTCGCCGCCTGGGCGATGCGCACCGAGCTCGACTGCTTCCGCAAGCAGGTCCAGAGCGGCGAGCCCTGCCACACGGCCAGCCGTTGGCTCGCGAACAAGCTGGTGATCTCGAAGGTCAAGCAGAAGCTCGGCCTCGACCGGCTGCAGCTCGCCGCGACCGGCGCGGCCCCGATCTCCGTGCGCACGCAGGAGTTCTTCGCCTCCCTCGGGATCTGCGTCTACGAAGGCTACGGGATGAGCGAGACGACGGGCGTCGCGACCGTCTCCGACCTGCGCCGTCCCGTGTTCGGCAGCGTCGGACGTCCCCTCGACGGGGTCGGGCTCAAGATCGGTGACGACGGCGAGATCCTGCTCAAAGGCCCGACCATGACCCGCGGCTACCTGCACATGCCCGAAAAGACCGCCGCGCTGTTCACCGAAGACGGCTGGTTGCGCACCGGCGACAAGGGCAGCATCGACGCCGACGGCAACCTGCGCATCACCGGGCGCCTCAAGGACCTGATCATCACGTCCGGAGGAAAGAACGTCGCGCCCGCCGAGCTCGAGGCCTACCTCAAGACCATCCCCGGGATCGGCCAGGCGGTCGTGGTCGGTGAGCAGAAGCCCTACCTGTGCGCCCTGCTCTCCCTCGACCCCGAAGGGATCGAGGAGCTGTGCCGGAAGCTGAGCATCCCGGCGGCGACCCTGCCCGAGGTCGCCGCCCACCCGCGGGTGCGGGAGTACTTCGAGCGCGCGATCGAGGAGCAGTGCAACGCCCGCGTCGCCCGCTACCAGACCATCAAGAAGTTCACGGTCCTGCCGACCGAGTTCAGCGTCGAGACGGACGAGCTGACACCGACGATGAAGATCAAGCGCAACGTGATCCGCAGCAAGTACGCGGACGAGATCGGGGCGCTCTACGCCGGCGCTCCCGCGCCCACCCGCGGAGGTTGAGCATGAAGGCGAGCACGAAGGCCCGCGACATCCAGGTCTACCGCGACGAGGCGCGCATGGAGATCGAGTGGGCGGACGGCCACGTCTCCTCCTACCCCTTCATGGGACTGCGCGGGGTCTGCCCCTGCGTCGAGTGCCGCGGCGGCCACGGCAACATGGGCCAGGCGGTCGGGCCCTTCTCGATGGAGAAGGAACAGTCGCCCCCGGTCGCCCTCGAGGACGCCTCGCTGTCCGGCGGCTACGGCCTGCGCATCAGCTGGTCCGACGGCCACAGCACCGGCATCTACACCTGGCCCTTCCTGCGCGACCTGTGCCCCTGCGTGGCCTGCCGGGCCGAAGCCGGGGAGGAGGCGTGAGCCTGCAGCCGGCGAGCGGGGAGGGGGCCGCCAAGCGGCTGGTGATCGCGCTGGTCGCGATCGCCGCGCTGTACCTGGTCTACAACTGGCTCGGGGACTTCCGCTTCCAGGCCGCCCACGGCGAGCGCCTCGACGTCCTCGCCGGGGAGCTGTACCACCGCGATGTCGACGAGGAGCTCGCGCAGCAGCTCGCAGCGGCGCTGACCGAGGCCGGCGTGTTCCGCGCCGAGCGCGGCGCGGTGGTCAAGCTGACCCGGGTCGACGGGGTCTACTGGGTCGGGATCCAGGCCAACCGCGAGGCGGTCGAGGCGGACATCGAGCAGAGCAAGCTGCAGTTCGTCATCCTCGGTATGGGCATGGCCGGCGCCTTCGCGGGGGAGCCCTTCACGCTGCATCTGTGCGACGAGGGCTTCGTCAGCTTCCTCGAGATCCCGGGCTTCGGGCCCGCCGCGGAGTCCGAGGAAGCTCCCGCCCCGCCGCCAGCCGAGCGTCCCGACGAGCCTGTCGTGCCGAGCATCGGCGCGGCGGACTCGAGCGGCTGACGGCGGCTACTCCTCCGCCTTCTCGACCGCAACATCCAGCGAGCGCACCAGCGCCTCCAGCTCGGCCCGGGCGCCAGGCGCAGACTCGAAGATCAGGGTGTTCGTACGGCCGCTGGCGACGACCCGGACGGTCCCGCGGAACAGGGAATTGAGCTCGTTGCTCAGCTCGTGGGCGTTGGCGTGGGCGAGGGTGTAGATCCAATGCTCGACGCCGAGGCTGGCGGTGACCTCGATGTCGAGCTGGGCGACCAGCTCGAGCAACATCGGGAACTCCTCCTCCTGGGCGATGATCACGAGCTGGTTGGTGCGGTCGTCGGACAGGATCTGCGGCTGCGCGGTCGTGCCGAGGCCGCGCTCGTTCTGGACGTTGGCGCGCGCCCGGAGCAGGTTGTGCAGGAGGGCGGCGAGCTCGCCGGCCCGCGCGTTCTTCAGCGCGAGCACCCGGTTGCTCAGGGCGCTCGGCGGCTGGTCCAGCGCGGCGGCGATGCGCTTGTAGTAGGCGACGTTGTCCGCCTTGTCGGTGATGATCAGCCGGGTCGAGCCCGACACGTACATAATGTTCCCGAGCCGGTCGCGGTCGCGGGCCATCACCGAGCGGATCTGGGCGAACACCTGCTGCACGTTCGCCACCCGCAGCTCGACGACCGCGGTGACGACCTCGTTGCCCGCCGGCAGGGGATCCTCGGCGCCGAAGAAGCGCGTGACCTTGCCGATCTCGCGGCTGAGGATGTTGCGCTGCAGGTAGGCCTTGAGCAGCGGCTTGCCGTCGACGACCGCGTCGACGAGCTCGATGTCGTGCATCGACAGCAGCACGCGCAGCTCGTTCATCGTGACCGCGCCGTCGTCGACCATGCGCAGGTGGACACCCTGCAGGGCGGGGTCGATCACGATGCGGCGGCCGGTCATGTCGGAGGCGAGCTTCAGCACCTCCTCGACCTCGACGCGGCCGTCCTCTCCGAGCACCAGGGGGATCTTGTCCTGGGCGGAGAGCAGGGGGCTGAGGAACAGGATGAGGACAGACAGGGAGCGTAGGCGCACGGGGATACTCCTGTGGCAGGGGGACGGCGATGTGTTCGGGGGAACCGGTTCTGCAGGTGGAACGCCGACGCGCAGGGGCGGGTTCAGTCGACCTCGGAAATCTCGCCGAGCGCCGCGAGCAACGTCCCCGGCTCGCAGGCCGGGCCCGGCTCCGGGAGCGGCAGCCCGAGCCGCGTGAGCAGCGCCCGCGCGGCGCGGCCCACCTGGGCCTCGACCCGCGGGTCGGCCGCGACCGCCCGCGCGAGCTCCCCCGCGCGCTCGACCCGGTGTTCGGCGGCGAGCAGCTCGGCGTACTGCACGACCGCGTGCAGGGCGACCTGGGCGGTGGGGAGCCCGGGCAGCAGGGCGCGCAGGGCCCGCAGGTCGGCGCGCGCCCCGGCGCCGTCGCCGGCACGCACGCGCAGGCCGACGAGGGAGCTGAGCGCCAGGCTCTCCCCGAGCGGGTCGCCGAGCTCCCGGGCGAGGGCGCGGCTCTCGGCGTAGCGCTCCGTCGCGCTCTCGACCGCCTCGAGCCGCTCCTCGACATTGCCGAGGGCCGTCAGGGCGCGGGCGAGCTGCATCCGGTGACCGAGCGCGCGGCACAGGGTGAGGCTCTCCTCACGCAGGGCGCGTGCTCGCTCGTAGTCCTGCTCGAAGTAGGCGACCGAGGCGAGGTTCTGCAGGCTCGCGGCGACGCCCGCCCGGGCGTCGAGGGCGCGGAAGCGCTCGAGCGCGGCCTCGAAGCGCTGGCGGGCGAGGGCGTAGTCGCCCCGCGCCCCGGCGATCATGCCGAGGTCGTTGAGCAGGTTCCCGTAGATCCACGGCACCTCGACGTCGGAGGCCGCGTCTAGAGCCTCCTCCTGCAGGGATGCGCAGGCCTCGAAGTCGCCGCGCAGGCGGGCGAGCTCGCCGAGGTGGCCGAGGCAGCGGGTGCGCCCGAGGGCGTCGCCACGCCCCGTGGCAGAGGCCAGGCTCGCGCGCAGCAGCTCCTCGGCGCGCGCGTGCTCGCCGCGGGCCAGGCAGAGCTGGCCGCGCTGCATCGCGGCGAAGGCGCGCTCGGCGTCGTCCTCGAGCCGGGCGAGGGCGGCGTCGAGCAGCTCCGCGGCGGCCTCCGCGCCGAGCCGCCGGGCGAACATGCCCTCGCGGGCCAGGAGCCTGCCGTGGAGCGCCGACTCCTCCGGCAGCGCGGCGCGCGTCGCACGGCACAGGCTCGCCCCCTCGGCCAGGCGCCCCCACAGCACCAGCGCCTCGCACAGGGGCGGGACGGCGGCCTCGAGCCAGGCGGTGTCCGGGGCGACGAGGGCGTGGCGCCAGGCCGCGCGCAGGTTGTCGAGGTCGGGGGCCAGCGCCTCGAGCACCGCGCGCTGCTCCGCGCTCCACAGCCGCGGCGCGGCGTCGGCGAGGGAGGTCCCGAAGTACGCAGCGTGGCGGGCGGCGAGCCGCTCCCGCGCGGGGGCGCCGAGCTGCTCGGCCGCGTAGCCGCGCAGCAGGCCGTGCAGGGCGAAGCGGCCGGGGCCGTCGCGGCGCAGGAGGAAGCGGTCGCTCAGCGCGAGCAGCGAGGACAGGGACAGGTCGGCGACCGCGGTCGCGGCCCGGCGCGAGAAGCTGCCCCGGAACACGGTCAGCCGCGCGAAGCTCGCCCGCTCGCGGGGAGCGAGCAGCTCCCAGGTCGTGTCGAACACCCCGCGCAGGCCGCGCTGGCGGGCGGGCAGGTCAGCGAAGCCGCCAGCGCTGAGCTCGAGCCGCGCGCGCAGCCGGGCGAGCAGCCCGGCGGGCGGAACGAGGCCGAGCCAGGAGGCCGCGAGCTCGAGGGCGAGCGGATGTCCCTCGAGCAGCTCGCACACCTCCCGCAGGGCTTCGCGCCCGGCCGCATCGGTCGCGAACAGCGGCACCGCCCGCGCGGCGCAGCCGAGCAGCAGGGCGAGGGCCTCGTCCCCCTCGTCGCGCCGCAGGCCGCCGAGCTCGAACAGCCGCTCCGCCCCGAGCCGTAGCCGCTCGCGGGAGGTGACGACCAGCTGCAGCCCGGGAGCCTCCGCCAGCCAGCGGGCGAGCTGTGGGGCGCCCGCCACCAGCTGCTCGAAGTTGTCGAGCAGGAGCACCAGCGAGCGGTGCCGCAGGGCATCGCCGAGCCGCGTCTCGACGTCCTTCCCGCTGTCGAAGGGCAGGCGCAGGGCCTCGGCGACGCGGCCGGCCAGGCCCTCCGGCGCGTCGAGGCCCTCGAGGCAGATCAGCCGGGCGCCGTCCGCGCGCTTCTCCTGCAGGCGCGCGGCGAGCTCGATCGCCAGGCGCGTCTTCCCCACGCCGCCGGGCCCGGCGATGGTGACGAGGCGCGTCGCCGGTTCCTCCAACCAGGCCAGGAGCGTCGCGAGCTCGCGCTCCCGACCGATGAACGGGGTCGCCGCCGCCGGCAGCGCCCGCGGAGGAGGGGGGAGCGCGCCCTGCGGCGCCGCGGCGGGCGCGGAGGAAGTCCCCAGCCGGCGCTCGAGCAGGGCGCGGTGCAGCGCCTGGGTCGCTGGCTCGGGGGCCCGCCTGTGCTCCCGGGCGAGGCGCTCGACCAGCCCCCGATACAGCGCCTGGCCCTCCGCCCAGGCGCCGCGCCGCCCCGCGATCCGCATCAGCCGCCGGGAGGCCCCCTCCTCGAAGGGCGCGAGCTCGAGCTGGTGGCGGGTCAGGCGCGCGGCCCGGTCCCACTCGCCACGCTGCTCCGCCGCGGCCCCGAGGGTCTCGAGGGCGCGCCAGCGCGCGTCGCGCAGCTCGGCGCGCTGGAAGTCCAGCCAGCGGGAGAAGTCCTCGGCCCCGGGCACCTCGAAGCCCTCGAGCAGCGGCCCCGTGGCGAGCCGGGTCGCCTCCTCGAGGCGCGCGAGGCAGGCGGCGCAGGGCCCGGGGCCGGTGTGCTCGCAGGCGTCGCAGGCGGCGATCAGGCGATGGAAGTCGTCGACGTCGAGGGCGTAGCGCAGGGTCGGGTCCAGGCCGACAGCGGAGCGCCCGAGCACGAGCCCGCGCTTCTCCAGCCCGCTGTGCAGCGTCGACAGGGTGCGGCGCAGGGCGTTGCGGGCGCGCCCTTCCTCAGACTCCGGCCAGAGCAGCGCCGCGAGGGTCGCGCGTTGGAAGGTCTGCCGGCTCAGCGTCAGGTAGGCGAGCAGGGCGAGGGCCTTGCGCGTGTCGAAGCGCACGGCCTGCCCGCGCAGGCAGACCCGCGGGGGGCCGAGGAAGGCGAGCTCGAGCGCGGCGTCCGTCATCGCGCGCAGTACACCCACTCCGTCGGCTCGTCGGGGGCGTCCCCGCCGAAGAGCGGATCGGGGGCGAGCTCGAGGCACAGCTCGCCGGGCTCGACGCGGACCTGCCAGCGCAGCAGGTGCGTCCCGTCGAAGTCGAGGCGCAGGCGCCCGCCCTCGAGCCCGAAGCGGAAGCGGCGCGGCGTCGGGAGCGTGGGGTCGAAGGCCTCGCCGCTGCCGTCGAAGCGGAACAGCCAGCCCTCGACCGCCCCGCCCTCGTCGAGCGACTCGAGCCAGCGCCCCTCCAGCCGCCCCGCCCCGAGCGGGTCGCACAGCTGCCGCAGCGGCGCCTCGGCCGGCAGCTCGAAGACGGCGCGGGCGCAGGCCCGCAGCCGCTCGACCTCGAGCACCGGGTCGGGGTCGGTGCCCCGCAGGAGCAGCCGGCGCTCCGGCGAGGGCGCCCGGGCCAGCGCCCGCACGGCCGCGCTGCGCACCTCCGGGGCGAGGTCGGCGAGGCCCGCGCGCAGACCCGCCAGGACCTCGGCGTCCGGACCCTGAGCGAGCGCTCCGAGGGCGTCGGCGCGCACCCGGGCGCTGCGATCCTCCAGGCCGTGGAGGGCGACGGCGCGGTCGCCGAGGGCGGCGGCCGCGCGGACGGCCGCGGCGCGGGTTTCGTCCTCCTCCGCCTCCTCGGCGAGCGTGGCGAGCGCGGGCAGGGCGTCTTCCTCTCCGAGCCGGGCGAGGGCCTCGGCGCAGGCCCGCGCGACCGCGGCTTCCCGCCGCAGACCCGCCTGCAGGGCCGGACCGGCTCCCGGCTCCCCGCGGCGGGCGAGGGCGCGGGCGGCGCTGATCGCGAGACCCTCGGGCGCCGCGAGGGTGTCGAGCAGCGCCTGCTGCGCCTCTTCCCCCGGAATCTTTGCGACAGCGAGCAGGGCGCGGCGGCGTTCGGGGATGGGAGCGGAGCTCGCCAGGCACGCGAGCAGGTCGGGGAGCGCGGACATCGGGTTCCTCTAGCGGTGACAGGCGGAGCGAGCGAGGCGCAGAAACCGTGCATGCGGGCGCGCCCGCTGGCCGGGCTCTTCCCTGACGCGCCCTACGTGCGGCCCCGGTCGACGATCGTGCGCTCGACCTCGGGGTCGTTGAGCATGTCGATCCCCTCGTGGTGGAAGCGGATCTGGCGGATGCCCGGGTCGTCGCGGAAGGGCATCAGCGGGCCCTTGATGTACTGGTAGCCCCAGCTCTTCTTGCCCTTCTTGTGCTTCTCTTTGCGGCTGCGGTTGAAGTCGACGAACTGCTTCCAGGTCATCTGCCGGGTCAGGTTCGCGTCGTCGTCGAAGACCTCCTGCACGTCCTCTTCCGGCGTCAGGAAGGTCAGCTTCCTCTGGATGTACTTGTTGAAGATCTCGTCGGCTACCTTGAACTGCACGACCGCCCACTCCTCGTGGCCGCGCTGCCCCGAGAACAGCTTGCCGGTGCCGGCCGCCCCTCGCGGGTTGTTCTCGTAGCAGTAGAAGCCGAGGCCGAACTCGCCGCGCCCGCGCGCCTCGAGCTTGACGTTGTCGAACACCAGCGACTCGGCGAACTCGAGGCTGCAGCCGTGGTGGAACAGGTGCTCGCGCACCGCCGGGCTGGCGAGCGGCTTGAGCTCGCCCCTCGGCTCCCGCGCCGGCTCGGCCTCGGCGATCGCGGTCAGGGCACGCTGCACGAACTGCTTGAGCTTGCGCCCCGAGCGCTGCAGGGCCTTGCCGCGCCGCGACCAGCGCTCTTCGATCAGGGTGACGACGGCCGAGCATTCGCGGCAGACCAGGTCGACGGGGTGGTCGTCGGGCAGGTCGGGGATCCGCCGCCAGCGCACGCCCCGCTGTTCGAGCAGCTGCGCGGAGATCGAGAAGCTCGTGCGCGCCCCGTGCAGAGAGCGGCGGATCGCGCGCAGCTTGTCGGCGGCGAAGGCCTCCTCCGCCGCCGGTTCGTGGAACCACTGCAGCAGCGTGCGCAGCCGCACCTCGAGGAAGGCGAGCAGGTCGCCATTGTTGTCGAGGGCCGCGAGGATGCGCTCCTCGAGCTGGCGGACGTCGGCCTCGGCGAGCCCCGCGACCGCCTCGCTGCCCCATGGCACCGCGATCGCGCCGCCGACCCGCGACGCGCCTCCCGGCCCGAGGATGGTCTCCAGCAGGCGCCGGGTCAGCACAGAGGCGAGCTGTTCGACGGTCGCGTCGGCGGGCGTGTCGACATCCAGCGCGAGCTCCCCGACATCGAGGTCGAAGCGACCGAGCAGGGGGTGCCCCGCGACCAGCTCGCCGCTGCGCTCCAGAGCGATCGCGACCGCCTTCCGCAGCAGCTTCTGCTGGGTGGGGTTCGAGGCCTTGACGACCAGCTTCGAGATGTCGATGGGCATCGCCGGATCCGCATAGGAACGCACCTGCAAGTGTAGCGCACGGAAGATATTGACCTCAGCGTAAGTTCTGTACAAGATCGGCGGGCGGGGGTAAACCCCGCCCCTACATGGTTTTCGAGCAGTCGTAGGACAAACATGTAGGGGAGGGGTTTACGAGGCCGTCTCACGAGTTCAGCCA
>JAUIEM010000351.1 GCA_030428695.1 bacterium
TCTCGGCCCGTCCGTTCGTGTGCCGCGCGAAGTCCGCGCTCGCCGCCGGCGACACGGATACGGCGCGCGATCGACTTCGCGCGGCCGCGGTCCTTGCGCGTGGCGACCGGGATGCGGAGAGTGAGATCCAGACCCTTCTCGAGGACTTCCAGCCCTTCAACGACAAGTACGGCTTCTCCCGCGGCGACGCGGTGCTGACCGAGACCGCCGCGCTGCTCGCCGCGGCGCTGCAGGAGTGCGATCCCGACGAGGCCTATCTCGGGCACGTCGGCGGCATCCACTTCGTGATGATCGTCGCCTGGGAAAAGGCCGAGCAGCTGTGCCGCACGGTCTGCGAACGCTTCGACGCCACGATCGTCTCGCACTACGACGACCGCGACCGCGAGCGCGGGCACGTGCTCGGGACGCGGGACGGACATCCCTGGCGCGCCGCGCTGGTCCACCTCAGCCTGGTCGGCGTCAAGGCCTGCTCCGGACGCTTCCAGCACAACCGCGAGATCGCCGACGCGTGCGCCGGCGTCCGCGAGCGCCTCGGCCAGACCGAGCGCAGCGCCTGGCTCCTCGACGAGGTCTGACCCGCGTATCTGGCCAAGCGCCGGAGCAACGGGTAGAATGCCGCATCGACCCCGTCCCCTGAACAGCCCGCGAGACCGACGCGATGAGCGCAACCTCCGACTCCCTGTGCGGGCAGCTGCTCGACGGCCGCTACCGCGTGCTCGAGCCCCTCGGCTCCGGGGGCGGCGGCGCGGTGTACAAGGTCGAGGACCAGCGCGACAAGAGCCTGTGCGCCCTGAAGCTGCTCGCCGGCTTCGTCGCCGAAGACCCCGGACGGCTCGAGTACTTCCGGCACGAGTTCGCGCTGATCTCGCGGCTCCGCCATCCGCACCTCGCGCGGGCCCTCGCCTTCGGGCAGGCCGACGAGCGCTACTACTACACCACCGAGCTGGTGGCCGGGCAGAACCTCTCCAGCTTCTGCGCCGCGCATCCTCCGGCGGAGTGGCTGCTGCCGATCGTGCAGGCGCTGCGGGTGCTCAACTACCTGCACACCGCCGGCCTCGTCCACCTCGATGTCAAGCCGGGCAACCTGCTGGTCTCCGCGGACGACGACGGCCGCCCCGTCGTCAAGCTCGTCGACTTCGGCATGGTCGGCACCCGCGGCAACCGCCTCGATTCGGTGCGCGGCACCATCCCGTACGTCGCGCCGGAGGTCGTGCGCGGCGGGGAGATCGACGGAAGGGCGGACCTGTACAGCCTCGGAGCCACCCTGTACGAGATCGTGTCCGGCGCGCCGCCCTTCCCCGATGCCGACCCGATGAAGTCGTTGGAACGGCGGCTGAACGCGCGCCCCGGGGAGCTGGTCAGCGACCTGATCGAGCCGTCCCTCGCGGCCTGGATCATGCGCCTGCTCGAGCCGGACCCCGGCCGCCGCTTCGCGAGCGCCGCGGCGGCACTGAACGCGCTCCCCGGGACGTCGGAGCCGCTCCTGTTCGTCGAGGCGCCGACCGGCGCGGCCTACCGCCAGGCGCCCTTCGTCGGGAACCAGCGCCTGCTCACCAGCCTGGAGCGCTTCGCCCTCGAGCGCCTCGCCGGGGAGCATCCGGGCAGCGCCGAAGATCCCGCGCAGGAGCTCGCCGTGCCGCGCACCAGCGCCTTGCGCGACCTCGACGCCCTCCTGCCGTCGACGCCGGCCGCCGCCGATGGACTCGGCAGCCAGGAGCTCAACCCCGCGCGGCATGTGCTCGCCGTGCTGACCGGCGCCCGCGGCATCGGCAAGAGCCGGCTCTTGCGGGAGGTGATGCTCAAGGTGCAGCTGCAGGGCCTGCGCGTGCTGCTGACCACCCCCGAGCAGGGCGCGGTCGGGGCGCTGCAGAACCTGTTGCGGGACACCGGCTGCGCGATGCCGGCTCCCCTCGGCGAGCTCGACGAGGCGAGCCTCTCCGCCGACGAGACCTTGCGCGGGCGGATGGTCTTCGCCGCCGCCGAGAAGCTGCTCGCCGTCGCGGAGCACCAGCCCAGCTTGTGGCTGATCGACGACCTCGAGCGCCTCGACGGGCCGGTCACCGATCTGCTGCTCAGCCTGGTGTTCAAGATCTCCGAGACCGGCAGCCCGCTGGCCGTGATCGCGGCGAGCGAGGCTCCGGAGCACCCGGCCGTCGCTCCCCTGCTCGCCCTCGACGGCGTGACCGCCCTCGCGGTGCCGCCCCTCGACCTGCACGCGACCCGGCGCATGGTCGAGGCGATCGTGCACCACACCGCCGCCGAGGGGCCGCTCCTGCACCAGGTGACCGGCGGCGTGCCCGGCTGGGTCGAGCTGTTCATCCGCGACCTCGACGAGCGGGGCCAGCTGCGCTTCGACCCGGACACCCAGAGCTGGACGCTGCTGCCGCACGCCGAGGTGCAGGAGTCCCTGGCCCAGGTCGCGCGACGCCGCGCCCGCGGCATCGACGGCGCGCTCGCCGAGGTGCTCGCCCACCTGCACCTCGCGGCCGGGCCGGTGCGGCTCGACCAGCTCGCGATCTGCCTCGAGCAGGAGATCGGCGCGATCTTCGAGCGCCTCTGCCACCTCGAGCGCATGGGGCTGATCGAGCGCAGCGACGGGGAGAGCCTGCGCTTCAGCGCGCGCCAGGAGCAGGTCGCCGCGGCCGCCGCCGACGGCCTCGATGAGGAAGAGCGGCTGCGCATCCACCAGCGGCTGTTCGAGCTGTTCTCGGCCGAGCTCGCCGAGCATCGCGGCGACGCGACGCCGGTGCCGCTGCTCGAGCGCCTCGCCCGCCAGGCCGACGCCTCGGGGCTGGCCGAGCAGGCCGTCGCCTACGCGAGCGAGGCGGCCGAGCGCGCCCTGCGGCTGTCCGCGGTGCCCTCGGCCCTGCAGCACGCGGCGATCGCCCTCAAGCACCTGCAGGGCTCCACCCGCCCGGCCGACCGCGAGAAGGCGGCCGCGCTGCGCACCTTGCGGGCCGAAGGCCAGCTGCTGCTCGGCCAGGCCGCCGACGCCGAGAGCACCCTGCGCGAGGCGCTCGCGAGCTCCGGAGCGCGGCCGGAGCAGCGGGCCCGCCTGCGCCTGCTGCTCGGGCGCGCGGCCCTCGAGCAGGCGAAGTGGGAGGTCGCCGAGAGCGAGTTCCTCGCCGCCAGCGAGCTCGAGTCGGTCGAGCTGTCCTGCTCGGCCCTCGCCTCCCTCGGCCGGCTGAACTTCCGCCGCGGCCGCTACGAGCGCGCCGAAGAGCTGCACGAGCAGGCCCTCGCCCGGCTGCGCGAGGCCGGGGCGGAGCGCGAGCTGCCGGCGGTGCTGCGGGCGCTCGCCGAGGTCCACATCGAGAAGGGACGCTACGACACCGCCCTGACGGTGCTCGAGGAGGCCCAGGACCGCAGCCGGCGCTTCCGCGATCTGGCGGGGAAGTCCGAGAGCGCGCGCCTGCTCTCGCAGCTGATGCTGTTCCAGGGCCGGCCGCGGCGCTCCCTCGAGCTGGCGACCGAGGCGCAGGAGACCGCGACGCGGGCGCACCTGCCCGTGCTGCTCGCCCGCGCCCTGAACCAGATCGGGGCCGTCGAGTTCAGCCTCGGGCGCTTCAGCAACGCGATGGCCCGCTACCGCGCCTGCCAGGCGATCTTCCAGCGCCTCGGCGACAAGTCCGGGGCGGCCGGGGCCGCGAACAACCTCGGCTGCGTCCAGGCGATGAAGGGCCAGCTCACCGCCGCCCTCGAGAGCTTCGTCCGCTGCGTCCACATCTTCCGGGAGCTGAAGAACCCCGGCGCCGTCGCGACCGCCCTCGCCAACATCGCCTCGGTCACCCTCGACATGGGCGAGCTCGGCCGCGCGCTGGAGGCGGCGGAGGAGGCGGTCGGCGAGGCCCGGAAGCTCGGCGGCCGGCGGGTCTTCCTCGGCTCCCTCAACGAGAAGGCCAAGGTGCTCGGCGCCCTCGGCCGGCTGGAGGAGGCGCGCGAGCTCGCTGGAGAGGCGGTCAAGGGCTGCGAGGACATCGGCAACCGCGAGCTGCTCGCCGAGTGCCTCTTCACGCAGGGCAGCCTGCTGACAGAGGCCGGCGAGCTCAAGGCCGCGCGCCAGATCTTCTTGCGCGGCAAGAGTGTCGGCGAGCAGGGCGCGGCCCTGCGCAACCAGCTCGCCGCGACCTGGCTGCACTGCCTGCTCGGGGCGCCCGGTCAGGCCCTCAACGGGCTGCGTCTGGGGCTGAAGCACGCCCTCGGCCTCGGCGACTTCCGGCTCGAGCTGCTCGCCCGGCGCCTGCTCGCCGAATGCCAGCTGCGGGTCGGCGACCTCGACCGGGCCCTGCGCTCGGCGAGCACGGCGGCGCAGATGGCGAGCCGCGCCTCGATGCTCAAGGAGATCCCCGAGATCGGCGCGCTGGTCGCGGCGATCTACATCGAGCGCGGCAACCTGCCGCAGGCCGCCCGCCACGCCGAGGAGGCGAACCGGCTCGGCGCTTCCCAGCAACGGCCCGCGCTCTGTGCCCGGGCCCTGTACCTGCGCGCCCGCTCCCGCTTCGAGGCCGACCGCGGACGTCGCCAGCTGCTCGAGGCCCGCAACCTGGCGGAAGGCTGCGGCGCGGGGGGCCTGCTGTGCGGCATCGACCGCCAGCTCGCGACCCTGCTGGTCGGTGATGGCCGGGTCGAGCAGGGTCTGTCCCTCGCCCAGCGCGCCCTCGGCCTGGCGGGGGACGACGTGTTCGAGCGCGGCGCGGCGCTGGCCACCCTCGCCGACGCCTCCGCCGCCTTCGGCGACGAGAGCGGCGCGGCGACCGCGTGGCGGGAGTGCCTGCTGCTGCTCAAGGGCCTGTGGAGCACCCTCGCCAGCCCCGACAGCGACCGTTTCCTCGGCCGCGGCGAGGTCCAGGAGGTGCGGCGCCGGGCCCAGGCCTTCCTGTCCGCCGCGACGAGGCACCAGCCCCTGTCCCAGGCGGTCTGGCTGCACGACGACCGGACGGGCCTGTACAGCGCGCAGTACTTCGCCCACCGCCTCCAGGTCGAGCTCGACCGCGCCAAGCGCTTCGAGCGCCCGCTCGCGATCGTGATGATCGGGCTGGCCGGCTTCGCGAAGCTCGGCGAAGAGCACGGCGAGCGCGCCGCCCGCTTCGTGCTCGGCCGCACCGCCGAGCGCCTGCGCAGCGCGCTGCGCAGCCTCGACGTGCCTGCCCGGCGGAACGACGACACGCTCGCCGTCATCCTCAGCGACACCGACGTCGACGGCGTGTCGGTCGTTGCCCGGCGCGTGCTCGAGCGGGCCCGGGTCGAGGTCGACCTCGCGGCCCTCGAGCCCGGCCTGCGCTATCGGCCGCGGCCCAGCCTCGGCTCGGTGGTGTTCCCGGACGAGGGCAAGACCCCCGAGGACCTGCTCAGCCGCTGCGCGCAGGCCCTCGCCAAGGCGCTCGCCTCGGACAGCGGGCACTTCAGCTTCTCCGGCGAGCGCCCGGCCCGGCCTCCGAGCGATGAGGTCAGCGAGCTGGCCCACAGCCGCACCGGTCGCGCCGCGCTCGCCCTCGGCCAGCGCCTGCTCGCCGAGCCGCTCAGCCTCGAGGCGCTGTTCCGGGCGCTGGTCGAGCTGGCCGGGCCCCATGCGGGAGCGGCCGACGCCCGGCTGTACCTGCTCGAAGAGGGGCGGGTCGTGTTCCGCTATCCGCGCCTCGAGGCCGGCAACGAACCGGACCTGCTCGCCGAGGTCGTGCGCGGTGGCGAGGCGATCGTCCGCGCCAGCAACGGCGCCGAGCTCGCGCTGCCGGGCGAGCTCGACGGGCTGCTGCGCTGCCTGCTCTACCTCCGCCGCGAGCCGGGCGAGCCCGCCTTCAGCGAGCGCGACCGCGCGGTGGCCGAGACCCTGCTCGCGAGCCTCGAGCAGCCCCTGCGCACGGTGCTGAGCATGCGCACCTACGAGCTCGAGCTCGAGCGGGAGAAGGAGCGCCTGGTGCAGGCGGTCGACGTGTTCAAGACCAAGTACCAGTACCAGGACCTGATCGGCCAGAGCGAGGCGATGCGGAAGGTCTTCTTCCTGCTCGACAAGATGACCGACTCCGCCCACTCGGTCGTGATCTTCGGCGAGAGCGGCACAGGCAAGGAGCTCGTCGCGCGCGCGATCCACTACAACGGCCCGCGCAAGGACGGCCCCTTCTGGGCGGAGAACTGCGCCGCGATCTCGGAGAGCCTGCTCGAGAGCGAGCTGTTCGGCCACGTCAAGGGCGCCTTCTCCGGCGCCGACAAGGACAAGCCGGGGCTGTTCGAGCTCGCGTCCGGCGGCACGGTCTTCCTCGACGAGATCTCCGAGATGCCCGAGCGCATGCAGAAAAAGCTGCTGCGCGTGCTCCAGGAGCGCGAGGTGCGCCCGGTCGGCAGCCGCACGACCCGCAAGGTGGACGTGCGCATCCTCGCCGCGAGCAACCGCGACCTCAAGGAGCTGGTGCGCGAGGGGCGCTTCCGCGAAGACCTGTACTACCGCCTCAACGTGATCTCGATCCGCCTGCCACCCCTGCGCGAGCGCAAGAGCGACATCCTCCCGCTGGTCCGGCACTTCGCCGGCGAGGGCGTGCCGATCCGGCCGGGCTTCATGCAGCGTCTGCTCGAGTACGACTGGCCGGGCAACGTGCGCGAGCTGGAGAACGAGATCCACCGCCTGCAGGCGATGGGGGCGAAGGAGTTCAACGCCTCGGTGCTCGCCCCGAAGATCGGGGGGCCGCAGACGACGGAGTCCTCGGGCGACACCGTCGACGCCTGGATCGGTCGGCCCCTGCGCCAGGTCGTCGACGAGGTCACCGAGAAGCTGATCACGCGCGCCCTCGACCAGGTCGACTGGCACCGGACGCGGGCGGCAGAGCTGCTCGGGATCCCGACCTCGACGCTGTTCAACAAGATGAAGAAGTACGGCATCGACAAGGTCTTCAGCAAGAAGCCCTCGGGCTGAGAGCGGGCTCGCGGCCCGCTACCCCTCGATCCAGGTGCCGCCGGGACGCTCCCCCCGCAGCAGCGCCGCGAGCCGCCCGGGCTTGCGCAGGTCGAAGATGCAGGCCGGCACGCCGCCGAGCTGGCGGGCGAGGGCGCGCAGCTTCCCTCCCATCCCGCCCGTCACGTCGGTGCTGACGGTGCCCTCTGCCTGGGTCGCCGCGGCCTCGAGGGCGGCAGGGGAGATCGACGGTCGCGGGCGCGCCTCGGGAAAGCGCTTGGGATCGGCATCGTACACCCCGTCGACATCGCTGCCGAGCAGCACGGCATCCGCGCCGAGCAGGCGGCCCAGGGCGGGGGCGAGCACGTCGCCCGAGGCGACGGCGACCCCGCGCGCGCTGTCGGGCACCAGGCAGCCGCCGAGCACCGGCAGGAGCCGCCGGTCGAGGCCGAGGAAGGCGCGCAGGCTGGCGGTCTCCAGGGCCTCGAGCCGGCCGTCACGAAAACGCGTGATCGCCCCGGGGGAGAGCAGCAGGGGGTGGAGGCCGGCGCCGAGCAGCAGCTCGGTCAGGATCATGCCGAGGCGGAGGATCTGGTGGCTGGTGCGGGCGACGCCGACCAGCTGCGCTGGCCGGGCGAAGCCCTCGGCGAGGCCGTGCTCGCGCACCGGCACGTGGCCGAAGGGGCCCGCCCCGTGCACGAGCACCAGCTGCACGCCGGTCTCCTGCGCCGCCGCGATCTCCCCGGCCAGGCGCTCGACGAGCGGGCGCCGCACCTCGGCGCGGTCCTCGTCCTTGCGCGTGATGGCGCTGCCCCCGAGCTTGACGACATAGAGTGGCATCCGGGCCTCCCGTGCCCGGAATTTCGGGCCGGGCCCACCTTGAGTTGTCGAGGTCATCGACTAGAATACCAGACCTGCTGGAGGGTATACCGTGCCAAAGATCACATTCGTCAACGAGTTCAAGACCGTCGAGGTCGCCGAGGGAACCAACGTCCGGCGCGCCGCGATCGACGCTGGAATCAACCTCTACTCGGGCATCTACAAGTACATGAACTGCCACGGCTTCGGCATGTGCGGCTCGTGCAAGGTCGAGATCACCGAGGGCGAGGTCACGCCCCCCTCGCCCAACATGCGCGAGGGGCTCGAGATCACGACCCTGGTCGAGCCGAACGCCCGGCTCGCCTGCCAGATCTGCCCCAAGACCGATATCAAGGTCGTCACGCAGCACCCGCCGCGGTGGGATCTGCGCGGGCGGGAAGAGGAAGAGGTCGAGCGTATCAAGAGCCTCGAGAGCTAGCTCGATGCGCCAGGTCTGGATCTCCCGGATCGGTGCCCCGGACGTCCTCGAGGTGCGGGAAGCCCCCGACCCCGAGCCCTCCGCGGGTGAGGTACGCATCCGCGTCGCCGCCGCCGGGATCAACTTCGCGGACATCTCCGCGCGCGTCGGCCTCTATCCCGACGCCCCCAAGCTTCCCTGCGTCGTCGGCTACGAGGTCTCCGGCAGTGTCGACGCCCTCGGCGACGGCGTCGACGGCCTGACGGTCGGGCAGCGGGTGCTCGCGCTGACCCGCTTCGGCGGCTACAGCGACGTGGTCGTCGTCCCCGCCGCGCAGGTCGCGCCGATCCCCGACTCCCTCAGCTTCGAGAAGGCCGCCGGCATCCCGGTCAACTACCTGACCGCGTGGTTGATGCTGATCCGCCTCGGGAACCTGCAGCGGGGCGAGCGCGTGCTGATCCACGCGGTCGCCGGCGGCGTCGGGCAGGCCGCGACCCAGATCTGCCGCTGGCGGGGCGCCGAGATCTACGGCACGGCCAGCGGGCCGAAGCACGAGCGGCTGCGCGCCGCCGGGGTCGACCACTGCATCGACTACCGCAGCCAGGACTTCGAGGCCGAGATCGCGCGGCTGACCGACGGGGAGGGCGTCGACATCGTGATCGACGCCGTCGGCGGCAAGTCGTTCACGAAGAGCTACAACAGCCTGGCCGCGATGGGCAGGCTGTTCTGCTTCGGGCTGAGCTCTGCCGTCAAAGGCACGAAGCGCAGCCTGCTGACGGCGGCCCGCGCCTTGTGGTCGCTGCCGAAGTTCAAGCCCCTGCAGCTGATGGACAAGAACCGCGGCGTGTTCGGGATCAACCTCGGGCACCTCTGGCACGTCACGCCCAAGCTCCGCGGGATGCTGCTCGAGATCGTCGAGCTGGTCGAGAGCGGCGCGCTCGACCCGGTCATCGACCAGACCTTCCCCTTCGCGGAGGCGGCCGCCGCGCATCAGTACATCCAGGACCGCAAGAACTTCGGAAAAGTGCTCCTGCTCCCCTGACACCACGAGGAGGACAACGCGCATGCACTACCGCCATCTCGACGACGCCCTGCGCCAGACCATGCTCGCCGAGATCGCCGCCGACGCAGCCGCCCAGCGTCTGTACAGAAGCCCTCGGCTCAACCTCGACGGTGAAGAGGCCTGGGAATCTCTGCTCCGCGCTGCGGTCGAGCGGCACGACGCCCATTGGCTCACCGACAACCTCAAGGCCTACAGATATCTGCGCAAGACCGAGAAGCGGCAGATGTTGACCGTCCGGGTCCCCTTCGAGGCGCCGAGGGCGCTCGCAGAGGGCCAGTTCAACCGCTTCTACGTCCGCGCCGTCTGTCTGCGCGCGCAGGCCGCGGGCAGGGACGCAGTCGTGATCGTCGCGGGTCGCGACCTCGTCGAGGCCCCCCAGGCAGCGCGCGACCTGGTAGGCTCTCAGCTCGAGGCCGAAGAGCTGCGCTGCAAGCTCGAGGCCGAGTACCGCGTCGACCGCGCCCTCGGGGTCCGCACCCTCGAGCCGAGCGGCCTGACGGTCGGCCTGATCGAAGGCTGAGGCAACCCGTTCGATCCACCGGGCTCAAGCAGAACGCCCCACCACCGCGAACGCCAGCCACAACGCACCACCCCCCGCCTTGATCGCGACGGTCGGGTCCCGTCCGACGCGCTGGTCGAGGTGCGCGGCCAGCTGCTCGACGGTGTCGCTGGTCAGGTCGGGGGACGAGAGCGCGAGCTCGACACAACCACCGACCCCACGCAGACTCATACGGATCCCGGCGTGGCTCTGCAGCGCCGCCAGGTGCCGGGCGAGCAGGCTGAGGCTGGTCGTCAACAGCGCGACGGCGAAGGGCCGGGGAGCGGCGATGCGGGGGTTGTAGCGCAGGTCGGGCAGGGGCGCGCCCCCGATCGGACGGATGGCCGCGCGCGCCAGATCCTGCGCCGCCTCGAGCACGGTCGAGATCGGTGTCGCGGGGGCGGGGGTGACCAGGTTCTCCAGCGCCTCGACGTGGTCCTCGCAGTCGCCGAGCGTAGCGTCGACATCGACGATCGCCTCCTCGCACACCTCGAGCGCGCGCAGGGCGGCGCGCAGGTTGCGCTGGAGCACGCGGGGCGAGACCGACTGCCCCTGCGCGATCCAATCCGCGAGGCCGAGGAAGGAGCGCAGCGCGGGCATGGCGGGATAGCAGGCCTCGACGCTCTCCCGCAACGGCACGAAGGCCCGCCGCAGCTCGGCGAGTGCGGGCCCCGAGATCTCGGTGGTCAGCGCCGCGCCGACGCTGCGTCGCCTCTCCTTGAGGTCGTCGAGACGGGCCGAGACGCGGGCCGCGAGGCAGCGCAGCTCGGCGTACTCATCCTCATCGAAGGTGCGGGGCTCGGTGTCGATCACGCACAACGAGCCGAGCACGGCTCCCCCGCACGCGATCGGAACACCGAGGTAGGCGCGGATGTCGTACTCCTCGACCAGATGCTGGGGGATGCGGGTGTCGTTCGGCGCGTCGGAGACCTCGAACGGGCGGCCCTCCCGGACGACGAACTGGCAGAACGACACGTCACAGGCCGTCCCGCGGGCGGCAGCCAGCTCGGGCGGCAGCCCGTAGTGGGCCTTGAAGTACTGGATC
>JAUIEM010000673.1 GCA_030428695.1 bacterium
GGGGGCGCGACGGCTGGCGACGCCCGCGGGCTGCTCGCGGCGCCCGGCTCGGACGTCGAGCTCGAGGTCGCCGCGCCGGCCCGCAGCTCCTGGGCCGCCTCGACGCTGCTCGGCCTGCTCGCGGTCTCGATGCTCGTGCTGGTGGTCGCGCGCTTCGCCCCTTCCTGGCGGACTCCGGAGGCGCCGACCCGGCCGCCTCCCCCGAGCGACCCGCCGCCGAGCCTGCCGGTGGAAACCCAGGACCCGCGCTGGCTCCCGCCCGCGCCGCCGCCGCCCGGCCAGCGCCGCGTCGAGCTGCCGGCGCCGGTCGACGGCAAGGTGGTCGCGCTCGCGGTCGCCCCGGGGTCGACCGTGGCGGTCGGCGACACGATCGCCTGGCTCGCGCGCCCGGCGCCGCTCCCCGAGAACCTCGACGAGCGCCGGGACGCGCTGCGTGGACAGCTCCTGTGGGCGGAAGAGCAGGCGCGGCTGGCGAGCACCTACCTCAGCGACGCCCGCACCTGGGTGCGGGCCGCGGAGGGCCTGGTCGGCGACACCGAGGAGGAGCTGCTGCTGCTCGAGCTCGAAGACCCGCCGGAGACCGAAGAGGCGCAGCAGACCCTGAGCACGCAAATCGAGCAGGCCACGAGCGCGGTCGAGAACGCCCGCAGCTGGCTACAGACGGCTCAGCAGGCGGAGCGTCGCTTCGCACGGCAGGAGTCGATCGCCCGCGAGGCCGCCCGCGAGCTCGCGCTCGGCCTCGAGCTGCTCGACGTCATCGACGGCCCGGCACCGTGGCTGGACGAGCGCACCCCCGTCACGACTCCCTCCGCGGGCAGGGTGCTCGGGGTCGCGGTGATCGTCGGGTCGGTGGTGTCGGAGGGCGCGGCGCTGGTCGAGCTCGGCGTGGCGGCTCAGTAGTCGCAGCCACGGACCTCGCGCAGACGGTACTTGCCGTCGCGGCCCTTCTCGTACCGCTTCTCGACCGAGCGCCAGGCACCCTGGGTCGCGCGCTTCTTGTCCTGGAAGATCGTGTAGGCCGAGTTGTAGGCATCGCGCCAGATCTGCCGGCCCTCTTCGTCTTCGATCGCCGCGAGGACGTCTTTGGGGAGGTCACGGGTGGTCGGAAACGCGAGCTTCATCACAGCCTCCAGGAGAGCTTCGTGCCACGCCAGGGCCCGACGGGATGCGTCCCATCGTGCCGATCCGTCGCGCATTGTGCGCTGCGCGGCTCCCCCCGTCAACCCGGCTGATTCACCGGGATTTCGTCGCGAGGGCCCGGAGGCCGCTTCAGATCGCGCGCTTCGAGTCTCAGGCGAGCAGCGCAGAAGGCTCGAAGCGCCCGAGATCTGCGGCATCCGGGTCCGCAGCAGGATCCCGGCGCATCGGACGGGGTCAACCTCGGCGCGCCGGAATGGTATTTGCATCCGCTACGGTGTTGCTCCAGGGACGGCGCTCCGGCGCCCTGTCAGAGGTGTGTCGATGGACCGTCTTGACACAAACGGCATGCGCATCTGGCACATCGCCTCCGCCTGCCTGTTGCTCGCGGCGCTCGGATGCGCGAACGGGGGCGGGCGGATCGGCCTGATCCCCAATGAGCCGCCCGGCATGGCGGACTTCAACCGGGTCTACAACTGGAACCTCGGCCAGCATATCGTCACCAAGATCGGCAACGTGCTGACCGGTGTGGTCGGGCTGCCGCCCTACATCCTGATCGAGGCCCCGATCAACGCGGCGGTGTACGGCGAGCTGAAGAGCGCCTACACGCTGAAGTGGTTCGGCAGCCTGGGCGGCCTGCTGATCGGAAGCTTGTCCCTGCCGATCACCCTCTGGTTCCCGCGGGATGACCGTCCGTCCTTCCTCGAGTGGTACCCTCCGATCCGCGATCTGCCGCCGGAGGACCTCGCGCCGCCTTGACATGTGCGCCCCGCGCGCGATGTCCCGCGGAAGTCCGCGCGCAGCGGCTTCCCCCAGGG
>JAUIEM010000674.1 GCA_030428695.1 bacterium
CAACCCGAGCTTGTTTACACAGAGATACTGTGCAAATATTGGCACGAGCATGGATCTCCCCGATCACGCCAACTTGCTCGCACAGCCGACCCGGGCGCGGCTGTTCGAAGAGCTTCAGGGCCTGCGCTCGCTGGTGCTTGAAGAGCCCGATCTGCTTGCGGAGCATGTCGAGAAAATCGTCGTGGTGTTCGACGAGTACGAGCGCGCGAAGCGCGACCTGTCAGGCGGCAACCTTCGCCTGGTGGTGTCGATCGCCAAGAAGTACCGCAACCGCGGCCTGAGCTTCCTCGACCTGATCCAGGAAGGCAACGCCGGCCTGATGCGCGCGGTCGAAAAGTTCGACGCCGGCAAGGGCTTCAAGTTCTCGACCTACGCGACCTGGTGGATCCGCCAGGCGATCACCCGCGCCCTGAGCGAGAAGACCCGCATGATCCGGCTGCCGGTCTACCTGACCGAGCAGATGGCGAAGCTGCGCGAGATCTCGCGCCAGATATTCCTCGAGACCGGCGCCCAGCCGAGCCTGGAAGACCTCGCCGAGACGATCGGCATCCCCCTCGAGGAGGCGGAGATGGTCGTGACGATGGCGCGCCGCCCGGTCAGCCTGAACACGCCGCTCGGCGACGGGCGCGAGGGCAACTTCATCGACTTCCTCGAGGATCCGGACTACATCTGCCCGACCCTCGGCATCTCCCGCCAGCTGCTGCGCGAGCGCATCGCGAAGATCCTCGACACCCTGACCGACCGCGAGCGCGAGGTGATCCAGCTGCGCTACGGCATCGGCTGTCGGGCCTTCACCCTCGAAGAGCTCGGCCAGAAATTCAACGTGACCCGCGAGCGCATCCGGCAGATCGAGATCCGCGCGCTCCGCAAGCTCCAGCACCCCGTGCGGGCGAAGAAGCTGGAGGTGTTCCTGGGAGAGTTCGAAACGTGATCCGTCCGGCCCTGCTGATCCTGTCCGCCCTGCTCGTCGGCTGCGCGAGCACGACCGAGCCCGAGATCGAGCTGACCGAGCAGGAGCTCGCGGTCAAGAACTCGATCGACGCCTCGGTCCTGCCCGATGAGGAGCTGATGCCCTACCTCGCCCAGATGCACCGCGTCCACGGCGACGTCGCCCTGATGAAGCAGGACTTCGCGACCGCCGAAGAGGAGTACCAGCGCTCACTGACCCTGGTGCCGGGCTACCCGGACTCCCTGGTCGGCCTGTCCCAGCTGCGCCTGCAGCAGAAGCGGGTCGAGGAGAGCCGGAGGCTGCTCGAGGAGCTGCTGCGTCGGCACCCGGACAACCTGCTCGGCTGGCACAACCTCGCCTCCCTGCGCCTGCGCGTCGACAAGGACATCCCCGGGGCCCTCCAGGCGGTCGAGCGGATGCTCGCGATCGACCCGGGCAACGCCAAGGCCGCGAACTTCAAGAAGAACCTCGAGGCCCTCCTGGCCGAGCGGCGCGACGCCGCGCAGCCTTGATGCCGGCGTCGGCCGGAGGGTCGGCCCTGCCCCTGACCTACTGCACCAACGTCCACCCCTACCGCGACTTCGACGGGCTGTGCGCGGTGCTGCGCGGGCCGGTGGCCGCGGTCGCCGGACGCGCCGCGCGGCCCGCCGGGGAGCGCTTTCCCCTCGGCCTGTGGTGGCCCCACAGCCTGCTCGACGAGCTCGAACAGCGGCGGGAAGAGCTCGTCGCGCTCCTGACCGAGCTCGACATGCGGGTGATGACCCTCAACGTCTTCCCCTACGGCGACTTCCACGGCGAGCAGGTCAAAGGCGCGGTGTACGAGCCCTCGTGGTGGCAGGAGGAGCGCTCCACCTACACCCTGCGCGCGGCTGCCCTGCTCGCCACGCTGCTCGAGCCCGGGCAGACCGGCAGCCTGAGCACCCTGGCCGGCGGATCGCGCCGTCAGGGCCGCGGGGACGAGCAGCTCGACGCGCTCGCGGCGCGGCTCGCGGAGGTGGCGGTCGG
>JAUIEM010000352.1 GCA_030428695.1 bacterium
GGGCGGTGAGCCCCGCGGCGAGCAGCCGGCGCGCCGGCCCGGGCAGGAGCCGCAGGCGGCGCAGGGCCGGGCCGAGGAAGTAGCGCGGGTAGCCGCCGAAGAGCTCGTCGCCGCCGTCGCCCGACAGGCTGACCGTCACCGCCTGACGGGCGAGAGCCGCGAGCAGGTGGGTCGGCAGCTGCGAGGAGTCCGCGAAGGGCTCGTCGAACATCGTCGGCAGCCGCGGGATCAGGCTTCGGGCGTGGGCTCCGTCGACGTACAGCTCGGTGTGCGTGGTGCCGAGCGCCGCCGCGACCGCGCGGGCGTGGGGCGCCTCGTCGTAGCCCTCCGCGCGGAAGCCGATCGTGAAGCTCCGCACCGGCCGGGGGGACAGCGACTGCATCAGGGCGACGACCAGGCTCGAGTCGATCCCGCCGGAGAGGAAGGCGCCGAGCGGGACATCGGCGACCATCCGCCGCTCGACCGCCGCGCGCAGGGCGCCCGCGAGGCGCTCTTCGGCTTCCTCCTCGGGCAGCTCCAGCGGCTCCGCCAGGCCCCGCTGCGCGACCTCCCGGGCGCTCCACCAGCGGCGCGGGGTGGCCGCAGCGGGCGCGTCGAGCACGACGAAACCGCCCGGCGGGAGCTTCCAGCAGTCCCGGAAGATCGTGTGCGGGGCGGGCACGTAGCCGTAGCGCAGGAGGAGGGCGAGGGCGTCGCGGTCGAGGCGGCGGCGGAAGCCCGGGTGCGCGCACAGCGCCTTGAGCTCCGAGCCGAAGAAGACGCGTCCCCCCTGCACGCTCCAGTAGAGCGGCTTGATGCCGAGCCGGTCGCGGGCCAGGGTCAGGCGCCGCTGCCGGCGGTCCCAGAGGGCGAAGGCGAACATGCCGTCGGCGCGCTGCAGGGTCGGCTCGAGCCCCCGGCGAGCGAGAGCCGCGAGCAGCACCTCGCTGTCGGACTCGCCGCGGAAGCGCGCGCCCTCGGCCTCCAGCTCCGCCCGCAGGGCGCGGAAGCCGTAGAGCTCGCCGTTGTAGCTGAGCACGAAGCGCCCGCAGGCGCTGACCATCGGCTGCGCGCCGCGCTCCGAGGGGTCGATGACCGCCAGGCGCCGGTGGCCGAGCCCAAGGCCGGCGTCGGCGTCGAGCCACACCCCGCGCCCGTCCGGCCCGCGCGCCGCGAGGCTGTCGGTCATCGCGTCGAGCCGGGCGCGCAGGGCGTCAGGGGGGCCGGGGCTCGCCCAGACGCCGGCGATGCCGCACATGCTACAGCTCGGTGCGGAAGGCGCGCACGGTGCGTTCGAGGCCGCGGTCGAAGTCGACCAGCACCTCGTAGCCGAGCTCCGTGCCCGCCGCCTCGATCGCGGCGAGGGAGTGACGGACGTCGCCCGACCGGGCAGGCGCGAAGCGGGGCGCGGTCGTCGTGCCCGTGATCGCGTGCAGCCGCGCGAGCAGCTCGTTGAGGGTGTAGCGCCGGCCGCTGCCGATGTTGTAGGTGCGGCCCGCGGCCCGGGACGGCGCCTCGGCCGCCCGCAGATTGGCGGCGACCGCGTTGTCGACGTAGGTGAAGTCGCGGCTCTGCTCGCCGTCTCCGAAGATCACCGGCGGCTCGCCGCTCAGGAGCGCGCTGATGAACTTCGGAACCACCGCCCCGTAGGGCGAGCGCGGGTTCTGCCGCGGACCGAACACGTTGAAGTAGCGCAGCGCGACGGTCTCGACCCCGTACAGCCGATGGAACTGCTCGCAGTACAGCTCACCGAGGTACTTCTGGGCGGCGTAGGGGCTCAACGGCCGCGCGGGCATATCCTCGTGCTTCGGCAGCACCTCCGTGTCGCCGTAGGCCGAAGAGGAGGCGGAGTAGACGAAGCGGCGCACGCCGGAGTCCCGGGCGGCGATCAGCAGGTGCAGGGTGCCGGTCGTGTTGACCGTGTGCGAGGGGAGGGGATCCTCGACCGAGCGCTGCACCGACGGCAGCGCGGCCAGGTGGAACAGGCGCTCGACGCCGCGGACGGCGTCCCTGCAGGTCGAGAGGTCGGTGATGTCGCCCTCGATCAGCTCGATCCCCGGCGGCAGGGACGTCCTGCGGCCGGTCGAGAGGTTGTCGAGAACCCGGACGCGGCGTCCCTCCGCGCACAGGGCGGCGACGAGATGCGAGCCGATGAAGCCGGCGCCGCCGGTGACGAGATCGATCGCGCTTCCTCCGCAGAGATCGAGGTCCCAGGGTAGCGAGCGGACGGAAGTCGGACAAGAGCGCCAGTGGTGGCCTGCGCTGCCGGCGTCCGACCACACGGTCCGGCAGGGTAGGCTCCAGCGAGGAGCGCGCCGCCCCATCGCAAACGCGGCCCCCGCGGGCCGCGTCATGAGCTCGCCTGGAAGAGAGGCGCTACTGCCGCTGGAACTCCGGGCAGCCGAGCAGGATGCCCATCAGCCGCAGCTGCAAGGTGCGCGAGTCGGCGCCCTGGGAGCTCTCCATGATGCGGCCGAGCACCTTCAGGGTCGTCGAGCCGAGGCGGGCGTCGGGCACGACCTTCTCGATCAGCGCGTCGCGGATCTCGTCGTGGTCGGTGACCTCTTCGGGCACGAAGAAGTCGTCGGGGATGCGCAGGCTCGGCTTGCGGGCGGTGCACATGTCGAGGGCCAGCTGCCAGCGCAGGGCGAGCACGCCCGGGTCGAGCCAGGCCTCGGCGGTGTCGTAGTAGCCGGTCGGGTCCTCGCAGTGGTAGATCGGCTGGCGCATGGTGCGCAGGCTGTCGAAGATGGGCTGGATGTTCTCGACCTCGCAGTCGAGGGCGCGCAGCATCGAGACCGTGAACTCGAAGGGGGTCTTGAACTTGCTGCGGAAGAACCGCGGGTTGAAGAAGTCCTCGTCGAAGATGATCGCCTTGGTCACCTCGCGCAGGTCGCCCTCGCTCTTGCGGAAGACCTTCGCGATGCGGTCGACCATCTCCTCGGGCGGCTCGTCGTCGACCAGGTACCGGCACATCTTGTAGGAGATGAACTGCGCAGTGCGCTTGTCGGCCGCGAGCCCCTCGATCAGACGCTCGCCCTCGATCGGGCCGCTGTTGTTCGCGCGGATCGTGGTGCCGAGCACCCGCTTCTTCTCGAGGTCGTGGTACTCCGGGCGGAAGGTGAAGGTGAACGGCCCCCGGTCGATGGTCCAGCCGGTCAGGACGCGGGCCGTGTCCCAGACATCGCGCTGGGTGTAGCCGTTGTCGACGCCGAGGGTGTGCAGCTCGAGCAGCTCGCGGGCGTAGTTCTCGTTCAGCCCGCGCTGGCGCACACTGTTGCGCGGCCGGTTCGGGCCCTGCGCGGCGATGGCTTCCTTCTCCGCTTCGTTCAGCGGCTTCTGGGACAGGTGGTTGTCGAGGTAGAGCAGCATCGCCGGGTGCTTCGCGCTCGCCATCAACATGTCGCCGAAGTTGCCGAAGACGTGCTCGCGCAGCACCTCGCGCTCATAGGCGGGGGCGATGTAGCGGCACTGGTCCTTCTCGACCGTGATGTTGAAGTGGTTGCGCCAGAAGTCGAGCATCACCTCCTTGATCTGGCAGTCGCTGTAGATCGCGCGGTAGACGACCGAGGTCATCAGCTCGTCCCGCGGGATGCGGCGCAGCCGCTCGATGCGCTTGCGCTCCTCGGGGCTCGGGTTGCGCACCTGCGGGTAGTAGGTGTCGAGCAGCTCGCGGCAGCTCAGGCGGATCGAGCCGAGGTCTTCGAGGTGCTTCTCGCAGTAGTAGTCGGGGATCAGCTCCGGATACAGCTGCTCTTCGACCCACTTCTCCCAGCCCATCTCGAGGACCTCGTCGACCTGGCCGGGCTTGGGCCCGAAGGTGACGCGGTTGAGCAGGTGGATGACCTTCTCCCGCTCGGTCAGCTGGTCGGTGTCGATGACGGTCGATTCGTCGTCCTGGGCGACGACGGGCAGGACGAGGAGACTGGCGAGGAGGATCGCGGGCAGCCAGATTCTGTGCGCTCTCAAGGCGACGTGCTCCTATGGGAAACGGCGGAGGGCCGGCGGTGGTGGATCGGAAAGCTCTTCTGTTATTCTGACGCCCAGGGCGAGAAGCCGCAAGCCTGGGCTGTATCGAGGAGACGTCCGAGCGGGCGCAGATGTCATGGATGAATTTTCGACCCCCGCGGACAACCTCCTGACCGTCTCCGACGTCTCCTGGGACGAGGCCGGCGATGAGCTGTTCGCGCTGCGCTGCGAGGTCTTCGTCGACGAGCAGAAGGTCCCCCTGGAGGAAGAGCTCGACGACGACGACCCCCCGAGCCGGCACGTCCTCGCCCGGCTCGGCGAGGAGGTCGTCGGCTGCGGGCGGCTGACCCCCTCCGGCGCGATCGGCCGCATGGCGGTCAAGAGGAGCGTCCGGGGCCGCGGCGTCGGCCGCGCGATCATCGAGCGGCTGCTCGCCATCGCCGCCGAGGAAGGGCGGCGCAGCCTGGTGCTCAGCGCCCAGGTGCACGCCCTCGACTTCTACGCCCGCTTCGGCTTCGTCGCCGAGGGGCCGGTCTACGACGAGGTCGACATCCCGCACCGGAAGATGCGCAGGGAGCTGTGATGGCGGAAGCGACCGTGAAGAAGAAACGCCGCTGGCGTTGGATCATCCTGCGCCTCGTCATCCTGTTCGGGACGCTCGCCGGCTTCGTCGCCTGGATGGTCGTGATGCCGGGCGCCTCCCACACCGGCCCGCTGCCCGCGCTGACGCCCGCCCAGCAGGTCTGCGCCGCCCGCCTGCGCGCCGACGTCGAGCACCTCGCCGGGACGATCGGCGAGCGCAGCCTCGACCGCGGCGTGGTCTCGCTCGCGCGGGCCGCGGAGTGGCTGGAGAGCCGCTTCGCCGAGCTCGGCGACAGCGTCGTGAGCCAGACCTTCACGGTCGGGACGCACACCGTCCGCAACCTCGAGGTCGAGCGGCGCGGCACGACCCGCCCCGAGGAGATCGTTCTGCTCGGCGCCCATTACGACACCGTCCCCGGCTGCCCCGGCGCCGACGACAACACCAGCGGCTGCGCGGCCCTGCTCGAGCTCGCGCGCCAGCTCCAGGGCGAAGAGCACGCCCGCACGCTGCGCTTCGTCGCCTTCGTCAACGAGGAGCCCCCGTACTTCGAGACCGCCGCGATGGGCAGCCGGGTGTACGCCGAACGCAGCGCGCAGCGGGAGGAGGCGATCGTCGCGATGCTCTCCCTCGAGACGCTCGGCTACTACGACACGACGCCGGGCAGCCAGCGCTACCCCTCGCCCTTCGACTGGCTGTATCCGGACACCGGCGACTTCATCGCCTTCGTCGGCGAGCTCGGCTCGCGCTCGCTGGTGCGCCAGGTCGTCGGCACCTTCCGGGACTCCGCCGCCTTCCCGAGCGAGGGAGTCGCCGCGCCCGGCTGGATCCCGGGCATCGACTGGTCCGACCACGCCTCGTTCAGCCGGCTGGGCTTCCCCGCGGTGATGGTCACCGACACCGCGCCCTTCAGGAATCCGCACTACCACCAGGTCAGCGACCGTCCCGACAGCCTCGACTACGAGCGCTTCGCCCGGGTCGTCGAGGGTCTGGCGGCGGTGGTGCGCGCGCTGGCGGGGGAATAGGACGCCCTATCCGGTGTTCTGCATCCCCCGGGCGATGCCCCGCACCGTCGTGTACAGCGCCTCGGCCAGCGGCCCCTCGGGCCGGCCGGCGGCGCGCCAGCGGCCGAGGAGCTCGACCTGCAGCAGGCTCATCGGGTCGACGTAGGGGTTGCGCAGCGCGATCGCGCGCCGCAGCACCGGATCGTCCTCGAGCAGCGCGCCGACCCCGCGGATGGCGAGGATCTCCCGGCAGGTGCGCGCGTGCTCCTCGCGGATACGGGTGAACAGCGGCGCGCCTGCCTCGCCCGCGAAGGCGACGTAGCGCTCGGCGATCGCGAGGTCGACCTTGGCGAGGACCATCTCGACATCGGAGAGCACGGTGGCGAAGAACGGCCAGCCCTCGACCATCGCCCGCAGCCGCTCGGCGCCGAAGCGCTCGCGCGCCGCTTCGAGCCCGCGGCCGACGCCGAACCAGCCGGGCAGGATCAGGCGGGTCTGCGTCCAGGCGAAGACCCAGGGGATCGCCCGCAGGTCGGCGATGCCGGACTGTTTCCGCCGCGAGGCCGGCCGGGAGCCGATCTTCAGGCGCTCGATGACGTCGATCGGGGTCGCGTCGCGGAAGAACTGCAGGAAGCCGGGCGTCTCGTAGACCAGCCTCCGGAACAGCGCGCGGCTCTCGGCGGCGATTGCGTCCATCGCCTCGCGCCACGGCGCGGACGGGGCGGACGCGGGCCGGCAGCTCGCCTCGATCTGGGCGCCGACCGCGAGCTCGAGGGAGCGCAACGCGATGTCCCGCAGGCCGTACTTCGCGTTGATGATCTCGCCCTGCTCGGTCACCCGCAGCCGACCGCGGGTCGTCCCGGGCGGCTCGGCGAGGATCGCCGCGCGCGGCTTGCTGCCGCCGCGGCTGATGCTGCCGCCGCGGCCGTGGAAGAGGGCGAGGCGCACGCCGCAGCGGGCCGCTTCCGCCGCCAGCTCCTCCTGGGCGCGGTACAGGGCCCAGCGCGAGGCGGCGAGCCCGGAGTCCTTCGAGCTGTCCGAGTAGCCGAGCATGATCACCTGGCGATCGTCGCCGAGGTGCGCGCGGTAGACCGGATCGTCGAGCAGCGCGCGCAGGGTTCCGCCACAGCCGCGCAGGTCGTCGACGGTCTCGAACAGCGGCGCGATCGCGAGCGGCACCCGCCCGTCCGCGCCGCGTAACCCCGCCCGACGGGCGAGGTACAGCACGGCGAGGGCGTCGTCGGGCCCCTGGGCCATGCTGATGATGTAGGGGCCGACCGCCCGCGTGCCGAAGCGCGCGAGGCCCTCGCCGATCGCGCGCAGCACCTCGCGCTGCTCCTGGCAGGCCACGCTCTCCGGCCAGGGCGCGTCGGGATCCTGCGGGGCCGTCAGCGCCGCCGTCAGCAGGGCGGTGCGCTCGGGGCCGGGCAGCGTCTCGAAGTCCGGCCGGCCGAGCAGGGCGCCGACGACCTGGCGGTGGACGAGGGCGTCCTGGCGGATGTCGAGGGTCGCGAGGTGGAAGCCGAAGGTCTCGACCCGGCGCAGCAGCCGCCGCACCCGGTACAGGCCCGCGCTCTGGCCGCGATGGGCGCGCAGGCTCGCCGCGATCAGGGACAGGTCGGCGTGGAGCACCTCCGGCCCCTCGTAGCCGCTCGGCCGCCCGTGCTCCCGGGCGTCGAGCCGGGCCCCGATCTGGCTGAGGAAGATGCGGTAGGGCATGTCCGCATAGCGCAGGGGCAGGTTCGCCGTCGCCTCGGGCACCAGCTTCTCGTAGGCGGCGCTGCGCTCCGCCAGCGCGGGCTCGATCGCGACCCGCCCGCGCGACTGGCTCAGGGCCTCGAACAGCTCGCCGAGCTCGGCGCGGTAGCGGCGCAGGATGATCGACTGGTGGCGCGCGAGCCCCGCCCGGATCGTCGCCGAGCCGACGTTCGGGTTGCCGTCCATGTCGCCGCCGACCCAGGAGCCGAAGGACAGCGGCAACACCGGCAGGGACAGCCCGAACGAGGTCTGCAGTGCCTCCTCGAGGCTGCGGTAGAAGGCCGGGATGATCCGGTACACGACATCGCTGAGGTAGAACATCAGCGTCTCGAGCTCCTCGGCGACGCTCGGGCGCTCGCTGAGGTGCTCGTCGGTCTGCCAGCTCAGCGAGACCTCCTCGCGGATGCGCCCGAGGGCCGAGCGCTGCTCGAGAGGAATCAGCCGCGCCGGCTCGAGCCGGTCGACCAGGGCCCGGGCGATGCGCTGCTCCTTGCGCAGCAGCGTGCGCCGCACCGCCTCGGTGGGGTGGGCGGTGAACACCGGCTCGAAGCTGAGCTCGGAGAGGGCGCCCGCCAGCTCGTCGGCGCCGACGCCGGCCGCCTTCAGCCGCTCGAGCACGTCGCCCAGGCTGCCGGCCTGCGGCTGATCGCCGCGCAGGTACTCGCGGCGACGGCGGATGCGGTGGACGCGCTCGGCGAGGTTGACCAGCCGGAAGTAGGCGGAGAAGGCGCGCACCAGCTGCTCGGCCTCCGCCGGCTCGAGCCCTTCGAGCGCGTCCTGCAGCGCGTCGGCGCCGTGCTCCGCGGCGCGGTAGCCGCGGGCGAGCTGGCGCACGCGCTCGACACGCTCGAAGAAGGCCGGTCCGCGTTGCTCGGCGAGGACCTCCCCGAGTAGGGCACCGAGGGTGCGGACATCGTCGCGCAGGGGCTGGTCACGGTCGCGGAAGCTCGGCGTCGGCATGGTTCTCCTGGGACGGGGAGTGTCTCCAGCGTAGGAAATCCCCGCGGCCGCCGCCAGCCCCTCAGGCCCCGGACGGCGCCTGATCCTGCCCGGACCCGCGGGCGCGCGGAGGGTTCCACACCAGCCACAGGGCGAGGGCGAGGAGGAAGACGTTGAGCGCGAGGTTCCAGCCGGAAATCGGCAGGTCGACCCCGTAGCAGCCGCAGGCGATCGTCAGGCCCTTGGCCAGGGCGACGGCGATCGCGGCGCTGTAGACGATCAGCTGGGCGCCGACCAGCAGCGCGCTCGCCCGGGTCCAGATGCCGGCGGCCAGGCACCAGCCGCTGACCAGCTCGAGCCAGGGCAGGAACAGCGCGACGACGTTGATCCACTCCCAGGGCACCAGACGGTAGGCCGTGACCTGGCGGGCGAAGCCGATCGTGTCCTGCAGCTTCCACCAGCCCGCCCACACGAACAGGCAGCCGAGCAGCACGCGGGCGACGATCCGGGCGGCCCTCATCCCTCGCTCCCCTCCTTCATACGCCGCGCCAGCCAGACCACGGGCGCGGCACAGAGCGCGATGTTGCAGCCGGCGACCAACAACGCCGGCAGCTCCCAGCCGCGCATCAGGTTGAGCTGACCGAGCAGGCTGAGGCCTCCGCTCCGGGTCAGCAGCCCGTCGCCGCCCGAGAGCAGGAAACGCATGCCCTGGTAGGGCTCGGGCAGGAAGGAGATCGCGACGATGGTCGCGTTGAGCAGCACCGATGCGCCGAGCAGCCCCCAGGCGGCCCGCGGCAGGGCGCGCGGCCCGAGGACCACCAGCGCGGCCAGCAGGGGCAGCGCCGGCACGAGGTAGCGGGGTCCCCAGGACACCGCCAGGCCGTAGGCGTGCTCCTCCAGCCCGTGGCCGAGGCTCGCGACCAGCGCGGCCAGCGCGGCGACGCTTCCCCAGGCCACGACCACGGCCGCCCGGTCGCGGCGCCAGGCCCGGCGTGTCGCCAGCGGGGCGAGCCAGAGGCTGGGATTGTAGACGAACAGCCCGTAGCCCAGGCTGAACAGGAGCAGCCAGAGCGCGCCGGGGGAGAACCCGCTCAGCCCGTACAGGCCCTCGGTGTGCAGGTCCGCGAAGCGCGCGTGGTGGGCGTGGGGCAGGGTCAGCGGGTGGTCGAAGGCCCAGGTCAGGTAGCCCATCAACAGGAGGCCGGCCGCCACCGCGCCGCCGACCAGGGGCAGGAAGCGCCTCCGCTCGGCGCACAGCACGACCAGCCCGAGCAGCGGCAGCAGGGCGAGCAGGTAGAAGTCGTTGGCGACCGCGAGCCCCGCGAGCAGGCCGGCGCCCGCGGCGCTGCGCAGGCTGCGCCGCTGGCGCAGGAGCAGGCAGGCCTTGAGCACCAGCCAGGCGCTGAGGCTGTGGCTGAACATCAGGGTCGCGTAGAAGAACAGGTTGGTCCCGAGGCAGAAGCCGAGGGCGAGGGCGAGCGCGCTCCGCCGGCTGTGGCCCGCGCGCAGGGCCAGGCCGTGGAGCTCGACCCCGATCAGGGCGAAGGGCAGCGCCGCGATCAGCAGCGAGGTCAGGAAGAAGCCGAGCCGCGGGCTCTGCAGCACCCGGTCGCCGAGGAAGGCGGCGGGCACGCCGACGAAGCTGCTCAGGGGGCCCTTGTCGCTGAAGATGTGGCCGTCGTACTCCGCCCGGTCCTCGGCGTATTGCGGCTCGATCAGCTCGAACAGGGTGTCGTCGATCGCGATCGTGCCGTGGCGGGCGAGGGACAGGCTCAGGGCGTAGCGGACGGCGTCGTTGGTCGTCGGCGCGAGATGGGTGAAGAGCGCCGCCAGCCCGAGCAGGCAGAGGAACAGCGCGCGCTGGTCGAGCCAGCGCTCGCGGACATCGATGAGGCTCGGGGCGGAGGTGGACATCGCGGGGATACTATCGGCCAGCGGGGAGCAGCTGGCAAGGGCGCTGTCTCAGGCGACGTCCTGCCAGGCGAGGGGCACCATCTGCGGACCGTTCGGCGGGCTGTTGCCGACGTAGACGCGGTAGTTGTTCTTGTCGACCCAGGCGGCGACGTCCGCCGGGTCCCCGGTGGTGCTGAAGCAGCCGAGGCTCTGGGTGGCGGTGTGCGGGTTCGGCCAGATGTGGCGCGCCGTGTCGTTCAGGCCGACCGTGACCTGGAACATGCGGCCGACGGCCTGGCGGGAGTTGTAGCGCGTACCCGGCCAGGGGCTCGGCAACGTCGCCTTGGTGAACTCGAAGACCGCGAAGCCGTACAGGAGGAACTTGCCGGCCTTGACGATCTTGTAGTTCTCGTTCGCGTGCAGCTCTTTCTTGTGCTGACGGTAGCTCGGGCTGACGAGCTTGTGGGCGCCTTCGAGCACCGAGACCATCATGCCCGCGTCCATGCCGAGCGCCCCGCCGCCGCGGGCGCGCCCGGATTAGTTCAGGCCGTGCCGCGATGCAAGCAACCTTCGGTGGGACCGGACGTTGGGCCCGCCGGCGTCGCGGGCCGGGCGGCCCCGAAGTGCCGGGATTTTCGGCGCCCGCGGCTTGCGCGAGCCCGTGGGCG
>JAUIEM010000353.1 GCA_030428695.1 bacterium
GGCAGCACCCGGCTGATCCCGGTGCTGCATGAGGGCGAGCTGCGGATCGCGATCGACCCCGGCCTCGGCCGCGACCACCTGCCCTTCTTCACCGTCCAGAACCTCGAGCCGCCCCCGCTGCGCCCCGCGCTCCTCCGCCTCCGCGCCGACAGCCTCGTGCTCGAGCCCTGGCCGGAGCCGCTCGCGGAGCGCGAGGTCCTGGCCGGCCACGCCCAGCCCGGGCCCTTCGCCGATGGCGAGCTCCTCGTGCTGCGCGACGCCCGCCGCAGCCACTGGCGGATGGGCGGCCAGGTGGTCACCCTGCCCCGGCACATCGGGCAGCTCGGCCCGCGCTGGTGCCGCTACGCCAACCTCTACCGGCGCGCGGACGCCGACGATCTCGCGGTGCTCGCGGCCCGGCCCCCGGCGGTCCCGCTGCCCCGTCAGGACCAGAGCGAGATCCTGACCCTGGTGCGCTTCCTGCTCGACTTCGGGCTGCCCTCCGAGGCGGCGCGGGTGGCGACGGAGGCCCTGGCCGCGGGGGTCCCGGCCCGCGACGTCGGCGAGGAGCTCGCGCGCCTGGTGCTCGCCGGGCTGACCGCGGCCGGCGCGCCGCGGCCGCTGCTCGCCCACCTCCGCTCCTGCGCGCCGAACCCCCGCCTCGTCGCCGGGTTGGAGTCCGCCGTGCGGGAGCTCGCCTGGGCAGGGACGGCGATCGAGCAGCTCGCGACGGTCGTCTCCCGCTGGGCGAAGGCCGCCGCCCTGGAAGCCGGGCAGCGCGCCGCGTTGGCCGGGCTGCACGAGGCGTGGTCTCCGCTGTGCGCGGACCGGCCGGCGGTCGACTGGCAGGGCCCGATCGTCAGCGCTGGCGACGGCGAGCTCCCCGCGCACCTGCTCGCGGGGCATCCCCTGACCGCGGCGCGGAGCGGGTCGGGCTTCTCGTTCATCAACCGCCGCTTCCCGCCGATGTTGAGCTTCGAGGAAGAGGCCCCGCGCGCCGCTCCGCCCCTCGGCTGCTTCGGCATCCCGGTGCGCTTCGGGGGCGGGCCCTGGCGGGTGAGCTTCGACCTGCTGCCGCGCTGCCTCGACTGGTCGGCGGGCATCTCCGTCGGGCTGCTCCCCTTCGAGCAGCTCGTGCGCGGCAGCGACCTCGGCATGACCGGCGCGCGCCTGCACTGTCACGGGGCGAACGACTTCGACGCGGTCACCCTGTTCGCGCTCGACCGCGAGCGCAAGATCGGCCGCGCCGCGGACCTCGACCCGTTGCTCGGGCGCTGGCTGCGGATCAGCGTCGAGGGGTTGCCGGACGAGGGGATCCTGCGCGTCGTGGTCGCCGACCGGGAGCGGCGCGAGGTCGTCGCGGCCTTCTCCGCCCGGACGCGGGGCCCGCTGCGGGCCGGCTCCTACCTGCTCGGCATCGGAGGCAGCGACAGCACCTTCTGGGCCGACGGCGAGCTCGGCCGCGTCACCGCCTGGGGAGACTTCACGCCGCTCGACGGGGGGGACTTCTGGCTGCGCTCCCTGTACGAGGCGCGGCCGACGCTCGCCGCGATCAGCGCCGGCGTGCGCGACTCCGGGGACGCCGCCTGGTCGGCGCTGGCCCGGCGATGCGCGGAGCTCGAGGCCGACGTCCGGGATCCGCAGCTCCTGAACGCGCTGCACCACTCCCTCGCCACCTACACCCTCCAGGCCGCCTGGCTGGCGGCGGACGGCGACGCGGAGGCCTTCGTCGCCGCGACCGGAGCGCTCGACGCGCGGCACACCGGGCTGCTTGTCCAGTGGCTGCTGTTCCGGCCCGGCCCGACGAGCACCCCGGAGCTGTGGCGCGCGGCCGGGACGCTCTGCGAGCGCTGGCTGACCCCGGGCTGGAGCGACGAGGACCGCACCCGGCGCCTGATCGACCACATCCAGACGCTCGAGCTCGACCCGAGCGACGTGCTCGCCGCGACGGCCCTGCGCGAGCGCGGGGCCGTCCCCGCGCGCCTCGAGCGGGAGCTGCTGGCTGCGCTGATCATCCGCGCGCGGTCGGACTTCGCGGCCGCGCTGGCGGTGCGGCTGCTCACCCTGCACCGCAGCCTGCCCGACCTCGAGGACGCGCCGATTCCGCGCGCCGTCGCGCTCTGGATCCTGCACCGGCGGGCGGAAGGGATCGCCGCCCTCGACGGCGTCGCGGTGCCCCCGATCTTGCAGCGGCGCCTGGACGATCAGCGCGCGCTGCTCGAGGAGCGCGCCGCCTCGTTGGAACGTGAACGCGCGTCGGCGGCGGACCGCGGCGTGCTCTTTCCCCTGCTCCCGGACGAAGACCTGTAGCCCGCGCTGGAGGTGCGCATGCAACTCGACATCCACCCGCTCTCCGACCACAGTCCCCTGGTCTCGGTCTTTGCGCCGGCGCTGGAGGCGGCCCGCCAGCCGCACTCCCCGGCCTGCCTCGCGGCGACCTTCGGCGAGGCCTTCTGCTTCAGCATGAACCCCGACGGCGGCGCGGTCTGGCAGCGCTCCGGCATCGACTGGGGCTACTATCTCGGCGCGCTCGGCGAGCTCGGCTGCGAGGTCGAGGTGCTCAGCGGCTCGGTCTCCGGCGCCGACAAGAAGGGCCCCGCGGAGATGGTCGTGCTGATGGACACGGCCTGGGAGCGCGCGCGGGCCTCGATCGGTCGCGGCGTGCCCGCGATCGCCTGGACGCCGATGACCGTCGCGCAGCGCGACGCCGGCGTCGGCGCGCAGATGTGGGGACTGCTCGCCGGCTACGACGACGAGCGCCAGTACACCGTCCACCACCGCAAAGCCGAGCCCTACACGGTCGCCTACGACGGCTTCGGACACTGCGATCCGGTCGAGTGGTTCTGCGTGATGTTGATCGGGGAGCCGCGGGAGGAGGAAGCGGCCGAGCGCCACCGGCGCATCCTCGCCAACGCCCTGCGCTTCCTGCGCGGCGAGCGCAACGCCGCCGAGGGCGCGCAAGCCTGTGGCTACGCCGCCTTCGAGCTGTGGCTGGCGGCGATCGAGGCCGGCACCGTCGACCGCCGGGAGGCGCTGCGTCACACCCGCTTCCTGCGTACCTCGCGGACCTACGCCGTCGAGTACCTGCGCGAGACCGCCCTCGAGATCCTGCCCGGGCCCGCCCTGCTCGGCGCGGCGGAGGCCTGGGCCGAAGAGGTCGCGCTGGTCACGCGGCTCGAGCACGCCTTCGAGGAGCCGCTGGAGGAGGTCCAGGGCGAGCTGCGGACCATCCTCAAACAGGCCCTGGAGGCGGAGCGCCGGGCGGGGGATGCGCTGTCGGTGGTCGTGCCGGACTGAGCCCACCGTCTGCGCGGGGCGGGAGCCGCTGTCCGGCTCCTCGCCAGGGGGCGTGCCCCGCCGCTATCATCGAGCCAGGCCCCGCGAAGGAAGCACCGTGTCCGTCTCCACCGCACCGTCCGAGGAATTCGCCGCCCGCTGGTCGACCTGGCTCGGCGAGGATGTCGTGCGCACCGCCCGGCCGCCTCTCGCCAGCCTGAAGCCGAGCTGGGGACCGGGCTCCGAGCCGGTGTTGGAGGCGGGGGCCGGGCTGGCGGCGGCGGGCTTCGCGCTGATCGAGCCGCTCGGCGAGGGCGGCATGGGGGTCGTGCACCTCGCCCGTGAGGAGAGCCTGCGCCGCGAGGTCGCGGTCAAGACGCTGCGCGAGGCCGGGGCCCGGCCCCACGCGATGTTCCTCGCGGAGGCCTGGACCCAGGGCCGGCTCGCGCATCCGAACATCGTGCCGATCCACCGGCTCGACTTCGACGCGAAGGGCGAGCCTTTCCTCGCGATGCCCCTGGTGCGCGGCGAGACCTGGCACGAGGTCCTGCGCGGCGAGCCCGCGGAGGATCTCCCGCGCCACCTCGGCATCCTGCTCCAGCTCAGCCAGGCGGTCGCCTTCGCCCACAACCACGGCATCGTCCACAACGACCTCAAGCCGGCGAACGTGATGCTCGGGGAGTACGGCGAGGTGCTGCTGATGGACTGGGGGCTCGCGGTGTCCTGCTGGGACGCCGCCCCCGCCGGCCTGCGCCACCGCTCCGCGATCGACTCCCCCTGCGGGACCCCCGGCTACATGGCTCCCGAGCTGGCCCGCGGCGACGGCCCGGCGCTCGGGCCGTGGACCGACGTCTACCTGCTCGGGGGCATCCTCTTCCGGCTCCTGTCCGGGCGGGCTCCGCACCTGCGCGAGACCTTCCTGGCGAGCGTGACGGCGGCGACGGTGGCCGAGCTGCCGGAGCTCGCGGAGGCCTGGCCCGAGGAGCTCCGCGCGCTCTTGCGCGTCAGCCTCGCCAAGGAGCCCGCCGCGCGGCCGGACGTCAAGACCTTCGCCGAGGGCATCCGCGGCTTCCTCCAGCACCGCGAGAGCCTCGCGATCAGCGCCGACGCCCGGGCGACGCTGGAGGGCTGTCTGCGGGAAGACGACGCCGACCGCGGCCGCTACGACGACTTCGCCGAGGCGGTCGCCGGCTTCGGCAACGCCCTGCGGCTCTGGCCGGGCAACGCCGAGGCCGCCTCCGGCCGCACGCGGGCGCGGCTCGCCTACGCGCGGGCGGCCCTCGGCGCCGGCGACCTCGGCGTCGCGGAGGGGCAGCTCGCGCGCCTCGAGCGCCCGGAAGATGGGGAAGCCCTCCGCGCGGAGATCGCCGCCGAGCACGCCCGCCGCCAGCGCCGCGAGCGGGGCAGGCGGCGGCTGCGCGTCGGCCTGATCGCGGCGCTGGCGGTGATCGTGCTCGGCCTGGGGGGCGCGCTCTTCACCTACGTCCTGGTCAACGCAGAGATGGAGGAGAAGAACGCGCGCATCACCTCCGCGATGCAGCGCGCCGTCGAGGAGGAGGGCTACGCGCGGCGGCGCGGACAGCTCGCCCGCGACGCCTGGATGACGCTGGTCTCCGAGGTGCGCAGCCAGCTGCTGTTCGACGTGATGGACGGGCCCGCGCAGAGCGTCACCCGGGCGCTGCTGCACGAGGCGCGCCGGGGCTTCGAGGCGTTGGCGGAGGCCGACAGGAGGCGCAACCTCGTCGACCGGGGCAGCGCCGCGACGCTGATCCAGCTCGCCCACCTCGCCCTCGACCTCGACGGCGACCACGCGGCGGGGCGCGCCCTCGCCGAGCAGGCGGTCGCCCAGCTCGAGCAGCTGTGTGCGGCGGAGCCCGACGACGTCGAGCTCGTCCACAGCCTGGTCGTCGCGCGGCTGCGGCTCGCCCAGGCGCTGCAGCCCGAGGCTCCGGAGCAGGCGCGCGAGCTGCTGCGCGCGTCGCTGTCGCTCGCCACGGGTCTGCTCCAGGGGGAGCGGGTTCCCGACGCCTGGTGCAAGACCTTCGCCGACCTGCACGCGCGGCTCGCGCAGCTCCACCTCGCGTGCGGCGACGTCGACGCGGCCGAGGAGGCGGCGCTGGTCGCCCTCGACAGGGGCGAGCAGCTGGCGCGGGAGCATCCGGACGTCCTGCGCTTCCGCCTCGACCTGGTCGTCAGCTGGCGGCAGCTCGCCGAGATCAAGCGGCGTCAGGAGAAGTCGGCGGACGCCGAGCTCGAGGCCGGCCGGATCGCGGCCGAGGCGGTCGCCGCGGAGTGGCCCGGCCACGCCGAGGTCGCCTACGAGCTGTCGGTCGCGCGGCTGCTCCACGGCGACCGGCTGCGCGCGGACGGCGCGGTCGACGAAGCGCTGGCGGCCTACCGGGCGAGCCTGGAGGCGCGACGGGAGCTCGCGGCGCGGGCGCCGGCCAGCCACTTCGCGCGGACCGTGCTCGCCGAGGCCTGGCTGCGGGTCGGCGGCCTGCTGCGGCAGCTCGGGCGCTTCGACGAGGCGGAGGAGGCCCTCGACGCGGCGCTCGCGATCGACCGCGCGCTCGCCGAGGGCGGGGCGGACGAGCGGCGGAACCTCGGGGTCGCGCTGACCGAGCGCGCCGAGCTCGCGCGGGCCCAGGGCGCCCTCGAGGCCGCGCGCGGCTTCGCCGAGGAGGCGCTGGCCGCGACGGAAGCGGACCCGCGGGCCCGGGCGACGAGCCTGATCCTGCTCGGCGAGGTGCTGTGCGCCGCCGGCTCGCTGGACGAGGCGCGGGAGATCCTCCACGCGGCACGCGTCGGCGCCGAGGTCCGCGAGCAGAGCCGGGCCTGGGCGGCGCTGGTCGCGCTCGAGGAGCAGGCCGGGCGGCTGCAGGCGGCGCTCGAGGCGGCGGAGGCGCGCTTCCGCCTGTGCGAGGAGCTGGTGCTCGCGCGCCCGGAGGGCAGCCGCGAACGCACCGAGCTCGGGCGGGCCCTGCTCGACCTCGGGCGGGTGCGCGAGAAGTCCGGGGACGTCGCCGGGGCCTTCGAGAGCTACGAGGCGGGGGAGGTCGTCTTCGCCGAGCTCGCCGCGGCGGCGCCCGGCCGTACCGATCACGCCAGGGCACTGTTCGACAGTCGGACGGGGCGGCTCGGGCTGCTGGTCGACCAGCTCCCGGCCGCCGAGCTCGAGGCGGACATCGAGGCGCTGCGCGCCCTCGCCGCTACGCTCCCCGCGGCGCCCGAGAGCGAGGACGCCTACCGCTACGTGTTGATGGTCCACGCCTTCGGCCTGCGCGAGGCCGGGGAGCCCGCCCGCGCCGACGCGGTCTTCGTCGAGCTGCTCGAGCGGCTGCGGGCGTACGCGGCGGCGGCTCCGGAGGATCCCGCGCGGCGGCGGGAGCTCAGCGTCGGGCTCAAGCTGCGCGCCGACCTGCTGGTCGAGCGCGTCGAGCTCGACGCCGCCCTGCCGCTGCGCGAGGAGGGCCTCGCGCTGCAGCGGTCGCTGGCGGACGCCGCCCCGAGCGTCGAGCGGCTGCACGAGCTCGCGGTCTTCCTCCGCGACGCCGCCACCCTTGCGCTCGCCCGCGACGATCCGGCCGAGGCGCGCGCGCTGCTCGCCGAGGAACAGTCGCTGTGGGCGGGCCTGCGGACCCACGGGGCGCCGGTCCCCGACGGGGTCGAGGAGGAGCTGCGCGCTCTTCTGGACGTGCTCGACTGAGCTCTCTCCGGGCCCTGAGTCCCTGCGCCCTCCGCATCCTCGATGGCGGGGCCCTGGCGCGCTATGATGGTCCGGTTCCCCAGCTGAGGCGCAGGATGGGCTCGCCCTACGACTTCGACGACCTCCCCGACGAGGACGCTCCCCTCGAAGAAGAACCGGACCTCGAGGATCTCGAGGACTACGGCTTCGACGTGAGCCTGCTCGACGACTACGGCGAGTTCGGTGACGACGTGCTCGGCGAAGGGCTGCCGACGATCAGCGAGCTGCTCGGCGAGGGCGACGACGACGAGGGCGAAGACCGCTTCGAAGAGCTCGACGACGGCCTCGCGCCGGACGAAGACAGCGGCATCCAGGACCTCGACCCGAACGAGCTCGCCGCCCTGACCCGCGGCGTCCAGCCCGCGCCCCAGGACGACTTCGAGGACTTCGAGGACTTCGGCGAATACGAGGGCGAGCTGCCGAGCCGGGGGGTCAGCGTTCCGCGACCGGCGGGCGCCGCGCCGGACCTGGCGACCAGCCCCGACGCCTGGGTCGATCCCCGCTTCGTCGATCGCCTGGTCGGGAAGTGGGACCACGACACCCTGCCGCCGCTCGAGCTGCGGATCGAGGGCCTCGGAGACTGGTTCTACCAGGCCGCCCTGCACATGAAGCCGTTCGTGATCAAGCTGTTCTCCTTCGACCCGCCGCTGAAGGAGCCGCCGGAGCAGATCACCGACTGCCTGTACAGCGCGCGCAAGCAGTTCCTCTTGTGGAACGTGCAGCGCATGGAGCTCGATCCGACCGAGGACCTCGAGCTCGAGCGCCAGGGCAACCACCGGCCCCGGGTGCACCGGCTCGAGTTTCCGCGCTCGCGGATCGAGTGGCAGACCCTCGAGCGCTCGAGCACGACCCTGCTCGAGCACGGCGTGTCCTGGATCCACTCGCTGTTGCCGGAGTTTTCCTTTCAACCGGTTTCGCGGTGGCCTATGATACCGGCAGAGCTAGGACGGCCCGACCCGCCGCCAGACGAGCCGGACGCCGAAGAATCCGCCCCCGGTCCCGAACCTGAGGAGAGCGCATCATGAGCAACATCGCCCTGAACATCGACACCTACGGCGGCCCGATCGACAACCCGGACATCGAGGAGAAGGCGGACCTCCTGCGGGAGAAGATCCTGCGGGACAGCCAGGAGCTGACCGAGATCCTCGCCGAAGACCTGCCGAAGTTCCTCGAGCGCCAGGTCAAGGCGCGCTTCCTCGACGCCTTCGAGTTCTCCGACGCCCTCGACGAGAGTCAGGTCAAGGCGATCAAGGACGACGTCGCGGCGACCGGGCAGATCGCGATCGACGAGATCATCCCGGCCCTGAAGGAAGACGACATCTGGCTCAACGCGCACGCGGGCGACGAGAAGCTGCTCGAGGACAACGAGGCGGTCTGGGCCGAGGTCCAGAAGATCTGCGGCTACCTCGCCGAGCTGCTCGGGCGCCACAGCTTCCCGCCGAGCGAGCAGCCGGTCGACGACAGCTACCGTCTGCCGACCTGGTTCGTCGGCGGCCGGCTCTGCAAGAGCATCGTCGAGTCCTACTGGCGCAACGTCGAGGACTACCGTGTGCTGCAGAAGGCGATCCACACCCGCGGGGCGAACGAGCGCAAGAAGAAGCTGCTCGCCAAGTGGGACGCCGCGAAGTAGCGCACCGCGCAGCTCTGACGAGTGAACCGGAGGCCGGGTGCCTCCGGTTTCGCATCCGGCGCGAAGAAAATTCTCGGGATGTCTGTCCGGATTCCACCGCACGCCGCCACCAGGGGGTGTCACGACTCTCTGGAGGTCCACCATGCGTTTCCTGCTCGCGCTCCTGCTCAGCGCTCCGCTGCTGGCCGGCACGGCCACGATCCACATCCACTACGACACCAACGAGACCGTCTACATCCGCGGCCAGGGCGGTATGCTGCGTTGGGACGCCGGCTTCCCCGCCGCCTGGAACGGGGCGCACTGGACCTTCACCGTCGACATTCCCGGCCGCACCGAGTTCAAACCGCTGCTCGGCGACCGTGACTGGTCGGTCGGCGCGAACTTCGCCGTGCACCCCGGCGAGACCATCGACATCTACCCCTTCTTCCACAGCACCGAGGGACGCCTGGTCAAGGTGCGCAATTTCCACTCGCCGGAGCTGAACAACTCCCGCACCCTGCGCATCTACCTGCCGCCGAGCTACGACGAGAACCCCCACAAGCGCTACCCGGTGGTCTACGCCCAGGACGGCCAGAACCTGTTCGAGGACGCGACCTCCTTCGGCGGCGAGTGGCGGATCGACGAGAACATCGACGGCGGCGTGCAGAGCGGCTACATCGCCGAGATGATCGTCGTCGGGATCGACAACAATTACGGCCGCATGAGCGAGTACACCCCGACCGTCGACAGCCGCTACGGCGGGGGCGACGCGGCGACCTACCTCGCCTTCCTGCGCGACACGGTCAAGCCCTGGGTCGACACCAGCTTCCGCACCCTGACCGGGCCGAAGCACACCGCCGTGCTCGGCTCCTCGCTCGGCGGGCTGTTCGCCTTCTATGCCGGCTGGGTCCAGCCGGACGTGTTCGGCAACGTGCTCGCGTTGTCGTCGTCGTTCTGGTGGGACAACGAGGTCGTGCTGCAGGCCCTGCAGAACGGCGCGACCAAGAAGGACATCGCGATCTACATCGACAGCGGCGACGCCGGCGCGAGCCGTGACGGGGCCGACCAGACCATGGCGGTCCGCGACGCCCTGCACGCCCTCGGCTACGAGTACGACGTCGACCTCGCCCACTGGCTCGAGCGCGGCGCCGGCCACAACGAGCGCGCCTGGGCCGCGCGCATCTTCCGGCCGCTGCACGCGCTGAGCACGATCGGCGGCTTCCCGGAGCGCTGATCTCCGGCATGGGGCTTGCTCTCGGAGAGGGGTCAACCCTGCCTGGAGGAAGCCCCGAGCATGTTCCACCCGTCCCTCGCGTCCTCTGTCCCCTCTTCGCCGCTGGCGCGCGGCACCACCCTGGTGGCGAGACTTCCCGTCCTGACCCTCTGCGCGCTGCTGCTGGCCCCCGCCGTGGCGCAGGGTCCGCGCGCCGACGTCGCGGCCGAGCTGCGCCGCCTCGAGCGCGCGGGGGCTCCGCTGCTGCCGGAAGATCTCGAGCGGCCGGCCCTCGCCGCGCAGGACAACGGCGCGGACGCCTTTCTCGCCGCCTTCGAGAAGCTCCCGGAGATGGACTGGGAAAAAGAGGACGCGCTCGAGGCCTTCACCCGCGACGACAACTTCGGCCCCGCCGCCGAGGACGACTGGCGGCGCGCGCAGCCGGCCATCGAGGAGCTGCTCGCCGCCCGCAACGAGGCGCTGGACGCGGCCGTCGAGGCCTGCGCGCAGCCCGCGCTGCGCTTTCCCATCGAGCTCGCCCTCGGACTGAAAGCGCGGCTCGGCCACCTCTCCCCCTGCCAGCACCTGTCCGAGCTGCTGACCGCCCGCGCGCTGCTCCGCGCGCGGACGGGAGACGTCCCGGGCGCCCTGCGCGATGCCGAGGCCGGACTGCGCATCGCCGGGGCCCTGCAGGACGAGCCCTTCCTGGTCTCGCACCTGGTGATGATCGCGGTGGTCGGGCGCTGGACCACCGTGTTGCGGGAAGTGTGCGCTGCCGAGGTCCCGCAGCCGGAGGAGCTCGGCCGGCTGCGTGAGGCCGCAGCCGCCCTGGACCCCGGCCCCAGCCTGCAGCGTGCCCTGGACGGCGAGCGGGTGTGGGGGCTGCGGGCCTTCGCCGAGGCTGTCGACAAGGAGATCGCGTCGGCGGAGGAAGCGGGGGGCGT
>JAUIEM010000354.1 GCA_030428695.1 bacterium
ACGGGCGCGGCCCCATTGAAGCGCCTACCTCTACGACCGCCAGCTGCCCGTGCACCCGGGCATCCGCGCCTGCACGGGCGCGGCCCCATTGAAGCTGGCGTCGCCTCGCTGCCGATCTCGCGGCGCGCAAGGGAGCATCCGCGCCTGCACGGGCGCGGCCCCATTGAAGCATCCAGCCGTAGGCGGGCCCGATACCGTAGCCGAAAAGCATCCGCGCCTGCACGGGCGCGGCCCCATTGAAGCCCCGAACCAGGCGCCATCGACCGGCTCCGGCGCGAGCATCCGCGCCTGCACGGGCGCGGCCCCATTGAAGCGAGGGCGACGGCCGGTCGAACATCCGCCGACTGCGCGCATCCGCGCCTGCACGGGCGCGGCCCCATTGAAGCCCGTTGGCGTCGCGGAGCCGGGCCTGGAAGCCGGCGGCATCCGCGCCTGCACGGGCGCGGCCCCATTGAAGCCCCTTGCTATTCGGTGAGAAGGACGGAGGTGTAGGGCATCCGCGCCTGCACGGGCGCGGCCCCATTGAAGCGAACCGTTATGACGATCGCGTACAATGCAGGTGTTGGCATCCGCGCCTGCACGGGCGCGGCCCCATTGAAGCGTGCTGTTGTTGTCGTTCACCGTCCCGCTGGTGAAGAAGCATCCGCGCCTGCACGGGCGCGGCCCCATTGAAGCGCGAGGATCTCGCTGGCCAGTTCCGCGCACCGGGCATGCATCCGCGCCTGCACGGGCGCGGCCCCATTGAAGCCACCGCGAGCTGCTCTACTTCGACGAGGCGCACCTGCATCCGCGCCTGCACGGGCGCGGCCCCATTGAAGCGCGGACCAGAAGGTCCGAGCTTCGACCCGCAAACGGAGGCATCCGCGCCTGCACGGGCGCGGCCCCATTGAAGCGTTCTGTAGGTAAAAGTTTTATTCGCTGGGTTTCATGCATCCGCGCCTGCACGGGAGCACCCAGCTGACCTCGTCAAGCACCACCGTCGAGAGCCACACGCCGCCAGCAACCAGCGCCGTGGACCAGGCTTGTGCAACCCATCGCGACCGAAGCGGTCATCCTTCACAGTCAGCCGGACCACGAGGTGGGTGTCAAGCGGCGCCGGCCGCCCCCTCCGCGATGGCCTGATCCATGTCCTCCAGGGACACCGGCGCGACGCCGGAGGGGCGGGAGAGCCGGCGACGGAGCAGGTAGGTGTCGAAGCTGATCCGCTCGAGCTCGGTCTCGCGATCGGCTTCCACCGCAACCAACTGGACGTTGCGTCCAAGCAGCGGCCGCAGGGCAGGGAGAGCCCGCACCAGCCGCTCTTCGACGACGAGCTCGACTTTCACTTCCATCACGGTGGTCCTCGCGGCAGCGCCCACCAAGGCTGGGGCGATCCAACTTCATCCTACGCGAGACGCCCCGAAGACCCCCCTTCAATTCCCCCCGGGTGTCGCCGTCCGGATGGTGTCCGACAACAGCAGCGCGTCCCGCTCGATCCGCGCCGGATCGCAGCCTTGGGTGAACAGGTACTTCGCGTAGTCGCGCAGGGCGGTGAAGCCGTGCTTGGCGAAGTCGTCCGCGAGGTCGCAGTGGGTCGGGTCGGAGAACAGGTTGACGACCGCCGTGAAGATCGCCTCCAGGGCGTGCAGGTTGGTCGCCCCGAAGTGACGGCGGGCGGCGTTGAGGATGTTGTTCTTCTCGGCGATCAGGTCGCTGTTGAAGCTGTCGTAGCACGCGTTCATCGCCTGGTTCTGCGCGTCGAAGCCGATCTCCTTCAGGGTGAAGGGCAGGTCGTGGATGATGTGGGCGGTCATGCTCATGCCGATGATCTCGCTGCAGCTGAGCAGGGCGTAGTCGATCGCCTGCCCGACCCGCCCGGAGTCGAAGGTCGCGCGCCAGATCTCCTTGACCTTCGCCGGATCGACCGCGTAGTCGTCGTAGGCCTGGAAGAACTTGTTCCCGAAGTTCGAGATCAGGCGGCCCTCGAAGAGCGCCTCGACCGTCTTGCCGTCGGCGTGCAGCTGGCGCAGGATCGCGAGGGCCTTGTCGGTGATCACCCGGTACATCGAGGAGAACAGGCCGCGGTGGTCCTTGCCCGGGCCGAGGGTGTTCTCCATGTCGATCAGCCGGGCGCGGGCGAGCTCGGCCTTCTCGATCAGCTGCTCGACGCTGTCCGTCGAGGTCGGCAGCGGCACCCTGGCGAAGGCCTTCGGGCTCTTCTGGGGTGCGAAGAAACGGATGTGCTGGTCGTCGGAGCAGATCGCGAGCAGGTTCCCGCCGCCGATGTTCGTGATGAAGCGGCCGGCGCGGATCTGGCCGTAGCTGCCGAGGTCCGGCCCGGGCACGACCCCGGCCTCGATCAGGTAGATGTAGAACGTGCCGCCGTCCTCGATCAGCGCGGTGTCCGGGTCGTCGAGGATGCGCCACTCCTCGCGGGCGGCGACGACCACCTCGCGCTCGCTGGCGTAGCCGCTCACGGTACCGATGACGTTGCCGAGCTTGAGAGGGATGCTCCCGACCGCCCCGAGGTCCTGCCCGGTCAGCCGGCCCGGCTCCCCGATCGGCAGCAGCAGCTTCGGGACGTCCTTGAGCAGCACGCGCATCAGCTCGATCGCGTAGCTGTCGAAGTTGTCGTAGAAGTCCTTCGCGGCCTCCTCGATCACGCGCTTCAGCTCGTCGGGGTTCTCGGCGTACTCCTTCGCCTTCTCGAACAGCTGGATCGACTCGACCATCGCCTTCTCGAGCCACTGCTGCAGCGAGAGCAGAAATGCCGAGAGATGGTGCAGGCCGGCCTGCCAGTATTCCCGGGTGTCCTCGATGCCCTTGAAGGCCGTCTCCCAGATGCTCTGCACGCCGACCACGTTGCTGCCGCCGCCGTGGCGGTCGTAGTTCAGCATCATCTTGAGGAAGGCCGGGGAGTAGCTCGAGAAGGTCTCGAGCACCCCCATCACCCCCGAGAAGCCGCTGCCGGAGGGGTTCTCGAGCAGCTTGATCTCCTTGCCGCCGGCCTTGACCGAGTCCGGCACGGCCCAGTAGATGCCGAGCTGGCCGATGCCGTCCAGGCCCTCGCCGAGCGCGGCGAAGGCCTTGTAGCCCTCCTTCTTCGCGAGCTTCTCGATCGCGTCGACGCAGGCCGTCCCGAGGTCGTAGGCATCCGCCGCCGTCATGCAGGCCTGCAGGCCGGTGTCGCCGAGGCCGACGCTCAGCGCGCAGTCCTGCTCGACCAGCCCGGTCATCGGGGGGGAGGCGAAGCCGCTCGGGATCGGCGAGATCTTGAGCAGGTTCAGGCCGACGCCGGTGTTCCGCCCGTGGCCGAAGCCGACACCGACGTAGGGGTAGGCGTTGACCTCGTCGCCGTGGCGCACCCAGGTCACCCCGAAGCTCTCGACCATCGAGATCGCCGAGAACAGGAAGTTCAGCCTGCCGAGCTTCGAGCCGAAGCGGGTCGCCAGCTGGAAGAAGTCCATCAGGTCGAGGACGATGTCGAGGTTGATGCCGAAGGCGTAGCGCTGGTCGACCGGCCCCTTCTCGTAGGGCGGCGGCAGGATCTTCGCCATCACCTTGAGCAGGAAGTCGCTCGAGGCGATCGCCTCGGCGGCGTCGACGAAGTACTTCTCGACCTGCTCCCAGCCGCGCCGGAACATGTTCTTGTTGAAGCCCTCCGCGAAGGCCTCGCGCATCTCCGCCTGGAGCTTCGCATCGCCGACGTCGAAGCCGAAGGCTGCCAGGTACGGGGTGGCGGCCTCCGCGACCGACTGGCCGACCGCGGTGGCGCCCTTCTGCCCCCAGCGGATCCCGGAATAGATGTTCGCCTTGCGCCCGTAGCCGGAGAGGATGTTGATCACGGTGTGCTCGGCTTTGAAGTGCTCGAGCATCTCCTTGACCATGTCGCGGATCATCGGCTTGCTCGTGTTCTCCCAGGCGTGCTGGTCGAAGGTCAGGAGCTGGCCCATGTACGAGGCGTTGTGCAGGACCTTCTCGAAGCTCTTCTTCAGCTGCGCCCAGCTCGGCACGTCGATGTAGCTCAGGGGGACGCTCTTGCCCTGGATCTCGGTCGTGCCGCTCAGGCGGGTGCGGTCCTCGAAGCGCAGCCGCGTCGTGCCGCTCTCCTGGTGGCGGGTGTTGGTCCAGTCGAGGACGACGTCGCTGCCGTTGACCTCGACCCGCGTGATGTCCCCGACCACGTCGCCGCCCGTCAGGCTCTTCTGGGTGTAGCTGCCGGTCACGTGGCCGTTCTTCCGCTCGAACTGGACGACCGCGCCGAGCGGATCGATGGTCCAGTAGCCGAGCAGGTCGTCGGCGTCGTAGGCCTGCTTCTTGTAGACCGGGGCATCACAGATCTTCGACCTGATCTTCTTGACGACGTCGACGGAGTCGTAGCGCATCTCCCCGCTGATCGTGTTGTTCGCCTGGAGCTCGAAGATGAAGGTCCCGGCATAGGACTGCTGGTCGTCCTTCCAGCGGCCCCTCAGGGTCCTGCCGGCGAACGCGACGTCGGTGAACTTGCCGGTCTTGTCCTTGGCGATCCAGTACTCGCCCGTGTAGGCCTTGCCGGTGTCGTCGGTCGGGCAGAACCAGAAGTAGCCGAAGGAAGCGAACGGATCGCACTCCCATTTGCCCCACGACAGCACGCGCTCGCTGTTCTCCGCCTGCAGGAAGCGGGCGGCCGGCTCGACCGTCTCGAGGAAGGGGGCGCGCTGGAAGCCGCGGAGCTCCTGGGCGAAGACCCGCAGGCTGCGGATCAGCTCCTCCGGCTGGGTGCCGGACTCGAGGTTGTACAGCGTGCTGCTGTCCGTCAGGTTCTTCGGCTCCTCGAAGGCGATGGTGGTGCCCTTCGGGGCCGCCTTCTTCAGCCACTTCTCGACCACGGTCAAGAGGTTGAGGATCTCGGGGAAGATCTCCGCCCAGGCCGTCGCCGCGGCGTCCTGGCCGTCGGCGACCTTGGGGAAGAGGGTGTCGATGACGTGGGAGCGGGTCAGGAACTGGTCGAGGTCGTAGGACTTCTTCGCGTTGTAGACGCTGTCCCAGGTCTCTCGGATCAGGCCCTTGGAGTAGACGTGGTCGACCTTCTCGTTGAAGGGCACGATGCGGGCGATGATCTCGTCGATCCAGGTGTCGATGTCGGCGACGCATTTGTCGACCATGAGCAGGCTCCTCTATCTCTCGTGTTTCCAGTGACGCGTTCCGCCGAACCCCGGCCCACGCCCGCCGGGCCCGTCGACCCCGACGCCGGCGAGCGAGCGCGTGCCGCGGGGCCCGAAGCCGAGCTCGAGGCGGTAGTCGCCCTCCGGGCAGCGCCGGAACTCCGCCTTGCCCGTCGCGTCGCTGACCGAGTGCTGGACGCTGCCGTCGGCGAAGCGCAGCCGGCAGGGCTCGAAGGCCAGCGCACGCCCCACCTCGTCCTTCAGCTCCTCGACGATCGTCCGCTCCGGGGGCTCCTCGGGCGTCTTCGCCGGCGACGGAGCGGCGGAGGCGGGGTCCACGGCCGCGGGCTCCTTCGTGGCCGGACGCCCGGGCCGACGCCAGGCGCGGAGCAAGGCGCCCGGGGCGGGACGCTCCGGGACCGGTCCGCCGCCGACACCGCCGACGGCGCGCGTGCCACGGGTTCCGAAGCCGAGCTCGAGGCTGTAGTCCCCGGCGGGGCAGTCGCGGAACTCCGCCTTGCCCGTCGCGTCGCTGACCGAGTGCTGGACGCTGCCGTCGGCGAAGCGCAGCCGGCAGGGCTCGAAGGCCAGCGCCCGCCCCACCTCGTCCTTCAGCTCCTCGACGATCGTCCGCTTGTCGACGATCACGAACTTGTAGCCGCGCCCGGTGCGCAGCTGGACGCCGCGCGCCAGGGTGTGTCGACCGTGACGCCTCGTGCCTTTCCCGGCCATCCCCGCCTCCTCTCCGGCGGCCGCGGGGGATCCCGCGGTCGCGGTGCACGCTGATGGGAGGGGAGGTTGCAACCGGCGTTCCAGGCGAGAGACGGCCTGGCAGGCAGAACGGGCCCGACGCACGCGGGCACGCCGACGGCAGTTCGCCTTTACAGCTTTACAGCTTACAGCTTCGAGGCTCCGACTGCCTTCCACAGGCAGGCCTTGACCGCGTGGTAGGCGTCCTTCTTCTCCGGCGGGATGAAGTCGAGGTGCAGGCGCCGGTCGGTCACTTCCCAGAAGTACGGCGTCGTCACGCTGTCGATCTCCGCCACGGCGGCTTCGAGCCGCGCGCGGGGGGCGCGGCACAGCTGCCGGCAGATGCGCTCGACCAGCTCGCGCTGGCCGAGGGCCTCGAGCTCGACGGCCAGGCCGATGCGGCTCTTCAGCACGCCGGGGATGGTCGCGAGGCTCTCGCTGCGGTCGAAGTCCATGCACAGCTCGAACAGCGCCCCGCGGCAGTCGGCGGCGTGCTCGAAGGCGACCCGCACCAGGGCCGCGAGGTCATAGGCGACCAGGTTGGCGACGAAGACGATGCCCGCGCGGACCGCCTGATGGCCGTAGTAGTCGAGGTAGAAGGCGACGCGCAGGGCGTCCTTGGGGCTGAGGTCGATCAGCTCCTGGGCGAGCTGACGGTACTGGAAGACCAGCATGTAGATCGCGTCGGGGTTGCGGGCCGAGATCGCCGCGCGGATGAAGGAGTTGAAGTAGGTGCACACCGCCTCGACGGCCCCCGCGTCGCCCGCGGCGACGGCGACCTTGCCCATGTGCCGGACCATGTTCCCGATCATGCGCACGCCGTCGCGGAACTTCCCGATCGCGACCGACAGCACCAGGGCGCACTCCTCGAGCAGCTCGACCTCGAAGATCGTGCCGGCGTCCTCGATCTGCCGGATCACCTGGTGCGACTGGGCGAGGAACTCGTTGCGCTGGGCGCGGAACCACAGCGCGGGCATGTCCTTCTTGCGGTCGAAGTAGTGGTCGAACAGCCGCCGCAACGCCTCGAGGCTGTGCAGGGCGGTGTCGCGGTCGTAGCGGTCGATCGAGCGCAGGGTGATGTTCGACAGGTACTTGATGTTCTGGACCACATCCGTGCGCACCAGCGCGGGGTCGCGGGCCTTGCCCCGGGCGAGCAGCTCGAGCTCCTCGTCGACCTCGCGGCGGATGCGGGTGACGATGCGCTGCGGCATCAGGGCGATGAACACGTAGAAGGCGTAGGGCGTGACGACCAGCAGGCAGACCAGGGCCAGGGCGCTGGACAGCGCGACGTTGGCGAGCGGCAGGGGATCGCCCGCGCTGGCGAGCAGGGTCCAGTGGGCGAGGGTGTTCGCGGCGACCATCAGCCCGAACACCGCCCAGTTGATGCGGTCGCGGACGAACATGCTGATCAGCTTCGGGGTATAGTTGTTCGCGGTCAGCGGGATCGCGATGCCGCACACGGTCACCGTCGCCGCGAGCAGCACGCCGAGCATGCGCGCGAGGGCGGTCATGTAGCGCTGCACGGCCTCGGGGCTGAAGTCCGCGTCGAAGACCCGGAAGGGCGAGATCGCCGGCTCGAGCAGGCAGTCGATCACCAGGATGCCGAGCAGGGCGGCGACGAACACCGCGGCGACGCGCACGAGCCGCCGCCGCGAGCTCGCCGGCTTCGCGCTCGGCATCGCGGCGCGCACCTCGCGCGAGGTCATCAGCTCGGAGTGCTCGTGCACCGGGGGCTCCTGGTGGAGGAACGCGGACCAGTGTAGCAGAAGCCGGGGACGCGAAGGTGGCGCAGCGTCTCGCCTCTCCGGGGACGACGCGCGTCGCGAGACGAGCCAGGGGGGACCCAGGGGAATGGACGCGTCCGTCAGGCCGGGTCGCCGCTCGTGCCGCGCCGCAAGCGCTCCAGCTCGGCCTGGAGCCGCTGCAGGGCCGCCTCCGCCGCATCCGCGCGGGAAGCCGCCGCGTCCGCCCGGGATGCTTCCGCGTCCGCCCGGGACGCCTCCGCGTCCGCGCGCTCCCCTTCGCTCGCGACCAGATCGTCGCCGGCCCGGTCGCGGGCGAGCCGGAGGCGCGGCCCCTCATCCGTCGGAACGACGACCGCGCAGGCCTCGATCGCTTCGCACCAGACGGGCGCGCTGCCCCGGTGGACGCGGACGAAAGCCCCGTCCTCGGTCCGGCGGTAGAGCTGCATCGCGCAACGCCCGGCATCCACCAGCCCGCGGGCCGCCGCCGGATCGAAGATCAGCAGCTCCCGCACGCCGAGCTGGAAGTACTTCTGCGGGCCCTGCTCGTAGTCCTTCCGCCAGTCCTCCGAGACGATCTCGACGGCGAGGGCCGGCGCCCGATGGCCGGGCTCCCACAGCTTCCACGACCCCGGCAGCGGCGGCGGGGGAGGCCCGCCGCGTAGCAGGTAGACGTCCGGCGAGACGCGCACCAGGGGATGCGCCTCGACCCAGGCGAAGAAGTTGTCGGCGCCGACCCAGGCGTCCTCCCACGCCCGTTCCCGGACCAGCTCCCGCAGGACCGACAGCAGCAGGCGGATGATCTCCCCTTGCTCGCACCCCTCGCCCATGTCTTCCTCGTCCGTCAGGTACCAGGCGGACCAGTCGACCTGCCCGGCCCAGGCCGCAGGCTCGGGGTCGGCGATGACGGCCGCCGCCCGGGGGGGACGCGTCGCGGTCGGTGTTTCGCTCATCGATCAGCCTCCGATGGAGTATAGCACACCGAAACAGCTCCGCCATGACGGCCCATTCCGTCGCCGCTGGCCAGGCCGCGCCCTCCAGCCCGCGCGGGCCACCGGGGGCGCTGGCTCCCGTGGGGCCGGCCTGCTACCCTGGTTTATCCGGGAGATCGAATGGAGTCAGCCCGCGCCCGTCTCCACGGGTGCAAGCTGACGCAAGGAGGAGAAGGACATGCGGACGCTCGCGCCGCTCGTGATCGTGCTCGTGTGCGCCCTCGGCGGCTGCGGGGACCAGGCCCCGCCGCCACAGCCCCCTCCCCCGGCGCCGACGCCGCCGCCCGTCGAGAGCAGCCGCGAGCTCAGCCGCGGCCAAAGCTTCAGCTCGGGGGGCGCGAGCTCCCGCAGCATCGAGTCCTCGCAGACCTTCAGCCAGTCGAGCACGCAGGGCGTCGAGGTCACCGTCGGCGCCGAGATGGGAGGCGGCCCCCTCGGCCTGTCGGGCAGCGTGTCGGGCACGGTGACCGGCAGCTACGCCCAGACCGCCCGGCGGCTGTTCCCCACCTGCCTCCCCTACGAGGGCTGAAGGATGGAACGCGCACCTTTCACCTTGCGCCCCGCGCAGGACTACCGCGCGCTGGCCCGGGAAGTCCCCTTCTACCGCGACGGCATCCCCGCGCGGGTCGACAAGGACGCCGTGCGAGGCCGGGCCGAGGAGCTGCTCCACCCCCTCGCCCGGGACGAGCGGCCGAAGCTCGGGCACACCTCCGGCAGCACCGGGGCGCCCTTGACGTTCTACGAGAGCGCCCTCGACCACGCCGCGGCGCGGGAGTGCTACAACCGGCTGTACCAGATGCTGCCCGGGCGCCACTACCGGGCGCTCACCATCCGCGACGTCGCCTCGACCGACGCGCCGGACGCGCCCCCCTTCGTCGTCGACGGGCCGGGCTTCGAGCACCTGTTCCGCCAGCTCTCCTCTCGCGAGAGCTGTGATCTGCTCGCCGACCGTGTCGAATCCGAGGCACCCGGCCTGCTCGAGGGCTACCCGTCGATCCTGCACCTGCTCGCGCGGGTGCTCGTCAGCCGCGGGCGGACGCTGCCGAGCGTCGAGGTGATCAGCCCCTGCGGCGAGCTGTGCGACGCGCGGGACCGGGAGGTCTTCGCGCGGGCCTTTCCGCAGGCGCGGGTCTTCAACCGCTACGGCTGCCTCGAGCTCGGCTCCCTGGCCTGGGAGTGCCCGCTGTGTGGCTGGTACCACTTCAACACCGACCACTACGCCCTGCGCATCGAGCCCGACCAGGAGCTGGTGGTCAGCAAGCGCTTCCCCTCCGCCTGCCAGCTCGCCCACTACGCCCTCGGCGACAAGCTGCGCTTCGTGTCCTTCGGGGAGTGTCCCGTGCCGCTTCCGGCGGTCGAGGTGCTCGCCGGGCGGCGCGACCAGCTGCTGATCGACGACGCGGGCGAGCCGCGCCGCATCCTGATCTTCTACGGCCTACAGGAAGTCGCGGGGCTCCTGCAGTGGCAGCTCGTCCAGCGGGCGGACGGCTCCCTCGAGCTGTACGCGGTAGTCGAGCGGGAGGGCGAAGCCCTGCGCGCCGAGCTGGAGCGGACGCTGCGCGCCGACCTCGGGCCGGGCTTCGGGCCGCTCAGCGTGCGCTTCGTGCGGGCGCTGAACGCGACCGCGAAGGGGGTGCGGGTGGTGTCGGAGCGGACACTGGGGGAACCAGGCAGCCGAGGAAGTTCTCCGCGTTGAACCACAGCCGGTCCGGGCGTTCCTCGTCGATGTCGAGGTGCACGTAGTCGTAGCCGAGCTCGACCCGCAGCGGCAGGCGGTGCTCCCGCACGAGCGCGAGCCAGTGTCCGACCAGCGCGGCGCGCAGGCTGTCGTCCAGACACCCGAAGTCGACCGCCAGGCCGCGGGTGTGGGGGCTGTCCGGGACTCCGCCGACGGCCTCGTTCCAGGCCGGGCAGCGGCAGAAGGAGTTGACGGTCAGGGGGCGTCCGACCCGCTCATAGAGGCTGTCGAGGAAGCGGAGGAAGCGGGCGGACGCGGCGCCGAAGCCACATCCACACCCGCAGCGGAGGACCGCGGCGGGGAAGTAGCGGGACGCGCTCATGAGGGTCTGCATGACGGGATCCTCCCTCGCTCAGCGCTGCACGCCCTCGCCCCGGTGCACGCCCTCGCCCCGGTGCACGCCCTCGCCCCGGT
>JAUIEM010000355.1 GCA_030428695.1 bacterium
GCCCTTTCGGCTTCGGGGTCGCCTTGCGGGGAGGCAGGGGCGGCCGGGCCGCGGCCTTGCCGGAGCGGGGCTTGCCGCCGGTCGCGATCACGGAGAAGGGGTCGCTCTGGCCCGCGATCCGGTCGCGCTCTCGCACGCCGACGCCGAGCCCCAGGTGTCCGGCGAGCTCTTCGAGGGACTCGATGTCGCGCGCGCTCGGGTCCTGCCGCAGGATCACCGCGACCGCGAGATACAGGGCCTCCCGCTCGGGGTGCTCGTCGGGGACGCGGAACCGGGCGTCCGCGGTCAGCCGCGCGAGGTCGGCGAAGCTGAACCCGAGCCGCGTGGCCAGGGACTGGAAGACCGCCGCGCGGGCGGGGCTGAGCTCGGCCTCACGCTCGGTCGCCGCCGCGTAGGCGGCTTCGACGACGAGCTCGGCGGCGCTGTTCGACAAGCGGATCTGCATGGCTTCCCCCTGCACGTCGCTCTACCACACCTGGGCCCACAGCGCAAGCTTCAGAGGCGTCAAGCGAGCGCGTCCAGTGTCTGTCCGGGGCGAACAGACATCGCGCCTCCCGAGGCCCGCGATCAGGGGTTCGGCGGACGGCACGGGGCGTGCACCCGGCGTGGCAGGAGGACCCACCATGCGCCATCTGCTCAGCCTGCTCACCCTGCTCGCCGCTCTGCACGCCCAGGAACCGACCTTCACCTGGCACGAGCAGGGCGACACCGCCGCCGCGCTCGAGCTCCAGCTCGCCCCGACCCTGCCCCTCGACACCCGCAGCCCACGCGCCGTCGCCGCCTGGACCGTCGGCCTCTTCGGCAGCGAGCGGGCGGGGCGGGACGCGTTGCGCTGGCGGCTGCACACGCTGCTGCTCGAGGCCCTCGCCGCGGGGGAGGCGCGCTGCCTCGGCGAGGAGTTGCGCAGCGTGCCCGACGCCGGGCTCCGGCACCTGGCCGAAGAGCTTCGCCTCGAGGTGCTGCCCGCGCGCCTCGAGCGGGTCGAGGGGGATGCCTGTGTGTTCGTCGCCGAGCAGGAGTACCGGCTGTTCGAGGGCGGCCCCCTTCCCTCCGAGCGCTGGCAGGTCCTGACCCGGCTGCGCCTCGCCGAGCGCCCCGGAGGATGGCGGCTGATCGGCCTCGAGCGTGGCGAGCGGGACGTGACCGGGACGATCCGCTGGCGCGACGCGGCCGGCCTGCTCGCCGACTGGCAACGCCGGTCCCGGGCGGCACCGCCCGCGCCGCCAGAGCCGCCGACGGAGGCCGGACCCGAGGGCCAGGTGCGCACCCTGTACGGATGGCTGCTGCCCCTGCGGAGAAGCCTCGCCCGCCGCCTGGAGGCCGAGGTCTACGGCGCGCTGTGCGCGCAGCTGGAGGAGGTGCTCGGCGCGGAGCTGCGGGCGCCCGCCGAGACGCCCGTCGCTTCCCCGGAGGACGGGCCCTGGCGGTTCGAGCGCCAGGCGCAGCGGGTGATCTTCTCGCGCGGGGAGGGTCCGCGCCTCGCGGTCGAGCTCACCGACGGCCGGATCGCACGCTGCGGTCGCTGGCAGGATGGGCGGCTGCGGGCGCTGCCGTGGTGGAAGCTGCCGTAGCGTCCGCTAGCTGACTAGTCAGCTAGTCCTCTTCCGCCTCCCACGCCGCCGGCGGCGGCATGTCCGGCTGCAGCAGCGCGAGCATCACGCAGGCGGTGCCGAAGTTCTGGCTGCGCTCGAAGACCCGGTCGTTCCACGCCCCGCTCCCTTCCCGCACCTGGAACAGCCGCGCGTCGAGCTGGTCACGGAAGGCGGCGCGCTCCTTTTCGGGCAGCTGCTCGATGGCCTGGGCGGCGTAGGTGTGCGCATAGAAGAAGTAGTAGGGGGCGACCATATAGGGCGGCTCGTGGGTGCCGGTCTTCTGGCGCCGGTCCTCGAGCGCGTCCCAGTGCTCGAAGAAGGCCTCGAGGGCGCCGCGCACCGCCTCGACGCTGCCCCGACCGGCCAGCCGCAGGGTGGTCTCGCAGACCGGCATGCGGCCGATCGCGCCGGGCACCGCCTCGATGCCCTGGCCGGTCGCCCGGCCGGGCTGGGTGGAATACTGGAAGGCGCCGCTGTCGAGCCGGGCGTCGAGCAGGGTCTGCAGGGCGCGGTCGACGACCTCGTCCGGCACATCTTCCCCCTGGGCCCGCGCCTCGAACAGGGCCTGCAGGCCGGGGGCGGTCATGAAGGGTGAGGCGGCGGCGCGGCGGCCGCGGCTGTAGTTCCAGCCACCGTTCGCGATCTCGGTGCGCGCGAGCCCCTCGCACAGGCCCGCGATCGCGGCGTCGACCCGCGCGGCCAGCTCGCCCGCGCGTTCGAGCTCTCGCGTCCGCAGGAGGAAGCGCAGGGCGTAGATGTGTCCCCAGCCGCGGACGTCGTAGCTGCCGACGAAGGTCGCCTCCATGCCGGGGTCCTCGAGCTTGTCGAGCACGAAGCGCAGGCCACGGGCCACCGCCGCCTGGCGCGGCGCGTCCTCTTCCCAGCCCGGCGCCTCGAGCAGCGCCCAGGCGCAGATGCTGGTGCCGCCGACCCGGTACCCGAGCGGGATCTCGGGGCCGCTCGGACCGCGCACCCGGTACACGCCCTCGTAGGGCCACTCGTCGGGTTCCTCCTTGGCCTCGAAGCTCTCCTGCCCGGCGAGCAGGATCTCGACGCCACGCCGGATCGCCTCCTCCCGCTCGTCGGCGCACAGGCCGGCGAAGAGGAGCAGGGTGAGGACAAAGCTCGAGCGCACGGTTCTACCTCCTCGGAAGCGCAGGGATGCGGGCGACGACTGCCGCCGCTGGCTGCGTCGCTGGTTCCTTCCCCGCCATCAAGGAAAGCCCTGCCGCGCCTCGAGGGCCTGGAGCCCCTGGACGGTCAGGGTGGCGGGGGACGCCTTGGCCTTGACCAGGCCGTACAGCTTGCCGACCAGCCGCACGTCGAGGCGCTGGATCGCGTAGTCGGCCGCCTCGAGACGCAGGAAGGCGACGAAGTCGACGAAGAGCACGTCCCAGAAGTCCTGGGCGAGGTGCACCTCGATGCGGACGGTCGGATCGTTGATCGCCTCGATGCGCCCGCGCAGGTCATCGAGCTGCCCGACCGCCTCCTCGAGCTGCAGGTCGGCCTGCAGGCGCTGGTGCAGGCGGCCGGCCTCGCCGTAGCGCTGGCTGACCGAGACCAGGGTGTCGAGGCTGGTGCGCAGTGCCGCGTTGACCGCCAGGGAGCGCTGGTGGAAGTCGGCCGGCGGCGCGTCGCTCTCGAGCAGCAATCGACGCTCGGCGGCGGCCTGCTTGGCCGCGGTCGCCTCGGCCGGGAAGCGCAGCTGCTCGTAGCGCTCGGCCTCGGCCGGGGCCGCGGGGAACAGCGCCCGCACCTGGGTCGCGCGCCAGCCCGCGAAGGCGAGGAGCGGGACGAGGAGCAGGGCCGGGAGCGCCTTCGGCTTGCCCTCGAAGACCAGGCCGAGCAGCACCCCGCCCAGCAGACCCGCGACGTCCGCCAGCGGCGCCAGGCCGGGCAGCTTCGCGTGCATCGGTAGGAGGTACAGCGCGAGGCCGTAGCAGACCGCCAGGTAGGCGAGCCGCAACCACAGGGGATCGCCCCCCTTGGGCCGCCGCCCGGCCAGGTAGGCGCCGAGCTCGAGGCCGCTGAGGGCGCAGCAGCCGGCGACCATGCCCAGGCCGCCGGGGAACGGTGCCGCGCCGAACAGGGCGAGGCTGCCGGCGAGCAGGCCGAGGCCGAAGGCGAGCAGCACGCGGCCGCTGCCGTAGCGGCTCTCGAGCGCCGGTCCGAGCAGCTGCAACAGCGCGACCGTGCAGGCGACGTGGACGATGTCGGTCGTGTACAGCACCGGCTTGTGCACCCACCAGTGGCTGAGCCAGCGCCAGGGCTGGTCGAGCACGGCGGCCGGGTGCAGGCCGAGCTCGTAGACCCGGGCGCTGTAGTTCGCGCCGGTGAAGCCGAGCCAGCCGAGCCCCGCGCACAGCTTCGGCACGATCGCGCCGAGGATGGCGATCGCCGACAGGGCGTAGGTCGCGGCGACCTTGTCGTGGAAAGCGGGCGCCTCAGCGCTCGGCATCGGTTCCTCCCGTCGGGGCTGGCGTCTCTTCGACGCGCCAGAAGTCCTCGAAGTTCCGCGGGCGCTCGTCGAACACCCGATGATAGCGCGCCACGCGCAAGCTCGCGACGCCGACCAGGGCGACGAGGACACAGGCGACCAGCAGCCAGCGCGGCGCCGGCTTCCGCCGCAGGCCGAGCAGCCGCGGGGCGTAGGCCGCGCCGAGCACGGCGCCGACCGCCAGCCCGCCGAGGTGTCCGGCGTGGGCGAACTGCACGCCGGCCAGGGGCTCGAGCAGCGCGGCGCTGACCAGGGTGAGGGCGAAGAACACCGCGAAGAAGGCCGCGTAGGCCCGGTACAGCTCGCGGTCGAGGGCGTCCCGGTGGGGCAGGACCAGCCCGCACAGGATGCCGATCAGGCCGAACAGCGCGCCGGATGCCCCGAGGCTGCCCGGCAGCTCATCCCCGCAGCCGAGGCTGAGCAGGCAGCCGCCGAGCAGGCACAGCAGGTAGCCGGCGAGAAAGCGGCCGGCGCCGAGCTGGCGCTCGAGGATCGGCCCGAGCAGACCGAGAAAGACCGCGTTCATGCCGATGTGCAACGCGTCGACCGGGGCGAGCAGGGGGGCGTGGACGAAGCCCGAGGTCACGAGCCGCCACCACTCCCCGAAGGCGACCTCCGGCCGCAGGGCCCAGCGCAACAGCCAGGCGCTGTAGGCGTCCGGATCGGCCAGGCCGCAGGCGCCGAGCCGATGGCAGCCCCAGGGCACCAGGCACAGGGCGAGGTTGACGGCGAGCAGGCCGGCGCTGACCGGCGCGGCCTGGAGGCGCGGCGCGGAGACCTCCAGCGGGGCATCCTCGCCTGGCATCGCCACCCCCGCCGCGTGGGCCGGTCCGGAGACCGGGAAAAACCGTGTCGGGCCGTTTCGGCCGTGTATAATAGCGAGCGTGGGAGCCGATTCCCACGCTGCCAGAACACCCTGAGGTGCCGCATGGAAATCCTGAAGTATCCCGACCCGCGACTCCGCAAACGGGCCGCGCCCGTCAAGGATATCAACTCGGCTTTCGAGGAGAAAGTGCGGGAGATGTTCGAGGTCCTGTACAAGGATCGCGGCATCGGCCTCGCCGCCCCCCAGGTCGGCTGGAGCCAGCGGGTCCTGATCCTCAACCTCGCCTGCGACAAGAAGAAGCCGCACGAAGAGCGGGTCCTGATCAACCCGAAGATCGTCAAGCGCGACGGGCGCGTGACGGGCGAAGAGGGCTGCTTGAGCTTCCCGGGCCTGTTCTTCAAGGTCGAGCGCGACAAGGACATCGAGGTCGTCGGCTACGACCTGCAGGGCGAAGAGGTGCGGATCCCCGCCGACGGCCTGCTCAGCCGGGCGATCCAGCACGAGATCGACCACCTCGACGGCATCCTCTTCATCGATCGCGCCAGCCTCCTCGAGAAGGCCAAGATCCGTGGCAAGGTCAAAGCGATGGAGAAGAGCTGGGCGAAGAAGAAGAAGGCGAAGAAGGTCTCGGCGCTCGGGAGATAGCCGCGCATGCAGGTGCACACCGGCGCCGACGCCCGGCCCGCGTCGTTCGAGAAGCCGGTCGCGACGCTCGGCGTGTTCGATGGCGTCCACCGGGGCCATCGCGCCGTGCTCGGGAAGGTCCGGTCCTGGGCCGACGAGACCGGCGGTGACGCGGTCGTCATCACCTTCGATCCGCACCCCCTCCAGGTCCTCCAGGGCCGTCCCCCACCGCTCCTGACCCCGTTGCGCTTCCGTCTGCGGCTGTTCGAGCAGCTCGGCCTCGACCACGCCGTCGTGCTCCGCTTCACGCCCGCGCTCTCCGCGATGCCCGCGCGCGACTTCCTCGAGCGCATCCTGCTCGGCGGCATCGGCACCCGCCGCCTGGTGCTCGGCCCGGACGCCTTCTTCGGCAAGGACCGCGAGGGCAACGCCGGGTTCCTCGAGAGCGTGCGCGACGAATACGCGCTCGAGGCGGTCTCCGTCCCCTTCCTGACCGAGGCCGGCGCGAAGGTCAGCAGCACCGAGGTGCGGCGCGCGATCGCCGCCGGCGCCCTCGACACGGCGCGTGCGCTGCTCGGCCGGCCCTACACCCTGTTCGGGCAGGTCGTGCGCGGAGACGGACGGGGCCGGGTGCTCGGCTTCCCGACCGCCAACCTCGCGACCGCGCAGGTGCTGCCGCCCCACGGCGTGTACCACGCGCGGACCCGCATCGGCGAGCGCAGCTTCCGCGCGCTGACCAACATCGGCGTCGCGCCGACGGTGGTCGCGGGGCGGCGGGCGGTGCCGGAGGTGCATCTGCTCGACTTCGAGGGCGACCTGTACGGCACCTCGATCGAGGTCGAGCTGCTCGCCAAGCTGCGCCCCGAGATGCACTTCCCCGACCGCAACGCCCTGGTCGACCAGATCGGGCGCGACGTCGAGCAGGCGCGGCAACGGGCCGGGTCGGTCTGAGCCGGTCTGAGGCGGGCGCGCAGAAAAATTTCAGCCAACTTTGGAAACGGCCGGGTGATGCCCCTATAATGCGGCCCGCTCACCAGGGCGGATAGCTCAGCTGGTAGAGCAAGGGACTGAAAATCCCTGTGTCGGCGGTTCAAATCCGCCTCCGCCCAATGCGATCCGAGGGACCTCCCTCGGATCGTCTTCTTTGTTGCCCCCGTGCTCTTCGGCGAGGAGCGCGTACAGCGCCGTGTCGCACCACTCCCCCTTCGACCAGTAGTTCCGCCGCAGGCACCCCTCCTCCCGCATGCCGAGCCGACGCGCGACCGCCAACGAGGCGGCGTTGCGCGGGTCGGCCTCGACCGTGATCCGGTGCAGGGAGAGCGCCTCGAAGCCGAAGCCGACCAGCCCCCGGCAGGCCTCGGTCGCCAGGCCGCGCCCCCAGTAGCTGCGGGCCAGCGTGTACCAGAGCCCCGCCTCGTAGCGCCGGGGAGCGGTCCGCCGCACGACCTTGCGCTCGAGCCCGCAGCAGCCGATCAGCGCGCCCGTCGCGCGCTCCTCCAGGGCGAGGTCGTAGTACAGCCGCGGCCGGCGGCGGGCCGCGTCGAGGCTTGCCTGGAGGCCGGCGACGGTCTGCGCCTCGGTGCGGGGGCCGTGGGTGAGGAAGCGGACGACCTCCGGGTCGGCCTCGAAGGCGCACAGGTCCACCAGGTCGGCCTCGCGCAGCTCGCGGATCAAGAGCCGGGGGGTGGGAATCGCGACCGCGGGCGCGCTGTCGGGTCTCTCGGAAGCGTCCAACCGCCGCCCTCGCGTTTTCCTCCACGATAGCGGATCGCCGCCCGGTGGGCCACGCGCAGCACCGCCATCGCAATTTCGCTTGACTTCATCCGGGGCCTGGCTACGATACGCCCAGCCGGAGACGGCTGTCATGGTGGGTATAGCTCAGCCGGTTAGAGCGCCAGTTTGTGGCACTGGAGGCCGAGGGTTCGAGTCCCTCTATCCACCCTTCGCGCCGGGGATCCCTTCCCCGGCGTTTTCTCTGTTCGCGCCAGTAGCTCAATTGGATAGAGCATCAGACTTCGGATCTGAGGGTTGGGGGTTCGAGTCCTCCCTGGCGCGCTTGCTTCGCGGGAAATCACGATGGGTAGGGGTCGCCAAAAGGGTCGCCAACCGGTCCCGGGTCCCTGGCGTCAAGCGGCTCCGGAGTGCTCGTCCAGTGTCGCCTGCAGGTCCCGCTCCGCGTCAGCCAGCACCTCGCGCACCGCACAGGCAGAGGCGCGGGGGTCGAAGGCGGTGAAGTCGGTGTAGTGCTTCGCCCCGGTCCCGGTGATCGATCGGATGACCGCGAGCGTCTGGGGGTCGCCAGTTGCGTGGCCGAGCTGGACGTCGATGGCCTCGCTGGCCACGCCCTTCGCCCGCGCCCATGTCCTGTGGGTCTTCTTGAAGCTGTGCACGTCGACGCCCTGCATGCGGGCCGCCCACTCCTCGCCGAAGTCCTCAACGATCGCGAGCGCGGCGCTGTCCGCCCGGAGGGGCTTCGGAGCGTCGCGCCGGTTGTGCTTCATCGGCGCCGTGAGGGTGCGCAGGGCAGCGTAGAGCGTGCCGATGTCCTCGTCGGGCACGAGCTCGGCCAGGGCGCCGAGTCCGAAGGACTCGCGCCACCAGTCGAGCACCCGGCAGGCCGCGAGGCGCTTCCCGCGGGGCGAGGGGAGTAGAGGGTCCCGCCGGTCCCGGTCGAGGATGTGTTCTTCGATCTCGGCCGCGGTCTCGTCGTCGAGGGAGCCGGCGCCGCGACGCTTGTTCTTCGGCCCCTTCCCGAAGTCGATGCGCTTCTGTCGGTGGCGGTAGTGCCGGACGTCCCGCTCGCACAGCGACTCGATCCGGGGAGCGGTCACGAGCAGCACCCGCCAGAGCAGGCTGAGGTCCCGCTTCCAGCCGCGGAGCTGTGCGAGGGCCCGGGCGCCCCACAAGGCCAGGGCGACCTCGGACGGAAGGAAGGCGCGGCGCACGACGCGCACCCGTTCGTACTGGATCGGCCGCCAGCTTCCGAGCGGGTCGTACTCGAGCACGCGATGATCCTCCGCGAGCCACTTGGACAGCGCGCGGAGCGGGTCCTGGTAGAGCCGCCGCGCGGTGACGTCGCTCAGGTTGAGACCCTGGATGCCCTTGTTGAGCCGTCCGATGTCGAGCAGGTCGCCGGTGGTCTGCAGGCCGAGCTTGGCGATGACCCGGAGGATGTTCGTGCGGCACTGCTTCGGCCAGCTCGACCCGGGCTTGCAGCGCTTCGTCAGGGCCTCGAGCCAGGCCTCTGCAAGCGGTGCAAGGTCGGCTCGCCAGACCGCATAGTCCGGGAGCCCCGCCCGCTTCCGCTCTATCTCCTCCTGCCAGGCCGCGATGATGCGCGCGGCGATCGCAGGATCTTTGGTCCCCGTCGAGCGCTGCGGGCGCTTGCTGGGGTTGCTCGGGTCGGTGTAGCGCCACGCGATCGTCCCGTGTCGCGTCCACGTGCACCCGGGCGGCAAGCTGTCCTTCTTCCGTCTCCTGGGCATGCTGCGCTCCTCCCGCCTCTGATCCACTGTAGGAGATCGGCGCGCAGAAAGTGGAGCGCACCGGCCGGCGGCGGGACGTGGCGTGCGATCGCCGCCAGCCCGGTGTCGGGATCGTCCAGCCAGCGGTAGACCGTGCGCGTGCTCTTTCCGAGCAGCGCAGCGGCATCCGCGAGCGTCAGGAGCTCAGGCTGGACGTCCACGCGCTACTCCCGTCCCCCGAACTGCTCGCGCACCGTCCGCGCAGCCTCGCCAGCGTGCAGGCCGCGGGCGAGCAAGGCCGGATCCACGGTGCCGCGCGGCTTCGCCCACAACCCGCGATAGACGTCGAAGAACTCGAGCACCCGGGCCAGCGGCGCCATGTCGTGCATGACCATGAAGCTGTCGAAGGCCTCGACAAGGGCGAGCTGGTCACGCGTCCAGCCGACACCGGCGAGCACGTTGTCGAGGGCCTCGAGCTCGGGGCCGCGATCGCGGACGACCCACTCGAGCACGTCGATCTCGGCACGCGGGCACTCGATCTCGAACGCGTCGAGGATCGACGTGACCGGCATCGCGAGGCTGCCGTCGGGAAGGTGCTCGACCGCAAGCGGGCTGTCCGGCCACTCGATTCGGGTTGTCTTCGTCGAACAAGGGATCAGGGGTGTTTGCACGGTACCCTCCTTGGAGGCTGTCTACTAACGTGGCGATTCCGCGGACAAACTTCGGCGACGTAAGGACTTGCGATTGTCTATTTCGTGTCTACTGGGCCGCTACTGCGCGTCTACCCGGCGTCTACGGAGCCGTCTACGAAGTCCCCGAGTTGGGGATGCAGGTGGTAGAAGCTCGGCTTGCCTGCCTTCGACTTCTCCGAAGCGCGCACCCAGCCGAAGCTCTCGAGCTCGCCCAGGAGTCGGCGGATCTCCCCGGCCTTGGGCGGGACGCGCCGCTTGGCGTAGCGTTGGATCCACGCCGGTTTGACCTTGCTGGCATCGACCGCGAGCTTTTCGGCGCGCGCGGGCCACTCCTCAGCCAGCCAGCGAAGCAGCTCGCGGCCGTGGCGCTGGCGCGCGTCGTGTCCGCGCTCCTGCTCCAGGACGCGGTAGAGCTCGATCGCGTGCGGCCAATAGAACGTCTTCACGAGCTGGATGGCCCGGGCCATGGTCTCGCCCTCGACGGTCAGATCTTGCCCGCGCGGCGTCAGCATCACCTGCAGGACACCGGCCAGGCGGCCGATGTGGTCGGAGGCCTTCGTTGTCCAGTCGGGCATGGTCTGGCGCTCGGGGCGCTTGAAGAACCAGCCCTTGGCCTCGCGCCACAGGCGGTCGGCCTCGGCCGACAACCTCAGCATGTGGGCCGTGTTCCCGAGCGGGGCTGGGAGGGTCACGAGCGTTCGCAGCCAACCGCGGTAGGTCTCGATCACCGCGCCGGGGATGTCGTCCTCCGGGCGGGGAGTGTGCCGATCCACAAGAGGGGCGAAGCACGGCAGGAAGCGCGCGGACAGACCTTCGGCCTTGTATTCTTCGCCGCGCTTCGCCGCGAGCTCGCGGAGCGTGTCCGGTTGGATCGCCTGCAGGATCGCGAGGGAGGCGTTCGGGATGACGTAGTGGACGCCATCGGTCTTCTGCTTGCCCTTCCTGGCGACCGCAACGCGCCCGCCGTCCCACGCGTTCTTCGTCAGGTCGAAGTGCGGCTTGCTGCCGTAGAAGCCGCTGATGATCTTCAAGAACCGGCCCTCGGCGCCGACGATGTTCATG
>JAUIEM010000356.1 GCA_030428695.1 bacterium
CCCTCGCCCTCGTCCTCCGCTTCGTCCTCGACCAGCCCGTCGCGGTCATACAACGGCGGCAGCGGGCGAGTGTCCGGTTCGGGGTTGACGTGGCCCTCGGGGTCCTCGCGCTGCACACGCAGGCTCTCGACCTTGACGCCGTCGATCTCGTGCAGCCCGAGCCGCGTGAACAGCGCGATCGGGTCGGTGCAGGGGGACAGCCGGACCCAGGAGAGCCGCTCGAGGGCCGGCTCGACGTGGTCGGACTGCAGGAGCGCCGTGCGGCTGTTGTGCGCCTCGACGCTCTGGATGATGCTCGCGCAGGCGTTGACGTTGTCCTCGATCGTCTCGCGCTTGCGGTCGAGCTCACGCGAGAGCAGCAGCCAGTAGGCGAAGTTGCCGCCGACGACCAGCAACAGGAGCAGCGCTCCGACCAGCAGGGGCACGTTGCGCGTCCCCGCCTGGGCGAGGCGACGCGGCGCGAAGTCGAGCTCGCTGCGCCGGCCCTGACCGGCGAGGGTGCCGAGCACGGCGAGGCCGATCGCCTCGGTCCAGGCGCCGGCGCCGTCGAAGTCGACGTCCGTGGCGGTCTCGACCAGCAGGCTGTAGTGCATCGAGCGCACCGGCTTGTCGAGGTTCTTCTCGAGCAGCACCTTGAACTGGTCGTACTCGGCGAGGATCCCGGTCACGACGATCTCGCGCAGCTCGCTCTCCCGGTGCACCGACAGGTAGAACCACATCGCCTCGCCGACGTCCTCGGCCATCCGCTCGAGGGGCGTCGGCGCGCCGGTCTCACGGCCGATCAGCTTGACGAAGGCGAGGCGGTCGCCGTCCCACAGCGACAGGTCGATCGCGTTGCCGACCGGGCTGAGGACCGCGGTCAGGCGCTTCTTGATCTCGTCGTCGGGATCCTCGTCGACGGGCTCGGTGTCGACGATGTGGCGGGTCGCCCACCAGGCCGCCTCCGGCGCGAAGCCGAGGCCGGTCACCTTCAGCCGCAGGGCGCTCGCGACCTGGGAGATCGCGCGGAGGAACTCGGGGGCGGCGGCGAGCAGCACGTACTCGTCGATCTTCGCCCCGCTGATCTTGCGCTCGCCGACGTGCACCGGCGCGAACAGGATCTGCTCGATCGGCGTCTCCGGGAACACGGTCTCGAGGTCGATGCGCGCGACGTCGCCGAGCGAGGAGCGCCCCTTCTGTACCTGGACGTAGCGCCGCACCGCCCCGCTGTGCGGCAGGTTGATGTGCACCCGCCGGCCCTTGAAGTCCGGGTGGGCGAGGACCGAGCGGACGGTCTCGCGCAGCCGCTCGCGGCCCTCACCGGTCAGGTCGGCCTGGGCGGGCAGGCTGGCGCGGGCGGCGGCGGTGACCAAGGGCACGCTGCCCGGCCGCAGCTTGAGCTGCACGGCGAACACCGTATCGAGGCCGAGGAAGAGGCCGATGGGCGTGGTTCCAGAGAGCTTCGGATAGGGCATCGATCGCTCCAATCAGGGGACGCGCACGAGCTCGACGCGGCAGTGCGGGGCACTGACGACGAGCTGGAACTGCTCCGCGGGCGCCGAGATCGGCGCCACGGTCATGGTGAAGTCGCGGGTCAGGCCGTCTCCGCGGGCGAAGAAGGCGGTGTCGGTCGGCGGCGCGACGGTCTGGATCTCGAGGTCGAGGTCGGCCATCACGAGCCGGTACGGCTGCCCGGTGCGGGCGTCGATCACGGTGTCGCCGCCGGCGTGGCCGACGGAGAGCTGCTGCTTGATCGAGTCGATGATCACGAAGTAGCTCGTGTCTCCGTACAGGGCCCGCGCCTGGGCTTCGCGGAACGGCGCGGCGGCGAGGTCGAGCCGCTGCCAGATGCCGAAGGTCGGCGACCAGGTCAGCGAGACCACCGTCGCGAGCACGCCGACGATCGCGACGACCACGATCAGCTCGATCAGCGTGATGCCTCGGTTATTGCGCGGGACGATAGACAAGCCAGGTCCTCTCCGCAATAGTCCGCGCATCGCGCTCGACATGTCCCTCGACCCGCACCATCCCGGTCACGACACCGGCTCCTGGCGCGAACAGCGTGTCGGCGACCAGGTCGACGTAGGTCGCGCTGTCGATCACCTGCCGCCAGCCGTCGAAGTTGCCCGGGAAGGGCTGGCCGTCGGCGTTGACCGGCGGCGTGATCGTGCCCGGCAGGGTCGCGGTGATCGCGCCCCAGTTGCTCCGGCCCTGGCTGCGGGCGCGGGCCCGGGAGCGGTGCTCGAGCTCGTCGAGCATCAGCCGCCCGAAGAAGGCCTCCTCGTCGCTCATGCTCTGTTGGATCAGCCCCGAGCCTGCCGTCAGCAGCACGGTCGACAGGATGCCGACCAGCACGACCGCGACCAGGAGGTCGAGCAGACTGAGACCGGAACGCGCTTTCATGGGAAGTAGATGCTCTCCCCCGGGACCGAGATCACGAGCCCGGTCGAGTCCGCGTCGGAGTCGACCAGCTTCGCGTCGATCATCGCCTGGAAGGAGGACGGATACACGCCCTGCTGCACCTGCCACATGTAGCGGTCGGCCGCTGCGTTCCAGGTCGCCCGGCGCAGCTGATCGGCGCCGGTCTCGGCGTCGTCGAACACGCCGCTGACGCTCAAGGTGATCGTCGTCGCGAGCAGGCTGAGAATCACGATGACGATCAGCAGCTCGACCAGGGATACCCGCTTCTGCGCCCGCACCATCGCCCTCCTGGCTTGTCCTACAATGCATGCAGTCTAGCCGATCGACGGCCGCTCCGCCAGCCGTCGGTTCGTCCCCTTCACCCGCGCCCCGGGCCGCCCGGAGGCGGGCAACGGCGCGGGCCCTCAGAAATTGTCCGGGCCCGCGCCCGCTCCGCCGTCGCGCGGTCGCAGGGGCGGGCGTTCGGGAGCGGTCTCGATGCTCTCGAGCAGGTGCCGCACCGCGCGGTCGAGCTGGGGGTCGCGGCCGAAGTAGCGGTCCTCCTCGCTCAGGGGCACGATGATGTCCGGGGTCACCCCCAGGCCCTCGAGGTTCTCGCCGTCCAGCCCGAACCAGCCGGTGCGCGGCACCCGCATCGAGGAGCCGTCGAGCAGCGTCCGGGAGGTCGTGCCGATCACGCTTCCGCTCGTCGGCATGCCGACCACCGCGCCGAGGCCGAGCGACTGCACGCAGTGGCCGAAGATCTCCGCGTCGGAGAAGGAGCGCTCGTCGATCAGCACGACGAAGGGCCGCTCCCACACCGTGTCGAAGCGCTCCTGGGGCGCCCGCCCGCGGGTGTGGCTGGTGCCGTAGGGGCGCAGCATCAGGATGCGCAGCAGGGCCTCGTGGATGTTCCCGCCGCCGTTGCCGCGCACGTCGATGACCAGGCCTTCGCGGCCGTCGAAGCTGTCGACCGCCCGCCTGAAGCGTTCGAGGTTCGACTGGTTCATCGCGCTGAGGTGCACGTAGCCGAGGCGCTCCCCGGCGAGGCGCTCGACCTCGCGCTGGCGGCCGCGCAGCCAGGCCTGGTACTCGAGGGAGCGGACGCTCGACGCGCGGGTGGTGCGCACGGTCAGGGTCTGGACGCTGCCGTCCCGCTCGAGGGCGAGCTCGATCTCGCGCCGCGCCTTGTCGGCGAGCAGGGCGTAGAGGTTGGTGTGGGGGTGCAGGGCCTCGCCGTCGATGCCGAGCAGGCGGTCGCCGGTCAGCACGCCGGCCCGCGCCGCCGGCCCGTTCTCGAGCACGGCGACCACCTCGAGGTGGTTGCCGGCCGGCCGCAGCCGCACGCCGAGCTCACCGCTGGCGGTCGCGCGGGCCGCGCCCGGCCGCACGCCCATGTGCGAGGCGTTGAGCTCGCCGAGCATGCGGTTGAGCCACAGCGCGCGCTCGTGGCCGGTCTCGGCGCGCTCGACCAGCGGCGCGTAGCGGCCGCGGGTCGCCTCCCAGTCGACGCCGTGGGTGTCCGCGTCGTAGAACTGCTCGGCGATCGTGTCGTAGACCTCGTCGAGCACCGTCCGGTTGAACTCCGCCAGGTCGGTCGTGCGTCGCGCGGTGACCGGGATCGCGCGCGGCTCGACGATGCGCTCGGGCACCCGCACGGTCGCGAGGCCGCCGCCCTCGGCGGTCGACTCGTAGACCAGGTGCTCGCCGTCCGCGGTCCAGCGCGGCAGGCTGGCGTCGTCGGCGATGCGCTGAGTGGTGCGGGTGTCGAGGGCGTGGACGTAGACCGCCGCCCCGCTGCCCTCACGGCGCTCGAAGGCGAGGCGCGTGCCGTCCGGCGAGAACACCGGGCACTGGTCGGTCGTCTCGGTCTTCGCGACGCAGCGGGACTGGCCGCTGCGCAGGTCGGCGATCCAGATGTCGCGCTCCCCGTTGACGTCGGAGTCGAACGCGAGCAGCCGCCCGTCCGGGGACAGGCTGGGGTCGTCCTCGATGGCCGGGTTGTTGGTCAGCTGGCGCAGGCGGCCGTCCCGCAGGTTGAGCGCCCAGACGTCGCGGTTCCCCGAGCGCTCCGAGCAGAACACCACCGTCATCCCGTAGCCCTGCGGGCAGTGGTAGAAGTCGGCCTCGGGCGCCGTGGTCAGCTGGCGCGGCGTGCCGCCGCGGGTGGCGACGATGTACAGGTCGGAGTTGCCCGCCTCGGCGCTCTGGAACACGACGGAGTCCCCGCCGGCGAGGAAGCGCGGCCAGTGGTGGTCGCTGCCCCGGGTCAGCGCCCGCGCCTCGCCGCCGCCCGGCGGGGCGATCCACAGCGAGCCGGCCTGGCTGAAGACCAGGCTGCCGTCCGGGCCGACGTCCGGTTCCTCCGGCGAGCCCGGCGCCGCGTGGGTGATCTGCGGGACCAGCTTGGCGTCGCTCATGTTCCGCAGCGCGACCACCGCCGGCTCCGCCCCGGGCCGCCAACGCACGATGTCGAAGCCCGCCTCGAGGAAGAACTCCCCGCCGCGCAGGCTGACGGAGCGGATCGGCTGGTCGAGCTCGAGCTCGACCCGCGCCGCGGCCTCATCCTCGGCGCGCGAGAGCAGCTCGTGCCCCGCGCTCCAGAACATCCTCCCCGCGCTGTCGACCACCGGCCAGGTGTCGTGGCCGAGGGACCAGGTCAACCGCCGCGGCGGCTGCGTGGCGCCGAGCTCGGTGACGAACAGGTCGTAGTTCCCGCTGCCCTCGAAGGCGTGGGTGTTCGCCGAGACGTGGCCGCGGCCGAAGATCACGCTGCGGCCGTCGGCACCGAAGACCCCGAAGTCGCCGCCGGTGACGGTGACCTGGCGCGGCGTCCCGCCCGACAGCGGGACCGTGTACAGGTTGTTGTCGCGCCCGCGGCGCGAGGCGAACAGCACCAGCCCGCCGCTCGACACCGCGCAGGGCCGGTCGGCCGCCTCGTGCCAGGTCAGGCGCTCGACCGGCCCGCCCCCCAGCGGCTGCTTGTAGAGGTCCGGCCCGCCGTCCCGGTCGGAGGCGAACACCAGCCAGGCCCCGTCGGGGCTGACCACCGGGTAGTCGTCGTGGCCCGGATGCAGGGTCAGGCGTCGGGCGTGGCCGGTCGCGAGCTCGGCGCTCCACAGGTCGCCCTGCCAGGCGAACAGCAACCGGCTGCCGTCCGGTGTCGGACAGGGACGGCGGGCACCGCGGACGAGCTCGGGCTGTTCGGCGAGCAGGAAGGGGCAGAGCAACAACAGGAGGAGCGGGCTGCGCATGGGAGGATCCTCGACGGGGGTGTGCGCTGATTCTACCAGATGCGCGGTCTGCCAGGGCACATCGGCGAAGCCGGGCGCCACGAGCCGGTCCGCGGCTGCGGTCCCGATCGAGGTGAGGCCGGTCAGTCGCAACGGGGAAGGCGGGGGAAGCGCTATTCCGGCTCGTAGGTGAAGGTCAGCGGATAGCCGACCGCCCGGGCCAGGGAGTGGGCGCGCGCGACGCGGAACTCGGCCTGCTCGAAGGGCAGGGCGACGACGAAGGCGATCCCGTCGTGGTGGGCCTCGTACATCACGTCGACGGCGGTGTTCTGCTGCAGATGGAAGATGTTCATCAGGACCCGGACGACGAACACCATCGAGGTGACCGGGTCGTTGTGCAGGAAGACCTTGTACATCGGGCACAGCGCGGTGCTGGTCTCGGGCGCCGCTTCGGGCACCGAGACGCCGGGCTGCGAGGGGGGCGGGGAAGGATCGGGCATCGGGGGCGCTCCTCTCCTTCCCTTATACCATCTTTCCCCCCTGGGCGTCCGGCGGGATCAGCCCGGGATCAGTCGAGGGGGAAGAACTCGCCGTCGTTCTCGTCGGCCAGGCGGCTCATGAAGGAGGTGTTCGCGCCGGGGAAGCCGATCGTGTCGATGCGCACCTTGCGGAACTTGTTCAGCGCGGCGACGGCGTCGTGGATCTCGTCGAGCTTGTCGGTCATCAGCGGCGTGCCGGTCTCATCGGTCGGCGAGCCGTCGGAGATCAGGAAGAACAGGTTCGGGTCGCCCTCGATCTCGAAGGCCCGGTCGAGGGCGTCGCCGGTGTTGGTCACGCCCTCGGCGGTGATCGCCTTGGCCCAGGACACGGCCTTGCGCTTGGTCGACTCGCTCGCCGACTGCAGCTCGTTCTCCCAGACCGAGACCTGGGTCGAGAACTTGATCAGCGTGAAGCGGATGTCCGGGGTCAGGGACTCGACCAGCCGCACCATCTCCTGCTTTGCCCGCTCGATGCGCATGCGCTCGGTGCTGCCGACGCCGGGGATGCCGTCGCTGGTGCCGCCGGTGTAGGGGTCGACCGCTTCCATGCTGCCCGAGATGTCGATCACGATCACGATGCGCTTGCTGAGCACCTCGGTGCCGAAGAACTCGGGGGCGTCGTCGAGCACCACGGTCGAGCCGGAGTCGCGGTCGTAGCCGCCGGTCTCGGGGCGGAAGCTCTCCTCGACGTCGTCGGCCCAGTAGCGGCGCCAGTCGTCGACCGACTCGAGGTCGAGCCCCGTGATCGCGTTCAGGGCGAGGCGCGACTCGATCCAGATGTCGTTGCGCCGCTTGTCGAACTTGTCGACCAGGTCGATCAGCGGGTTGACGGCGCGCACCACCTGGCGCCGGCCGACGGCGCGGCACAGCTCGAGCAGCACCTTCTCGGGCTGCTTCTTCGCGCCGAGGGCCTCGACCAGGGCGGCGTCGGCCTCGTCGCTCGCGAAGTCTTCGGCGACCTCGACGAGCAGGACCTTGGCCCGCCAGTCGGTGCGCTTGCTGGTCAGCTGGTCGAGCAGGAAGGAGCGGGCGGCGTCGTCGTCGAAGCTCTTGAGGCCCCCGGCGATGGCGTCGTGGATGCCGATCGACAGCCGCGGCTGCAGGTTCGGGATCGCATCGATCATCACCGAGCTCTCGAGCAGGGCCTCGGCGGCCTCTTCGGTGTCGAGCGCGGCGAGCTCGCCGATCGTCGCCTCCGCGATCGCCAGGTCGCCGCCCTGGGCCGCCTTGAACAGCCGTTTCTGCAGTTCCTTGGTCGGGTCTTTGGCCCACGCCGTCGCGCAGAGCAGCACGACCACGAAAGCACAGCGCGCGATCAGTTTCATCACGATCTCCTGGCAGTCCGCCGGTTGGAATTCCCTCCATGGTGATTGTGGCCGATGACTGTCGCCGGACTGTCAGGATTGTGTCAGGGGAACAGGAATTTCGGCTGCCCTGGCGGCGCCCGGCCGCGGCGCGCAGTGCTCGGCGAGCAGCTCGAGCCGGAGCGCCTCGTCGCGCCGCCGCACCGGCCGCCCGTGCCGCTGCGTCAGCCGCGCCGCTCGCCCGGGCTCGAGCGGCTCGGCGCGCCAGTCTGCGCCCTCCATCGCGCTGGCGACCGCCGCGCGCCCGAGCTTGCGCAGCTCGTAGTCGCAGGCCTCGACCGCCTCCTCGAGATGGGAGAAGCGTGCGCGCGCCTTGCCGTCCCAGCGCACCTGGTAGCGCCGCCCGTGGCCGCCGGTGTCGAGCACCAGCACGCAGCACAGCCGGCGCTTGCGCAGGAAGTGCAGCGCCAACCCGCGGGAGCCCAGCGACACCCAGGCGTGGGGCGAGATCGCGACGACTTCGGCGTCCGGCCGCCGCGCCAGGGGATCGAAGCCCTCGGCCCGGCGCTTGATGTCCGCCAGCGTGATCTCCCCCGGCTCGATCTCGAAGCCCGGGGGCGCCGCGTCGAGGATGTGGCGGTAGGCGGCGGCCGCTTCCCGCGCATCCGCCCCCTCCAGCTGCAGGTCACGGGGCAGGCCGAACAGGCTGGGCAGCGTCGCGAGCGGCAGCCGGGACGCGTCGACGAAGTCGAGGATCAGGCAGTCGCGCTTGCCCGGCGCCAGCCGCGTCCCGCGCCCGACGCATTGGGCGTAGAGCCCGGAGGAGCGGGTCGGACGGGCCATCGCCACGCAGCTGACCCCGGGGTCGTCGAAGCCCTCTGTCAGCACCCCGATGTTGGTCAGGGCCTGGAGCCGCCGCTCGCGGAAGGCCTCGAGCCGGCGCTTCCGCTCGTCCCGCGCCAGCCCGCCGTGGATCACCGCCGCGCGCACCCCGACCAGGTTCAGCGCCCGGGCGAGGTTCTCGGCGTGGCGCACCGTGACGCAGAACACCAGGCTGCGCCGGTCGCGGGCCAGCTCCTGCAGGGAGCGCGCGACCAGGGCGTTGCGCTCTTCGATGTCGACCGCCTCGGCCAGCTCGTCGACCGCGAAGTCCGCGCCCCCGCCGACTTCCTGCAGGTCGGCCGCGGTCGCGATGCGGAAGCCGCGCAGCGGCGCGAGGTAGCCGTCCGCGATCAGGGCGCTGAGGGGCTGGCTGAAGACGATCTCGTCGAAGATCTCGTCGAGCCCCTGGCCGTCCCCGCGCCGGGTCGTCGCCGTGAAGCCGAGCAGGGTGCCGTCGTAGTCGGCATCGAACACCCCGAGGCCGCGCAGCACCCGGAGGTTGTCCTCCGCCGCCGCGTGGTGGCACTCGTCGTAGACGATCAGGCCGAAGTCGCGGCTCGCCCGCAGCCGCTCGAGCCGTGCGGGACGCAGCGAGCGCAACGAGGCGACGACCACCCGCGCCGAAGCCGGCGCCCGCCGCGTTCCCTGCTCGATCGCGACCTCCGCCTCCGCGGGGAGGGCGGCCCGGATCTTCCGCTCCGCCTGCTCGAGCAGCTCGCTGCGGTGGGCGAGGACCAGCACCGGCCGCCGCGCCATCGCCGCGAGGCGGCTGAAGATCACCGTCTTGCCGGACCCCGTCGGCAGGCAGACCAGCAGCCGGCGCACGCCGCGCCGGCGCGCCGCGAGGACGGCGGCGATGGCCTGTTGTTGGTAGGGGCGGAGCTGCACGGGGGGGTCCGGGTTCGAGGCGCCGGCATGGTAGCGGGGGGGTACGACAGGAATCGATCTCGATCGGGATCGGGATCGCCATCGGCCTCGGAAGCGACCGCAAGAAGGCCGCGCCGAGGACGCCAGATCCGCGACCCCGGCTCTTCCGCGCCCCTACTCCCCGCGTCCCCGCAGCGCCTCCGCGGCGAAGGCCGCGCGCAGCGTGTGATCGCCGGCCCGCAGCGCCTCGACCCGCGCCAGGCCGTCGGGCCCGAGAGCGGCCATCGTGCCGACCAGCAGGCGTCCGTGCACCGGGCGCTCCTCCAACCAGCCGGCGAGGCTGTCCAGGGCCGGCGCGCCGTCCGCGCCGAGGCGGGCGAGCAGGCCGAGGACCTTGGTCGCGAGCCGCTCGTCCCCGAGCAGCTCGGGATGCGTCGCCAGGCCGATGACCGTCTCCGCCGGAGGTTCCGCGCCGCTGGCGAGCAGCGCCGCGAGCAGCCGGTCGCTGACCAGGAAGTTGTCGTAGGGCTCCGCGGGGAGCAAGGCGAGCAGCCGCGGCACCTCCGGCGCGAGGGCAGGACCGAACCGGGCGAGGGCGCCGAGCAGCCGCCAGGTCTGCACGTCCTCGTCGTCGAGCAGGCCGAGCAGCGCGGGCAGGAGCTCCGCCTCGCGGGCCCGCAGCTCGTCGTCCGCGGGCCAGCCGGCGACCACACCGACGGCGTCCCCGCGCACCAGGTAGTCGTCATCGGCCAGGGCGGGGCCCAGCCGGTCGAGGCAGGCAGGGCCGAGCCGGAACAGCGCGCGGTGGAAGAGCTCCCCGCGGTTGCGCAGGGCGCCGACGAGCTGTGCGGCGAGCGCCTCCTGGGCCTCTGCCGGGGTGCTGTCGACCAGGTAGTGGGCGGCCTCGACATCGGTGTAATAGGCGGCGAGCGCGTGCTCCGCGACGATCGCCCTGGTCTCCGCGTCCGTCGGCCCGATCGCCCGCAGGCAGCGCATCGTCGACTCTGCGAGGGTGCCGCCCGCGCGGCGCAGGTCTTCGCGCTGCAGCAGCGCGCACAGGCTCGGGACGGCGGCGGCCTCGAGGGCGACGACCGCGCGCTCAGCCAGCTCGTGGGCGAAGATCGGCGCGCTCAGATCGTTGAGGCCGGCCTCGTAGGCGGCGCACACCGCCTCGAAAAAGGCGAGCACCGTCGGCGCGTCCTCCGCGCCCGCGAGGGCGAGGCCGAGCGCCGCCCCGGCGCGCACCGACCAGGCGCGCTCGCCGTCGTCCGCGGTCGCGCGCAGGAAGGCGAGGGCCTCCTGCCCCGCCGCGCCGGTCACCGGCGCCAGCGCTCCCAGCAGCTCGAGCAGCGCCGCGTGCGGGCGCTCGCCGAGCGTGTCCCCGGCGGCCAGCGCGATCATCCCGGGCAGCTCGGGAGCGGCCGCGGCCCCGAGCGCGGGGAGCACGGCCGGCGCGCTCTGCTGCAGGGCACGGTCGTCACTCTGCAGCCACGCGGCCGCGAGCG
>JAUIEM010000357.1 GCA_030428695.1 bacterium
GCTTGCCGCGCTCGTGCAGTGCTATCAGCGGAGCGTGGCGCACGAACGCGCAGCGGGCGACTCCACGCCGGTCCCTCAAAGAACGCGGTCACGCAGCCCTCGTTGATCGTGGTTAGGCACATCTGAACCTGGCGGCCCACGGTGGGCCGCCTTTTTTTGATGGCGGGGGACCAGGGATTGCACGTCGCCCCCGGGGCCGTATGATGGCGGCGATCCGTCGGCGAGGCCGACGCAGCGCCCGTGGGGCGGGATGAGGAGCGCGCGTGGTCCGTCTCGATTTCGTGGAACCGGAGATCGCGGTCGTCTACCTCGACCGTGAGGAGCGCGGCAACTCGCTGACCCCCGACCTGCTCGCGGCCCTGATCGGCAAGCTCGAGCAGGCCGAGGAGAAGGGGGCCCGGGTCGGGATCCTCCGCGGCAGCGGGGAGCGCAGCTTCTGCACCGGCTACGACCTCGCCGAGCTCGGCCAGCCCCTCGACCCCCGCAGCCTGCGGCTCGAGCCCGCCGCCCAGGCCTTCGAGCGGGCGCGGATCCCGTGGCTGGCCTATGTCAACGGGCGGGCCCACGGCGGCGGCTTCGAGCTGCTGCTCGCTTGCGACCAGCGCATCGCGGCGCCCCACGCGGTGTTCCGCATGCCGGCCGTGCACTTGTCGATCCCGTACAGCCCCGAGGGTCTGCGGCGCTTCGTGCGGCTGATCGGACCCTCGAAGACCTTCGATCTGTTCGCGACCGCCCGCCAGCTGACGGCGAGCCAGGCCCTCGACCGCGGTCTGATCGACGCGGTCGGCACCTTCGACTCCGCCCTCGCCTGGGCCCGCAAGGTGTCTACCGGCGGGCCCCTGGCCCTCGAGTACACCAAGGCCGCGCTGCACGCTTTGCACCTCGGCGAGGATCCCGCGAACATCCCCGACCTGGTCCGGCTCCGCCAGACCTGCCTGCACAGCGCCGACCTGCGGGAAGGGCTCGAGGCCGTCCGCGAGGGCCGCGCGCCCGACTTCAAGGGGCGCTGAGATGACCGAGCCGCGGAAGAAGACGAGCGGTCGCAAGCCGGCGCGGGTCAAGGCGTCGCGCAAGGGCAGCGACCGGCTTCCGGCCCGGGCAGAGGAGGCGGAGGAAGCTCCTCGCAAGCGCCGCCGGGCGGTCGAGGCGCCGCGGAAGCGGCGTGCGAAGGAAGCTCCGCGTGCGGGCGCGGAGGCGGACACGTCGCGCAAGCGGCCGGCGGAGGCCCCTCCGCGCAAGGCCCGCGCCAGCGACACCGCGCCGCGCAAGGCCCGCCGGGCGGAGGCTTCGCCGCGCGGCGCGCCCGGACGGAGCTTCCCGCTGCCCGTCCTGCTCGGGGTCGCGGTTGCGGCCCTGGTGCTCGGCCTCGCCCTCGGCTGGCTGCTCGCGCCGCGGGGGGCGCAGCCGGCGGCCGCGGTTCCCCCTCCGCAGGGGCAGCCGCCCGCCGACGAGGGGCCGCCGCTGATCCGCCTCGAGACCGAGCCCGACCTGCATCTCGGGGTGTCGCGGGACGGCACGGTCTTCACCCAGCTGATCCTCGCGGTCGGCCCGGGGGAGACGACGCTGGTCGACCTGCAGGGCCGCGCGACGCCGATCGCGCTGCTCGGGGACGTGCCCTTCGAGCCGATCCTCGACGGCCACCGCTACTTCGAGGTGCTGCGGGTCATCGACGGCGACACCGTGCTGCTCGCCCTCGGCACCCGGACGATGGAGGTGCGCCTGCTCGGGGTCGACACCCCGGAGGTCAAGGACCCGCGCAAGCCCGTGCAGTTCTGGGGCGCGGAGGCCTCGGCCTACACGAAGAAGGCCCTCGAAGGCGCGAAGATCCGGCTCGAGTTCGACCCCGAGAACCGTATGGATGTGTATGGCCGTCTGCTCGCCTACGTCCACGTGCTCGACGGCGAGGAGGAGATCGACTTCTGCAAGCGCATGATCGTCGACGGCTTCGCCCGCGTCTTCGAGCGCGACTGGTGCGACTTCAACCGCCTCGAGGAGTTCCTCGTCGACCAGAAAGCCGCGCGCCGCAAGGGCATCGGCGTCTGGGACGAGGAAGCCGAAGACGCCTGGCATCAGGCCCGCATCGACGCCGAAGAGGCGCTCGAGCGCGACGCGAAGTTCGTCACGACCCGCGGCTCCGAGGTCTACCACGTGCGCGATTGCAGCCGCGCGCCCGCCGAGAAGAACTGGATCTTCCTGCTCGATGAGGCCGCCGCCGAGGCCGAGGGGCTGCGCCCTCACAGCTGCGCGGAGTAGGGGGGCCAATCTCTCGGGATCGGGATCGGGATCGGAATCGGGATCGGAAGCGACCGCAGGAAAACCGCCCACGGTCCCAAGAGCTTCCGAGGTCCGGGTCCGATTCTGAGTCCTGAGGTCCGAGTCCGATTCCCGAAAGAACGTACACACCGAGGTAGGGGAGGGGTTCACACCCCCTCCCGTCGTTGCCGCGAAACCACGTCCCCCTCCGGGAAAGAATCCAAGCGGAGGTCAGTAACGGTCCGCCCAACGGGGGGCGAAGATGCCCCCCCCCGCGAGCGGTCCCTGTGTGGTCGCTGCCGAGCCCGATCCCGATCCCGATCCCGATCCCGATCCCTATCGTGGAAAGCGACAAGTCCCCCCAGGCGTTCGGATCCTCAGGAACACTTCGCCGCTCCGTGCGTCAGACATCCCGTGGAAATCAGGGCGGCTTCCCCCGTACAAAGGGGGTGGATGCGGAAGATCGCGCTCCGCGCGGTCGCAGGAGGACGCGATGCGGCGAGTGATCCTGTGTGCGCTGCTCGGGCTGTGCGCCTGGGGACAGGACGGCCCGACCGTGATCTTCCCCTACGACGGCCAGGTCGAGGGCTTCCTGCGCCGCGCCCGCAACACCCTGCGTGAGGGCGACACCGAGCGGGCGGTGCGCATGCTCGAGAGCGTGCTTGCCCTGCCCGACGCCGAGGAGACCTTCGTCGAGGTCGAGCCCGTCTGGTTCCTGCCCGCCAAGACACGGGCCCGGCGTCTGCTCGCCCGCACCGGTGAGGCGGGCCTCGCCTACTACCGCGAGCGCAACGAGGGGCGGGCCGCCGACGCCCTCGCCAAGGCGGAGAGTCCGGGGGAATGGGCCGCCGTCGCCCGCCAGTATCCGCTGACCGCGGCCGGCTCCGAGGCCCTGCTGCGGCTCGCCACCCTGGCGCTGGAGTCCGGCGCCCCGGCCCGGGCCCTGGCCTGGCTGGCCGAGGCGGAGGGCGGCGAGGCGGTCCAGCGGCTCGACGGGCTGGCCCGTGGCTGGCTGCGCGGCGACGGCGACTCCCTCGCCGTGCTCGCCGGCGGCGCTCCCCGCATCTGGCCGGGGCCGAAGGGCGCACCGGACGGGAGCTGGTGCGCCCCGGCCGGCCTCGCCTCGGGGCTGACCGCCGACACCGCCTGGTTGCGGCCGCAGCCCAACGTGTTGCCGGCCTGGATCTGGCAGCTGCTCGAGGAGCCGCAGCAGCCGACCTTCGCGCCCGACGGCCTGGAGCCGGCCTTCGAGGTCCCCGAGGGCCGTTGGGACGACGCCCCCTTCAGCACCGCCGTCGCCGACGCGGAGCGGCTCTTCCTCCACGACGGGCGCACCGCGAGCTGCATCGACCTCGTGAGCGGCCGCCTGGTCTGGACCACCGCCCTCGACCCCGCAGGCGACACCCAGCTCGACCCGCGCGGCACCTACCGCTGCGCGCTGTACGGAGACTTCCTCGCCGTCCTGCGCGGCCAGGAGATGTTGCTGCTGCTCTCCCGAGCCGACGGTCGCATCGCGCGCCGCTGGCCGGTCCGCGCCCTCGCCGCGGAGGCCGGGCTCGAGGCCGAGCTGCGCTTCTTCCCCCTGCTCGCCGGCGCGGACGGCCGCCTGTGCCTGCTGCTCGGCAGCATCGAGCCGGTCGGGGAGACCTTCGCCGCCTGCCTCGAGCGCGACGGCAGCCTGGCCTGGGCTCGCTTCATCGGCGCCGGCGAGAGCCATCCCCAGGCCTGCGGCGACCTGGTTCAGCGCGGCGGGCTGGTGTTCGCGGCCCTCGCCGAAGGCGGGCTGGTCGCCCTCGACGCGGAGGGCGGACGGCTGCTCTGGGCGCGCACCTTCCGTCCGGTCGAGGGCACGGGCAGCAACCGCGACTGGGCGCCCTGGTTCGGCGAGCGGGCCCTGCCCCGCAGCCTGCCGGAGCGCGACGGTCCGCGGCTGCTCGGCCGCGCCGACCGCCTGCTGGTGCAGCGCGGGCCGGGCGGCACGGTGCTCGAGGTCGGCGCCCTGAGCGGCCGGGTGATCGGCGAGAGCGCCGCGCCGCCGGCTGGCGCGGTGCTGCTCGGGCCCCTCGGCGACGGGCGCTACGCCCTCGGCGACCGGCTCGGCCTGACCGTGTTCGGCGGCGAGGAGCCGCTGCGCCTGGCCTTCGAGCTCGCCGGCCTGCCTCCGGACACGCTGGCCGGCCCGGTCCTGCCCCTGCGCGACGGCTTCGCCCTGCCCCTGCGCGGCGGGGTTGCGCTGCTCGACCTCGACGGCGAGGTGCGCGCGAGCCTGTCGGCGGCGGATGAGCCAGCCCGGACGCTGCTCGCGCTCGGTGAGCGGCTGCTGGTGGTCGGTCCGACCCGGGTGCACGCCCTCGGTCCGCCGGTTCCCCCGCAGCGGGCGAGCGGCGACCTGGTGGAAGATCTCGCGGCCGCCGACTGGCGGCTGCGCCGGGAGGCCGCCCGGGCCGCGCACGCGCTCGGCGCTTCCGCCGACACCCTGCTGACGCGGCTCGAGGCCTCGCCCCTCGCCGAGCTGCGCTGGCGGGCGGGGCGCCTCGGCTACGAGCGCGAACGCGCGGCGAAGAGCGCCGCCTGGCGCGACGCGCTGCCCGAGCGGGTGCAGAGCGAGCTGCCCTTCGTGGTCGACGGGCTGATCCACGAGAACCCGCTGATCCGCGACCTGGTCCTGCGCCACCTCGGGCAGAGCTACGCGACCGACAGGCTGGTGCCGGTGTTCTCCGCGCTGAGCGAGGATCCCGCCGCGGTGGTGCGGATCAGCGCCGCGATCGAGCTGTTCCGGCGCGGGGACCGCAGCGGCGCCGCCATCCTGCGGGCGGCGTTGGATGCGGAAGCCGTCGAGCGCCGCCGCCGGGCGGTCTGGGCCCTGGTCGACTTCGGCAGCCGGGAGGACTTCGAGGCGCTGCGTCCGCTGCTCGGCGACGAGGACTTCCAGATCCGCTCCCACGTGACCGGCAAGCTGCTCGAAGAGCAGATGCTCGCCCGGTCCGAGGTCGAGGCCCTGCTCGACGACCCCGCCCCCTCGCTCGCCTTCCTCGCCTTCGAGACCCTGCTCGCGATGGGCGGCGGCGACAGCGCGCAGCTCGCGGGGCTGCTCGGCCGGAACCTGCCCGCGAACGCCGCGAACGCGAACCGGCCGCCGGAGCTGATCGTCGCGGTCGAGCTCCTGCGCATCAAGGACCGCACCGCGGTCGAGGCGGTGTGCTCGCTGACGTCCCACAGCGATCCGCGCCTGCGGGCCTGGGTGCAGAAGAAGATCTTCGCCCTCGCCCAGGACCCCGAGCGGGTCTACATCCCCCCGGCCAGCCTCGTGCCCCTGTGCCGCTCCGAGCTCGCGAACGACCGCTTCAGCGCCCTGCAGATCCTCGCCCGGCTCGGCGGGGACGAGGCCCAGGCGGCGCTGCGGGCCGCCCTGGACGACGAGAACCCGCAGATCCGGGCCTGGGCGGTCGGCAAGGTGGAGGGGGCGCCGGCGGCCCTCGCCGCCGCCTACCTGCGCGGGGACACCCTGAGCGTGCGCAGCAAGCTGCTCGAGGCGCTGGCCAAGGACCCCGTCCTGGAAGCCCTGCCCGCCCTGGCCGCCGCCCTCGAGGACGACGAGCCCGCCCTGCGCGAGCGCGCCGCCAACGGCCTCCTGCGGCTCGGCACGCCGGCCGCGGGGGCCCGGCTCTTCCGCGCCTGGCACGCGACCGACTTCCCGGAGGCGGAGCTCTTCGAGCGCGTCTTCCTGCGCCTGCCGCAGACCGCGCGCGAGGACGCCCTGGTGCTGCTGCTCGGCGGCTCCGAGCCCGGCCCGCGGCGCGCCGCCCGCCAGGCCCTCGAGGAGCTGAGCGGCCCGCTCGACGGTGAGCCCCCGGACGACCTCGCCGCCGCCCTCTACGCCGCCCGCCACCGCGAGGAGCGGCGCGCGGCCCTGGGCCTGGACACGCGCCTGGCGGCCCTGGGCGCGACCAGCCCCCGGGAGCGCTGGGCGGCGGCGGAAGAGCTGCGCGAGCTCGGCGAGCTGGCGGCCGCGCCGGAAGTGCTCGAGGGGCTGCTCGCCGCGCTCGAGGGGGAGACGGTGTCCTGGGTGCGCAGCGCGCTCCACGCCTGCTTCGCCGAGCTGAGCGGCTGCCCGCTGCCGTACGAGGCCAAGGCCCCCGCGGAAGCGCGAGCCGAGGCCGTGCGCGCGCTGCGGGCGTGGCTCGCGGAGTGAGCGGGGAAGCGGACCGCGCGGAGCCGCGCTGGTGCGTGGTCGCGAACGTCAAGGCGGAGATCGCGAGCCGGCCGGGCTACCGCGGCAGCAAGCACTTCCGCGCCGGCGCCCGGATCCACATCATCGGCGGCTTCTCCGGGAACTGCGCCGATGTCGCGGTCATCGGCCGGCATCGCGGCTCCCAGCGCTGGATCACATTGATCATGCGCGTCCAGCATCTCGAAGCCTTCCGGGCGAAGCCGATCTACCACCCCGAGGTGCTCAAGCGCCTCGAGCGCTTCTCCCACAACGGCTGCTCGATGATCCGCGACCAGGAGGACGCGCGGGCCTGGGTCGGCCACCTCGCGCACTGGGGGTGAGCGATCACTGGCGGCGCCTTGACCCGACCCGGCCCCTCGCTATCATGGCCCGCTCGGAGGGAGCGCGATGGCGATACAGGTCGAGATCAACGGCAAGAGCACCGAGCTGTCCGAGGGCACGACCGTCGCCGCCTTCCTCGCATCCAAAAACCTCAAACCCGTCGCGCTGGCGGTCGAGTCGCTCGGCACCATGGTGCGCTACTGGATCGGCACCGGGGGCAAGCGCCTTCGCGCCGTCCTTCCGTTGGCGGCGTACGAGGCCGTCGGTCGGGACCCGGTCGAGATCGTGTCCTTCGTCGGAGGGGGCTGAACATGTCCGAAGCGCTGGAAGTCGGCGGCCTGAAGCTGCACTCGCGGCTGATCCTCGGCACCGGGAAGTACCCGACGATGCCGGGCATGATCGAGGCCCTCGAGGTCTCGGGCACCGAGCTGATCACGGTCGCGGTGCGCCGCCTCGACCTCGAGGGCGGCGGCAGCCTGCTCGACCACATCGACCGGGAGCGCTACACGCTGCTGCCGAACACCGCCGGCTGCTACAGCGCCGAGGACGCGATCCGCACCGCCCGCCTCGGGCGCGAGGCGGGCATGTCCTCGCTGGTCAAGCTCGAGGTGCTCGGCGACGAGCGCACGCTGCTGCCCGACCCGGTGCAGACCCTCGAGGCGGCCAAGGTGCTGGTCGAGGACGGCTTCACGGTGTTCGTGTACACCTCCGACGACCCGGTCGTCGCGCGGCGCCTCGCCGACATCGGGGTCGCGGCGGTGATGCCGGCGGGAGCTCCGATCGGCTCGGGGCAGGGGATCCTCAACGAGAACGCGATCCGCATCATCCTCGAGCAGGCGACCACCCCGATCATCGTCGACGCCGGCGTCGGCACCGCCTCGGACGTCACCCGGGCGATGGAGCTCGGCTGCGACGGCGTGCTGCTCAACACCGCGGTCGCCGCCGCGAAGGACCCCGTGCGCATGGCCCGGGCGATGAAGGCGGCCTGCGAGGCCGGGCGCGACGCCTTCCTCGCCGGGCGCATCCCCCGCCGCCTGTACGCGAAGGCGTCCTCGCCGAGCGAGGGGCTGGTCGGTTCCTGACATGGAGCCGCTCTCCGAGCTGATCGCCCGCAAGATCGTCTCGAACCGCGTGCCGCTGCTCATCCTCTTCCTGCTGATGGTCGGGATCGTGTTTCTGGCCCAGGGGTCCGGGCTGCCGACGCCGGCGGCGCCCGCATCGACGCCAGCGTTCGTCCTGCCGCCCCAGCTCGGCTGGTTGAGCTTCGGGCTGATCGGCGCGGCGCTGTGTCTGCAGGTGCTCGTGCTCGACAACGCGCTGGCCCGCGGCCGGGTGCTTCCCTCGATTCTCTGTGCCGGGCCACCCCGCCATCGGCTGGGCTTCTTCGAGCTGCTGCTGGTCTTCGCCTTCTACTACGCGGCCGTGTTCGCCTGGCAGGTGTCGATGAAGCTCGTCGGCATCCCGCTCCAGGTCGACTCGGTCACGGTCCTCGGGCTGTCGATGGTCGTGCAGCTCGTCGTCTTCCTCTACGCCCTGCTGGTCGCCCGCTGCAACGGCGTCAGCCTCGCGGCGCTCGGCTTCGACCTGCGTCTGCTCGGCGCCGGCGTGCGCGCCGGTTGGTCGGGCTTCTTCGCGCTGTTCCCCGCGGGTTTCTACGTCGCGGTGTTCGCGACCGCCCTGGTCGGCGCGCTGCTCGGCATCCCACAGATCGACCATCCGCTGGCCGAGGCCCTGGCGCGGGGGGCGAGCGGCGTCGAGCTCGCCATCGCCTTCACCCTCGCCTCGGTCGCGGCGCCGATCTTCGAAGAGCTGGTCTTCCGCGGGCTCTTGTACAAGGCGCTGCGCTCGGCGTTCAGCGGCGGCGACGACGACATGCTCGACGGCGTGCGGGTCCCGAGGGATCCGATCGCGCTGACGTTCTGGGCGCTGTACCGCTCCTTCCGCTGGCTGCAGCGTCCGCGCGTCGCGCCGGTGGTCGCGATGCTGCTCTCCTCCCTGATCTTCGCCTCGGCCCACGCGGGCTTCTACCACTACGGGCCGATCTTCGTGCTCGGGATGCTGTTCGCCTGGCTGTACGAGAAGACCGGCCAGCTGTGGGCGCCGATGCTGGCGCACTGCCTCCACAATACGCTGCAGCTCGGCCTGTTCCTGACGTTCAACTAGGTCGGCGCGTCCTGCAGGTTGATCAGCCCGATCGCGCCGAACGCGGCGAGCGGCAGGCCGACCGCGGCCTCGGGGGGCAACCAGCCGCGCAGGGAGAGGTCGCGGCAGACGAAGGAGGCGAGGAAGTACACCGCGCAGGTGCCGAGGCCCATCAGCAGGCCGAGCACCGCCGCGCGGTTTTCCCGCGCCAGGGCGAGGGGCACCCCGACCAGGCACAGGATCAGGCACACCAGCGGGTAGCTCAGGCGGTCGTAGAGCAACACCCGCAGCGAGGCGTTCGCCTTGTCGGCCCGCATCAGCGCCCAGAGCTCGTCGAGGTGCAGGAAGGTGGCGGGGTGGAAGCCGGTCGTCAGGTCGACCGCGCGCAGGCTGGCGTTGCGGATGTTCTCCGGGCGCACGGCGAGCCGCACGAGGGTCGAGTCGAACAGCTGCAGGTCCGGTTCCCGCTCCGGCAGCGCCCGGGTCCAGCGGCCGTCGCTCGCGAGCCAGGCGGTCTCGGCCGGGCACCAGGTCAGGGCGGCGGCGAACAGCTCCTCGCGGCCGCCGTCCGCCAGCGGGCGAGTGACCACGACCCACGAGGCGCTGTCCCGCGACGGGTCGTAGCGGAGGAAGGCGACGGTCTCGTCCTCGATCAGGAGCGGCGGGGGCTTGAGCAGGCCCTCGTCGGTGCCGACGTCCTTCGCGTAGCCCTCGAGCAGGGGGAAGACCCACTCCTGCAGCGCGCTTCCCCCCAGGCCGGCGATCAGGGCGACGGCAAAGATCGGCGCGAGCGACCGCTGGATCGGGATGCCGGCGACCTTCTGGGGCAACAGCTCCGAGCCGCGCTCGAGCTGCGAGACGGTGAAGGCGGCGGCGATCACGCAGGAGAACGGCAGGCCCATCACGAACACGACCGGCACCCGCAGGGCGTAGTGCGACCAGATCGCCTCGAGGCCGTCGAGGAAGTGCCCGGCGTCCTGGATCGCGTCGACGATCAGGAACAGCATCACGATCAGGCACACCGTCCAGAACAGCGAGCGCAGGTACGTGCGGGCGACGTAGCGGTCGAGCACCGTGATCATCGGCGGTTCACCCACACGCTGAGCCCGATGCCGAGGGCGCTTGTCAGGCCGAAGCCGAGCCAGGCCAGGCCCTCGAACAGCACGAAGGGGTAGAACACCGCCCCGAGCAGCCCCGAGCCGATCACGCAGTGGTACATCGGGTGGCGCTCCGGGTTGAAGGACGGCAGCGCGGCCCCGACCAGCACGAAGGGCAGGCAGGACAGCGGCAGCACCCAGCGCAGCCAGTACTGGTGGCGGAACTCCCGCTGGTCCCGCTCGAAGCGGCGCAGGGTGCGGGAGTCGCCCTGCGGTGGGCGGAAGAAGTCCTTGTCGCCGATCGCGGCGCGCAGGGAGTCGATCTCCCGCAGGCCGCTGCGCACCACCGGGTCGAAGTGCGCGCAGCCTCTGTGCTCGCAGAGCAGCGGGTTCTCGCCCTCGGAGCGCTGCCGCGCGAGCTCCGCCCGGTAGTCGACCTCGTGGATCGCGGCCCACAACAGATGCGAGGGCAGCGAGGCCGGCTTGAGCCCCTTGCTGTCGAGGGGGATCGGGAACTGCACGAAGGCCGGGCTGGCCCGCATCGGCTGCGCGGTGAACCAGCCGTGGGGGTCGGTCATGCGGTCGAAGACGCTGCGGTCCGTGTTCGGCGGCGGGCTG
>JAUIEM010000675.1 GCA_030428695.1 bacterium
CTTGAGCTCCTCGTTGACCTTGCCCTTCATGCGGTCGTAGGTCGTGCCCTGGTCGCCCTCCACCTGGAAGCCGACCGGTCCGCCGGCGATCGCCGACGAGCCGAGGTTCGTCGTCATGATGATCACGGTGTTCTTGAAGTCGATGACGCGACCCTGACCGTCGGTGAGCCGACCCTCTTCGAGGATCTGCAGCAGCGAGTTGAAGATGTCGGGGTGCGCCTTCTCGATCTCGTCGAACAGCACGACCGAGAACGGCTTGCGGCGCACCTTCTCGGTGAGCTGGCCGCCCTCTTCGAAGCCGACGAACCCGGGAGGGGCACCGAACAGCCGCGAGACGGTGTGCTTCTCGCCGAACTCGCTCATGTCGAGCGAGATCAGGGCCGACTCGTCGTCGAAGAGGAACTCGGCGAGCGCCTTGGCGAGCTCGGTCTTGCCGACGCCGGTGGGGCCGGCGAAGATGAACGACCCCGACGGACGCTTCGGGTCCTTCAGGCCCGCACGCTGACGGCGGATCGTCTTCGACAGGGCGGCGATCGCCTCCTCCTGGCCGATGACGCGCTGGTGCAGCGCCTTCTCCATGAAGACGAGGCGGCTCGACTCCTCTTCGGTCAGCTTGAAGACCGGGATGCCGGTGGCCTGTGCGAGCACCTCGGCGATCAGGCCCTCGTCGACCACCGCGTGGCTGGCGACGTCACCCGAGCGCCACTGCTTCTCGAGGCGTAGCCGCTCGGCGAGCAGCGACTTCTCCTCGTCGCGCAGCGAGGCGGCCTTCTCGAAGTCCTGGTCCTCGGAGGCCTGCTCCTTGTCCTCGCGCACCTTGGCGATCTTCTCGTCGAACTCGCGCAGCTCGGGCGGGCTCGACAGGATGCTGAGGCGAAGGCGTGCGCCCGCCTCGTCGATCAGGTCGATCGCCTTGTCGGGCAGGAACCGGTCGCTGATGTAGCGGTCGGCGAGGTTCGCTGCCGCGACGATCGCACCGTCCGTGATCTGCACCTTGTGGTGCGCCTCGTAGCGGTCGCGCAGCCCCTTCAGGATGTTGATCGCGTGGGGCAGGCTCGGCTCGGCGACCTGGATCGGCTGGAAGCGGCGCTCGAGCGCGGCATCCTTCTCGAAGTGCTTGCGGTACTCGTCGAGCGTCGTGGCGCCGATCGTCTGCAGCTCGCCGCGGGCGAGGAGCGGCTTCAGGATGGATGCCGCGTCGATCGCGCCCTCGGCGGCACCCGCACCCACCAGGGTGTGGATCTCGTCGATGAAGACGATGATGTCGCCGCGCGTGCGGATCTCCTTGGTGACCTTCTTCAGGCGCTCCTCGAAGTCACCGCGGTAGCGGGAGCCGGCGATGAGCGAGCCGAGGTCGAGCGAGTACAGCTGCTTGTCCTTGAGCGTCTCGGGTACGTCGTTCTTGACGATCGCCTGCGCGAGGCCCTCGACGACGGCGGTCTTGCCGACGCCCGGCTCGCCGATCAGCACCGGGTTGTTCTTGGAGCGGCGCGACAGGATCTGCATGACGCGCTCGATCTCCTTCTCGCGCCCGATCACCGGGTCGAGCTTGTTGTCGCGCGCGGCCTGCGTGAGGTTGCGGCCGAACTGGTCGAGCACCTGCGAGCCGCCCTGCGCCGACTGGGTCGACTCGTTGGCGGCGCCGCTGACGGCGGCGGGCTCCTTGCCCTGGTAGCCCGAAAGCAGCTGGATGACCTGCTGGCGCACCTTGTTGAGGTCGGCGCCGAGCTTGACGAGCACCTGGGCGGCGACGCCCTCGCCCTCGCGGATGAGGCCGAGCAGGATGTGCTCGGTGCCGATGTAGTTGTGGCCGAGCTGCAGCGCCTCGCGCAGGCTCAGCTCGAGCACCTTCTTGGCGCGCGGCGTGAACGGGATCTGGCCGGTCGGCTGCTGCTGACCCTGGCCGATGATGTCCTGCACCTGCTCGCGCACGGCGT
>JAUIEM010000358.1 GCA_030428695.1 bacterium
GGTCGGTTGCGTCCTTCGAGGCGACCGCGAGCTGGTACTCGGCCTTGATGCGCTGGTTCTGCTCCTCTTCGAGACGCAGCCGCGACTCGAGGTTGCGGTAGGCGCGCTCGGCGTCCCGCAGGAGGGCGTCCTTCTGGACGACGCTGGCCTTGAGCTCGGCGTACTTCTGCTGCGACACGCAGCCGCTGGCTCCGAGGATGACGACGGACAGGATAAGAATGAGCGTGCGGGGCCGCAGCATCGTGTTCCTCCGATTTCTCTCTGTGTCCCAGCGCCTTCCAGCGGGCGCCTTTCCTGTCAACGGCAGCTCCGCGACGGGTCTTGAGAGGAATCGGGGAAGAAAAATGCGCTGAGCCCGGCTGATGCACCGGGATTTCGTCGCGAGGGCCCTGAGGCCGCTTGAGATCGGGCGCTCGAGTCTTCGAGCAGCGGAGCCGTTTGTCATCGCTGGCACACCGTCCCAAGGTGAGCAGCGCAGAAGGCTCGGAGCGCCCGAGATCTGCGGCATCCGGGTCCGCAGCAGGAATCCCGGTGCATCAGACGGGCTGCGCGCCTACCGGCGTTCGAGGGTCAGCACCTGATCGCTGTGGACGATGCTCCAGGTCAGGTGCGCCCCCTCGACCGCGACCAGGGCCTCGAGCTTGACCCCGTACAGGTCGACGAACAGCGTGTCGCCGCGCTGGCGGAAGCTCCCCTCGCTGGCGAGCGCCCCCTCGCCGATGGTCAGGGTGCCTTCCCCAAAGACGTAGCGCAGGCCGAGGTTGGGCTCGGCGCCCTCCCCCTCGGTCGCGACCACCTCCCAGCTGCCGGCCAGGCCCGCCGCCGCGGGCGGCCCGGTGTTCGCCGCCGGAGCCGAGGAGTCCTCGCCGCAGCCGAGCAGCAGCGCGAGCAAGAGGATCGAGGGAAATCGCATGACCGGCACCTCCGGCCGCCACCATACGCCGAGCCCGCGCCGCGGACAAGCGCTTCGCGCGCCTGACGCGCACCTGTCGCAAGACTCCCGGAGCAGGAACGGGCGGGGCTGACGCGTCAACGCAGCCGCTTGATCGCGGTCAGGAGGTTCTGGCGTGTGACGAGGTCGACGACCTCGAGCTCGTCTTCCCCTCGGTAGAACAGCAGCCTGTAGTGCAGGCCGACCCTCGCTGCGTGCAGCCCGTCTGCACCTTTCAGCCGCTTGACCTCGCTCCATCCTGCCGACGCGCCGCCGGCAAGGCCGGCGATGACCTGCAGGGCGGCCTGCGCGGGAGCTCCGGTCCGACGCAGGGCGTCCGCGCCGCGGCGGGTGAAACGCGGGAGCCGCACCCTGCCGTCGCCGGGCCCGGCAGGTTCGCTGGGGAGCGGGGAGGACGATTCTGGGGCTGGAACATCCGGCGCGGGGGAAGGCGCCTCACGCAGCCGCTTGACTTCGGCGCGCAGCGCACGGCGCTGGGCGATGTTCGCCCCCAACAGTCCCCGGAGCGTCGCGATCTTGCCTCGCAGGCGCGCGACCTCGGCGTCGTCGCGCTCGGCCTCTTCCTCCTCGGCCTCCTGGCTGGCCTGCCTGGCCAACGCGCGCTCCTGCAACCGGACCTTCCGTGCGAGCGCGCTGCGCGAGTCCTCCAGCTCGGCCAGACGGGAACGCAGGGTGCGGGCCTCGGCGCCGAGCTGCTCGTTGCGGGCATGCTCCGCGTCGAAGCGGCGGAAGCGGTCGTCATCCGCGGCGACGAGCCAATCCCGCCCCCGGTCCCGCGCCTTCAGGCCCAGCCGCTGCCGCGTACGCTCGAGCTCGTCGAGCAGCGCCTCGGAGACGAAGGGCCGGTGCGGCTCGAGCGCAGCGCGGGCGATCAGCACGCCGAGGGCGGGAGCCTCGGCGAGCAGCGCGCGGGCGAGGGCGACGTCGGCCGGGTCCTCGAGATCCTCGTCGTCGAGGGCGGCCCGGGCGCATGCCTCGAGCGCGGTCAGCAACGCTCCGGACCCGCGCAGCGCCAGCCGGATCCGCGTCACCCCATCGAGCGCGGCGTCCGACGAGAGCCGTTTCACCTGATTCTCCGCCCAGGCCGTCGCGCCATCTTCGAGCGCCCGGCGGACAAGATCGGCGCGCACGGGATCGAGACCGCCTTCCAGGGGACGGTCCGAGAGCTGGCGCAGGACCCGTCCAGCCTCCTCCCACAGGCCGAGTCCTGCGGTCCGGTCGAGCACGGCGAGCAGCGTGTCGGTGTCGAGCCCGGTGAGGGTGAGCTTGCGGAGCTCGGCACGCTGCATCCGTTCAGGGCGCAGCGTCCGACGGACCGGAAGTTTCTCGCCCCGACGGAAGCTGTCGTGCCGCGCGCAACAGCGCTTGAACTTCTTGCCGCTACCGCAGGGACACGGGTCGTTCCGCCGCACCTTCGCGGGCGCGGGGCCGGCGCCCTCCGCGTCGGTGCCGAGCGCGCTCAGGTCCGCCGCGGCCCAGCTGCGGACCCTGTGGAGCTGCGCATCGGCGAGCGCTGAGGCACCCGCGACCAGCACCGCACCGCCGACCTGCTCCGCATCGAGTCCGAGCTGCAGCGCCGACCAGCCGAGCAGCGCGGTGCGCCGGGGGCTCTTGCAGAGCGCGGCGCAGGAACGCTGGAGGCCCTCGACCAGCCAGCCTGGCACGGTCCTTCCCGCGCTCTTGTGGCCGTCGACCGCGAAGGCGATCAGGGCCGCCACGCGCTCGCTGCGGAACGCGGGGTTCCGCTCGCCGATCACTCGCAGCAGCGCGAGGGAGCGGATGTGGTGGACGCTGCACGCGCACAGCATATGCTCGAGCGTCCAGAACACCGGCACCAGCTCGGCCATCAGCGCGGGCTCGATCCGCATTCCGGACCGGGCCAGGGCGAAGGCGAGCAAGGTGCTCGCCTTGCCCAGGTCACGGGCGGCGGCCATCACGAGGCCCCGATGCAGCTCCGGCACGGAAGAGGCTCGCCAGACGCGCTCGACGGCGCTCGCCGTGATGGGGGAAGCTTCGGCGATCGTCAGCAGCTGCTCGAGAGATCGGACGCGCATCGAAGGCTCCTTCCCTTCCTTGTACCGTATCGCGGCGAAAGGTGGCAGCGCGCGGAAGCCGCGGACGAGGGCCCTGCGATGCCCGGTGACGTGTCCGCCCCCCGGTCCCGGCCACACGGCCCTCCTTGCTCGGCGTCGCCCGACGGCCACGGGCGCCCTCCTCGGCGTCAACCGACGCCCTCGCCCAGAAGTACCTGCGCAGACCCCCTCGCTCGTCGACCGACAGCCCCTCGCTGTCCCGACCCCCGTCGACCGAGCCACGGGCCCCGGCGTAGGGCGGCCTGCCTCGACCTGTCACCGAGAATTTCGCCACTCTCTTCTTGCGCCTTCATAACGCGTGTTATATTTTCGTAACGCGCATTCTAAACCTGCGGAGAACATACCCATGCTCGACTACGATGTGGCGGTGATCGGTTCCGGTGCCGGCGGCCTCGCGGCGGCGGTCGCCCTCGCCCGCGCCGGCAAGAAGGTCGGCGTCTTCGAACAGCACTACCTGCCCGGCGGCTGGTGCCACACCTTCCCCCTCGGCGGCTACAAGTTCAGCCCCGGCGTCCACTACCTCGGCGAGCTCGGGGAAGGCGGCCGGCTGCGGAAGCTGTACGAGGGACTCGGCCTCGGGGAGTACCTGACCTTCTACGAGCTCAACCCGCAGGGCTTCGACCACATCCACATCGGCGACGAGCGCTTCGACATCCCCAAGGGCCGCGAGAACTTCCGGGCCGCCCTCGAGGAGCGCTTCCCCCACGAGAAGAAGGGCATCCGCGGCTACCTCGACGCCGTGTCTGGCATCGACCGCGAGCTGGCGGGACTGAACAGCATGACCCCGCTGCAGGCCCTCGCCTTCCCCTTCCGCTGCCCGAACCTGACCCGCTGGGCCTGGCGCACCGCTGGCGGCATGCTCAACCACTACGTGCGCGACCCGCAGCTGCGCGGCGTCCTCGCCGGCCAGTCCGGCGACCACGGCCTGCCCCCCTCGATGGTCAGCGCCCCGGTGCACGCGGCGGTCACCGCCCACTACTTCGACGGCGGCTGGTATCCCCAGGGCGGCGGCGGCACCCTGCCGAAGGCGCACCTCAAGGTGCTGCGGCGGAACGGCGGGAAGATCCACATGCGCACCCGCGTCGAGGAGATCCTGCTCGAGAAGAACAAGGTGATCGGCCTGCGCCTCGGCGACGGCCAGGAGGTCCGCGCGCCGATCGTGATCAGCAACGCCGACCCGCACGTGACCTTCGGCAAGATGATCGGCCGCGACAAGCTCGGCTGGCGGATGCGCCGCCGGCTCGACCGCACCGACTACTCCGTCTCGGCCCTCAGCCTGTTCTTCGCCGCCGAGATCGACCCCGAGGCGCACGGCCTCGACTCCGGCAACAGCTGGCTGTACGACACCGCGGACGTCGATGGCGTGTACAAGGCCGGCCTGGAGTCCTGGGGCGCCGAGCTGCCCTCGATCCCGGGCATGTTCCTGACCGTGACCACCCTGAAGGACCCGAGCAAGGACTTCGCCGGCGTCCACACGATGGAGGCCTTCTGCTTCGTCGGCTACGACGCGTACAAGCAGTGGGAAGAGACCCAGGTCGGCGAGCGCCCCGAGAGCTACGAGCAGCTCAAGAAGGTGCTCGAGGAAAAGATGCTCGACCGCCTCGAGCGGCGCATCCCCGGTCTGCGCGAGAAGCTGCGCTTCAGCGCCCTCGGCACGCCCCTGACGAACAAGTTCTACTGCGAGGCCACCCGTGGCAACCTGTACGGCATCTCGAAGACCCGCCGCCAGGTCGGCCCCCTGAGCTACAGCATCAAGACCCCCTTCGAGAACCTCTACATGTGCGGCGCGAGCACCCTGAGCCACGGCGTGATGGGCGCCGCGACCTCCGGTCTGGTCGCCGCGCGCGCCGCCCTCGGCTGCCGGGTGCGCGACCTCTTGCGCGAGGGCGAGCCGAAGCTGACCCTGCTCGACGCCGAGAGCGAGCGCCAGCGCATCGCCGCCGAGCGCGCTGCGGCCGTGCAGTAGCGTGGCGGTCGGAACCGAGAAGTCCGACCGGCGCTCGGCCCTGCGCGCCCTGCGCCGCGGCCAGATCGTCGCGGCGGCCCGGGAGATCGTCGCCCAGGAGGGCCTCGAGGCGCTGACCATCGGCGCCCTCGAGCGCCGCCTCAGCTTCAGCCGCGGGGTGATCACCTACCACTTCCGGAACAAGGACGAGATCGTCGAGGCGGTGCTGCAGAGCGCGATCGACGAGATCAACGCCCGCCTGCGCGCCCTCGGCGGGGCCGAGCTCAGCCCGGAGGCCGAGGTGGTCGCGGTGCTGCGGACGGTGCTGAGCGGCTTCCTCGACCATCCCGAGGCCGGGCGCATCCTGCTCTCCTTCTGGGGGCGCATCCCGAGCTCGGAGCGCATCCGCAGCCTGAACGCGGAGCTCTACCGGAACTACCGGCGCTGGTCGACGGTGCTGCTCGAGAAGCACCGCGGGGTGTTCGCGGACTGTGACGTCGAAGGCCTGGCCGGGCTGCTGGTCGGGATCGTGATCGGCATCGCGACCCAGACCTACTTCGATCCCGCGGCCTTCGAGCCCGAGCGCGTGCTCGCCGAGGCCTGCGCCTGCGTGCTCGCGCGCCTGCGCCGGGGTTGAGATCCCACACCAGACATGCTACACCGGAAGCCTACGGCACCGATGCCCTGAGGCGACCGCGAGCATGCGCACAGGATCCCGCGGGGATGAGCGCCCGACCGAGCGCTTCGCGCCGCTGCTCTCCGATGGCGAGGAGCAGCCGACCGAGGTGCTCCCCGCCGACGCGCAGCCGACGGAGACCTTCTCGGCCGAGCTCGCCGCGCAGCCGACCCTGGACCTCCCCGCGGACCCGCCCTCCTCCGGGGTCTTCCGCGATCCGCCCCCCGGGGACTCGCGGCGGTTTTCGCCGCTGCTGACCGACACCTTCGGCGGCAGCGACGACTCCTTCCGCATCGACCCCGATCCGCCGGAGGACAAGGCGAAGGAGCCGCTGCCGTCCCTGGTGCCGCGCAAGGTCGAGATCAAGCCCGGGGTGCGCTTCGGTCCCTTCCTCGTGCTCGAGCGGCTCGGCCAGGGGCGGATGGGGGCCGTGTTCCTCGCGGCCTGGGAGGAGAAGGGCAAGATCGTCGCCCTGAAGATCGTGCCGCCGGGCTTCGCGCCGAGCTTCCGCGACCGCCTGGTGCAGGAGATCCAGACCCTTTCCAAGCTGCACCACCCGCACATCGTCGAGGTCGTGACCACCGGCACGGTCAGCGGGCAGTTCTACTGCGCGATGGAGTTCATCGCCGGCGTCGGCATGGAGCACATCCTCACCCAGCGTTGGTTCCCCCTGATCGAGAAAGTGCGGATGCTGGCGAAGGTCGCCAAGGGGCTGCACTACGCGCACAGCCAGGGGGTGATCCACCGCGACGTCAAGCCGACCAACATCCTCGTCACCGCGACCGGTTTCCCGCGCCTGGTCGACTTCGGCCTCGCCCGCGACACCGAGGAGGACGCCCTGCTGACCAACGAGGGCACCATCCTCGGCACCCCGGAGTACATGGCGCCCGAGCAGGCGCGCGGCTGGTCGGTCGGGCCGGCGGCGGACATCTACGGGCTCGGCGCGATCCTGTACGAGATCCTGTGCGGGCAGCCCCCGCATATCGGCAAGACGGTCAGCGAGGTGCTGCGGGCGGCGATCATCCGCACCCCGACGCCCCCGAGCCAGGTCCGTCCCGGGGTTCCGCGCAAGCTCGAGGCGATCTGCCTGCGCGCGATCTCGACCGTCCCCGAGCAGCGCCACGGGACGGCCGGCCAGCTCGCCGACGACCTCGAGGCCTGGTGTGAGGAGGCCGCGACGGCGCACCACCGGCCCGTCCGGCGCGGGAGCTTCGGGCTCGGGCTGGCCAGCGGGCTCGGGGCGACGCTGCTCGTGGTGCTCGCGCTATGGCTGGCCGGTCTGCTCTGACGCGCTGTGGCCTGAGAAACGAACGGTCGGGCGCCGAAAAGAACGGATAGATAGAGGGAATACCGACGGGCGCTTCGAGAGCTGGGCAGCGCACCTCGAGCCCGCTGAACGCAAGGATCTCCACCGCACCCTCCGCGGTGACATGGATTCCGACCGAGCCGGCCTGTCACCACGGATGTCGGGCCGACAGCTGGTGTTCGTCCGTCGCTGGCTGGTGCTCCTGTTGGACCGGGACGAGTGATCGTGTCGGATGGATCTCGGTCTGTCTCTCTCCTCACCCTCCCCGCAGCTGCGCGAGCATCCGCTCGTAGCGCCGCCCGGCCTGGGTCAGGCGCTGCAGGTGCTCCGGGTCGAGCTCGGACTCGAAGTCGAGCTCGTCGTCCTCGCGGTCGGAGAGGTCTCCGCGGTAGTACGCGAGCAGCTGGACGGTGTCGCGCAGGCGCCGCGCGAGCAGGGTGCCGACCGCCCGGTAGAAGCCGCTCGCGAAGCGGTGGTCCTCGGCGAGCTTGGCGGCCAGCTCCGCGCGCGGCACCGCGAAGACCTCGGCGCTCTTCGAGGCGAGCACGCTCGCGTTCGGCGGCCGGTCGTCGAGGAAGGACAGCTCACCGACGATCTCCCCCTCGTCCAGGATCGCGATCGGCGCCTCGTCGAGGCCCTCACAGACCACACGCAGACGGCCGGAGAGGACGATGTACAGCGCCTCGGGCGGGGTGCCCTGGGCGATCAGCACCTCGCCCTCGGCGAGGCTGCGGAGCGTGCCGTGGGCGAGCAACCAGTCGACGTCCTCGTCGGTCAGGGCTTCGAGGATGAACAGGACCCTGTGCATGGCACCTCCTGACAACAGAGGGGCGCAGCGGCTCGCGCCCCCACGGCTGCCCTGATTCTAGCGGGGCGGTGGTCGGGGATCCACGCCGTCGGGTGCGGCGGACGCGTTTTTGACGGGGGGAGCGGATAGGCTCTCGCCCATGACGACCGAGCTTCCCCCCCTCCACGAGCACTTCCAGCGGCGCCTGTGCGACGCGGCCTTTGAGGTCGGTTGCCGGGAGGAAGGACCCGCCGAGCGTCTGCTGCGGAAGGAGCAGCTACGCTTCGTCGGCGGGGGCGACACGCTGTCCGTCCACCTCGGTCCGTCGGTCACGGTGCACCTCGTCGACCGCGGGCCGCGACCGGTGTTGTGCTCGGCGCACGGCGCCGGTCCGCGGCTCGACGTCGCGTTGTGCGTGCACCACCGCGCGGCGCTGATCGCGACCTTCGCGGCGCTGGTGCGCGGCCGCCTCGCCGCACGCAACCTGCCGCTCGCCGCGCTGATGGGCAAGCGGGACCTGCGGCGCTGGGCGCGGGAGCACGGGCTGAGCGCGGAGCTCGAGCGCGGCACCTGGGAGCTCTTCGACGACGTGCGCGCCGCCGGGCACTTCCTGCTGCTCGACGCGGTCTGCGACGGGCGGCGCCGCGCCCCCCTGGTCCTCCGCTGGGAGCTGCTCGACTACCTGCGGGAGGTCTACGACGCGCGGGTCGACGCCATCGACCTCGTCGCGGCGCGGGCGCACCGACAGCCGCCGACGCATCCGCGGCTGCGCAAGGCCTGGGAGCTGGTCGAGGGGCGGCGCGCCTCGCTGCGCTCGCGGGGCAACCTGCGACCCTACCGCATGGTTGTCGGGGTCGAGCCCCCCAGCCTGCGCATGGCGTTCAGCGACGAGCACGCCTGTGACGCCCACTACACCTCCCGCCTGCGCGTGCTGGTCAGCTTCGAGCTCGAGCGCCAGCGCCTGGAGCTGCGCAGCGACTGCGGTTGGTCCGGCAGCCACGACTGCCCTGCCCGGGTCAGCGCGCTCGAGATGGTGCTCGACATCCTCTCCGGTCTCGATCCCTGCGACGACGCGGACGCCCTGCGGACGGCGCTGACCCAGACCGACTGGCAGCGGACCCTGACCGAGCTCGGTCAGCTGGGCGGCGGCGCCGCCCACGGCGTGTGGGACGGCCCCGAGGTGCGGGTCGGCTGGCAGCTCTCGCCCGGGCCCCGGGTGCAGGCCCTCCTGGTGCGCCCGAAGAAGAGCGGGCGGGGGCTGGTGTTCAAGAAGCTCAGCTGGAAGACGCTGCGCGGGCTGCGCGAAGAGCGGCTCGCCCCCGTCGGGCCGAAGCTGCTCGCGCTGGCTCCCCTGCTCGAGAGCGCGCGCCACTCCGGCCAGGAGACCTCGCTGCACCTGCTCGCCGTCGAAGAGCTGGTCGGCCGCGAGGGCGTGTTCAGCAAGGGGGGCCGCCGCGACTGGCGGCCACTCCGCGTCGAGCGTGGGCGGCTCGAGCTCGCGATGACGACCGTCGAAGGGGGCGGCGCGACGGGGACGCCGACTCTCGACGGGACGGAGCTCGACGCCGAGGAGGTCGAGAGCCTGCTCCGGCGCGGGCAGGTCTTCCGGCTCGACCGCGAGGCGGGGCGGGCGCTGCTCGCCCGGGCCTCGACCCGCCTCCAGGAGGCGGTGCGCACCCTGCGCCGGCGCACGGGCTACTTCCCCGACGAGGCCCTGCCCGCGTTGCTCAAGGAGATGCCCCGCCTCAGCCGGGGCCTGCCGCTGGCGGTCGGTCCCGACCTGCGCGGCACCCGCATCGCCCACGACGCCGGCCTGCGGCTACGGCTCGAGCGGGGACCCGAGGGCTCGCTCGCCCTGTCGCTGCGGGTGCGGCCGCTGGAGGAGTGGGGAAGCTTCGCGCCCGGGGACGGGCCGCCGATCCTGTACGCCCAGCGCGGCGACGAGACCGTCCACGCCGCGCGCGATCTCGCCGCCGAGACCGCCGCGGCGGCCGCCCTCGAGGCCGAGCTGGGGCTGCCGGCGAGCGGTGAGCGCGAAGGCCCGGGGCAGTGGCTGCTCGCGCCCGGGGAAGGGGCCCTCGGCGTCGTCGCGGCGCTGCGGGAGCGACCGGAGCTGCCGGCCGAGTGGGGAAAGGGCCGGTTCGTGATGAGCCGGCCGGCCCAGGCTTCCGATCTCGTCGTCCGGCCCCGGGCCCGCGACCACTGGTTCCGCCTCGAGGGCGGGGTCGAGGTCGACGGCCTGCAGGTGCCGCTGTCCGCGCTGCTGCGGGCGGTCCGCGAGGGGCGGCGCTTCGTCGCCGTCGACGAGGACCGCTGGCTGCAGATCGGCGACGCGCTGCGGACGAGCCTCGCGCCGACCGCGGCGCTCGCCGCCGAGCGTCGGGGTGCGGTCGAGGTCTCGCGCTACGCCGCCCCCGCGGTCGACGCCCTCGAAGCCGAGGGAGCGCGGCTCGACTGCGCGGGGGCGTGGAGCGAGCTGCGCGCGAGCGTGCGGGCGGCGGTGGACTTCGAGCCGGAGCCGCCCGCCGGGCTGGAGGCCGAGCTTGGAGATCTGGCTGTCCTTGTTGGCCCAGTTGAGCTGGTAGGCGGTGCCGTGGTCGGTCTCGACGAACTCGCCGCCGCCGCTCTGGGCCTCGCCGAAGGCGTCCTGGAAGGACTGGAATTTCTGGTACATCAGGCGCGAGACGACCCGGCGCGGCTTGTAGCGGACGCCGGGGACCTGCCGCAGCCACGGGGTGTGGGGGACGGCTTCGTTCTTCTTGAGCGGCGCCTGCGAGGGGGCGATGTTGGCGACGACCTTGGTGACCGCCTTCTTGAAGGCG
>JAUIEM010000359.1 GCA_030428695.1 bacterium
TGAACGCGTAGGTCTCCAGGGGCCAGGGCAGCTGGAAAGGCAGGACGAACAGGGTGTCCGGCAGCGACAGGTCACCGGGCCAGGTCCAGTCGCCGACGGACAGCCAGACCTGCTGCCGCAGCTTCTCGGAGACCAGGATCGCCTGGTACAGGCCGATGAAGATCGGGATCTGCAGGAACATCGGCAGGCAGCCGAGCATCGGGTTGGCCCCGTGGCTCTGGTAGAGCGCCATCACCTCCTGGTTCATCGCCGCCTTGGCTTCCCGGGAGCTCTTGCCCTCGTACTTCTTCTTGATCTCCTCGACCTTCGGCGCGAGCAGCTGCATCTTCTGCATGTTCTTCTGCGAGAAGCGGGACAGCGGGTGCATCACCAGGCGGATCATCACGGTCAGCAGGATGATCGCCCAGCCGTAGTTCCCGGTCACCCCGAACAGCAGGTCGAGCGCGCTGAGAAACAGCGTCCCGATCGCGCCGAACCAGCCGAGGTCGCGCAGCTCGGGCAAGCCGATGTCCGCGTAGTGCTCGAGCGCCTCCTCCGACTTCGGCACGCCGATCAGCTCGAAGTCGCTGCGGATCTTGGCCGCGCCGGGCAGGCTGACGTTCTTGTACACGAGCCCCGAGTGCAGCTGCACCTCGAGCACCTCGCCCGGCTTCGCCTGGGCGTTGTCGAGCTCGCGCGGACCGGCCCAGAACTTGACCGCGAACGGCCGCTCGCCGCGCGGCGCGAGGGCCGCGATGAAGTGGGCGCTCGCCAGGCCGACGAAGGACGCGACCTCCGGCACCTGGTGCTCACGCGTCTCTTCGTCCTGGACGGTGGCGCGCTCGAGCAGCTCGGCGTCGGCGCCGCCGTCGTACACCCGACCGTAGGTGCCGGTCACCCCGGAGCCGCGGGCCGAGGTCTCCTCGACCATCGCGCTCGGGCCGAAGATCGTGTAGTCGATGTTGAGCGGCTCGGCCGAGAGGTTCTCGATGCTGAGCTCGACATCGGCGCCGTAGCGGCCGGCGCCCAGCCGGATGTACTTGGTGATGTGCAGGCGGTCTTCGAGCCGGGTCTGCATCACCAGCGTCGAGTCGTCGACCGCCTCGATCTTCCAGGGCTGCACGTGCAGCGGCACGACCACTCCGTCGATGGTCAGCTCCATGCCGAGCGCCGCGCGGCTGCGCTGCACGTCGGGGACGAGGTCGAGGACGTGCTCGCGGGTCAGGTCCTTGTACTCGCGCAGGTCGAGCTCGCGGAGCATGCCGCCGGGGTTGGCGAAGGTCATCCCGACGCGCTCGTTGCCGAGCGTGTAGACCGTCGTGTCGCCGACGGCCGGCGCGCCTTCCCAGACCGTCGTCGGGACCTGGCTGGTGTCCTCGGCGGGCAGCTCGGTGGGCAACGGATCGAGCGCTGCCGTGCCCAGCGAGTCCGGGATCACGGCCGCGAGGCTGTCTTCGCCCGGGGTCTGGGGCGGGGCGCCCCGGCCCGCGAAGAGCAGGAAGTAGGCCGCGAGGATGATGAAGAAGGCGAGCGCAGTTCGGCGTTCCATGAAAACCACTCGGAATGTCGGGTTCGGCGCCGGAGCGGAGCGCGGACGGCCGTCCGGCTGCGCGTTGACGCGATGCGCTGCGAGCCTATGAAAGCGACCCCGGCAGGGCAACCTTCAACCCGACAACTTTCTGTGGAAACGGCGCACGCGGCGCCCGGGCCCTCGCCGGCCCCTCAGCGTCCCTCGAGCAGGCGCGAGGCGAGGTAGCGGGGCAGATCCTTGACCGAGCGGATCTTGTCGTGGGTCTTCTGCACGTCGTACTCGACCCGTCGGAAGCGGATCGACTCGCCGTCGTACAGCACGTAGCTCGAGCGCTTGTCGCCGTCGCGCGGCTGACCGACCGACCCGGCGTTGATCGGCGCCTTGCTCTCGGTGACCTCGTAGCGCTGATCGATCTCCTGCGGGAAGACGAAGGTCCCGTCCTCGGTCAGCACGCCGGGCGTGTGGGTGTGGCCGTTGAAGCACAGGTGCGGGATGTTCGAGAGGATGTTCTCGACCTTGTAGCGGTCGAGGACGTCGGTGGGAAACACGTACTCGCGGATCGGGTCGCCCCAGGGCGATGCGTGCACGAACTGGACCTTGCCGAGCTCATGCCCGAGGCTGAGGTTGCCGAGGAACTCCCAGCGCCGCTGGGTCGCCACTTCTTCCGGGTCGCGGCCGAGCTCCTGGCGCGTCCAGTTGATCGCCTTGACCGCCTTGGGGTTGAACCCGATCGCGCCGTACAGGACCGCGTGCTCGTGGTTTCCCATCAAGCTGAGCTCCCAGCTCACTGCGAGATCGAGGCACTCGCGTGGGTTGGGGCCGTAGCCGATGATGTCGCCGAGGCAGTAGACCTTCTCCGCCCCCTGCTCCTCGATGTCGCGGAGCACGGCCGTCAAGGCCTCGATGTTGCTGTGCAGGTCGGAAATGACAGCGATCACCGCGGGGGGCCACCGTAGAGAGAGAGGCGGACATCGCTTGGGATATCCGGGAGTTCGGCCGCTTTCTGACTCACTGGTCGCAGTAGCCTAGGCTAGCAGCACACTCCGGGGGTGTCAACCGAGCACGCAGGGTTGCGGGAGGGTCCCGCTGCGCCTGGCCCGGCGGCTGGTCGGGACCGCGTCGTACCGGGGCGGTAGGGCCCACGCGCCGCCGTCCCGCCTGCAACGTTGCAATCGATCCAGAGGCCGCACTAGACTGGGGGGCGGAGGAGGCACGGTGGACGTGGACGTGAAGAAAGCTCCGGCCCGGCCGAAGAACCCGTTGTGGGACTGGCTCAAGACCCTCGCGCTCGTCGCCGTCGTGGTCTTCACCTTTCGCACCTTCGTGGCGGAGGCCTACGTGATCAAGGGCCAGTCGATGCTCCCGACCTTCGAGGAAGCCGACCGCCTGCTGATCTCGAAGCTCGGGTCCGCCGACGGGGTCGAGCCCGGCGACATCGTCGTCTTCGAGCGCGACGGGAAGCGCCTGATCAAGCGCGTGATCGCCGTCGGCGGCGACTTCGTCGAGATCAAGGACGGCCTGGTCTTCGTCAACGACGTCCCCCTGCGCGAAGGGTACGCCCTGCTCGACAGCTTCACCTCGCGGCGGATGCGGGTCCCCTCCGGGCAGCTCTTCGTGCTCGGTGACCACCGCAAGTCGTCGAGCGACTCGCGCAGCTGGGGCTGCGTGCCGGAAGAAGATCTGCTCGGCGAGGCGATCTTCCGCTTCTATCCGATCACGTCCTGGACGGTGTATTGAACGCTGTCTGATCGCGACTCGCCAGGCATGTGCACGGCGAGCTCGAGCCCGCGGTCACCGCTCCCTTCGACCTTGATCGCCGCGCCGGGGATGGTCTCCTGCACGCGCAGTGCCCGCGATGACGGCACGCGAACCCTCAGACCGTGACCAGCGAGCGCACCGTGTAGGAGCGCAGGAGCTCCCTGCCGGAGAGGAAGCCGAGCTCGATGAAGAACGCGAGCCCGACCACCTCCGCGCCCTGCTGGACGATCAGGTCACAGCTGCCCTTGGCGGTGCCGCCGGTCGCGAGGAGGTCGTCGACGAACAGCACCCGCTCGCCCTTGGCGAAGGCGTCGGCGTGGACCTCGAGGCTGCCCTCGCCGTACTCGAGGGAGTACGACACCGAGCGCGTCTCCCAGGGCAGCTTGCCGGGCTTGCGGATCGGCACGAAGCCCGCGTCGAGGCGGGTGGCCAGGGGCACGCCGAAGATGAAGCCGCGGGACTCGGTCGCCGCGACCTTGTCGATCTTCTCGCCCGCGAACAGCCCGACCATGCCGTCGAGCACCTCGACAAGGGCCTGGGGATCCGCGAGCACCGGGGTGATGTCCTTGAACAGGATGCCGGGCTTGGGGAAGTCGGGGACGTCCCGGATCAGCGAGCGCGCGCGTTCCATCAGTCTTCCTCGTCAGCGGTGCTGTCGGGGTCGGTGTCGGGGTCGGTCGAGGGGAGATCGTCCGCGAAGCCGGGCAGGTCGTCCGGCGCGGGCGCGTCCTCGCTTCCTTCCGGCAGGATCGGCTCCCAGGCCAGGCGCGGTGCGCGCGACCACAGGAACTCGAGGTTGTAGTAGCTGCGGGTCTCGGGCAGGAAGAGGTGGAGCACGACGTCTCCGTAGTCGAGCAGGATCCAGCTCGCCTCCTCATAGCCCTCGACCCCGAGCGGCATCTGTCCGCGGCTCTTGAGCTCCCGCCGGATGAAGTCGGCGATCGCCTTGAGCTGACGGCTGCTGGTGCCGGTCGCCAGCACGAAGTAGTCGGTGATGCCGGCGTTGATCGCGTCGAGGTCGAGGATCACGAGGTCCTCGGCTCGACGCTCGTAGCACATCTGGGCGAGCTCGCGTGCCAGGGCCTCGGTGTCGGGCTCTTCGCCCTCGACCTCGCCCACCGGCACCTGGCTCTCGGGTCCTTCGCTCTGCACGGCAATCCTCAGGAAGCGGCGATCAGCGGTCCGATCACGACGGCGACGACGGACATCAGCTTGATCAGGATGTTGAGCGACGGGCCGGCGGTGTCCTTGAACGGATCGCCGACCGTGTCGCCGACGACCGCCGCCTTGTGGGGCTCGCTGCCCTTGCCGCCGTGGGCGCCGCCTTCGATCAGCTTCTTCGCGTTGTCCCAGGCGCCGCCAGCGTTGGACATGAAGATCGCGAGCAGCACGCCGCTGACGGTGACGCCGGCGAGCAGACCGCCGAGCATCTGGCCGGGCAGCTGGGCCGAGAGGGGATCCTGCTCGGTGACCAGCAGGGCCTTGGCGGCGTAGCCGAGGATGACCGGCACGAGCACCGCGAGCAGGCCGGGCACGACCATCTGCTTGATCGCGGCGCCGGTGGAGATGTCGACGCACTTGGCGTACTCGGCCTTGGCGCCGGCCTTGCCATCCTTCAGGCCGGGGATCTCGCGGAACTGGCGGCGCACCTCTTCGATCATCTCGAAGGCGGCCTTGCCGACGGCCTTCATCGCCATCGAGCTGAACAGGAAGGGCAGCATGCCGCCGACGAACAGGCAGGCGATCACCCAGGGGTTCTGGATGTCGATGACCTGGACGTTGGCCTTCTGGGTGAAGGCGCTGAACAGCGCCAGGGCGGTCAGAGCGGCGGAGCCGATCGCGAAGCCCTTGCCGGTCGCGGCGGTGGTGTTGCCGACCGCGTCGAGCTTGTCGGTCTTCTCGCGCACTTCCTTCTCGAGGCCGGACATCTCGGCGATGCCGCCGGCGTTGTCGGCGATCGGGCCGTAGGCGTCGACAGCGAGCTGGATGCCGGTGGTCGACAGCATGCCGAGGGCGGCGATCGCGATGCCGTAGAGGCCCGCGTTCATGTAGCTGACGACGATCGCGGCGGCGATGATCAGGACCGGCCAGGTCGTCGACATCATGCCGACGCCGAGGCCCGCGATGATGTTGGTCGCCGGACCGGTCTGGCTGTCGTTGGCGATCAGCTTGACCGGGGCGGACTTGTCGGAGGTGTAGTACTCGGTCAGGAGGCCGATGGCCGAGCCGGCGACCAGGCCGACGACCATCGCGTAGAAGATGTTGATCGCCTCGGTCGTGCCGCCGTTGGCGAAGTAGATGCGCTCGCCGCCGACGACGCTGGTGATCAGCACGTAGGAGCTGGCGATCATCAGGCCGGCCGCGCCGAAGGTGCCGAAGTTCAGCGCCATCTGCGGGTTGCCGTCTTCTTTGGTGCGGACGAACAGGGTGCCGACCAGCGAGCAGACGATGCCGAGGCCCGCGAGGAACAGCGGCAGGAAGATCAGCGCCTGCCCGGTCTCGGCGCTGTTGAGCAGCTGGCCGCTGGTCTCGCCGACGGCCATCGAGGCGCTCGCCGCGATCACCATCGCGCCGAGGATCGAGCCGACGTACGACTCGAAGAGGTCGGCGCCCATGCCCGCGACGTCACCGACGTTGTCACCGACGTTGTCCGCGATCACGGCCGGGTTGCGGGGGTCGTCCTCGGGGATCCCGGCCTCGACCTTGCCGACCAAGTCGGCGCCGACGTCTGCCGCCTTGGTGTAGATGCCGCCGCCGACGCGCGCGAACAGCGCGATCGAGCTGGCGCCGAGGCTGAAGCCGGCCAGCGCCTCGAGCAGGCGGCTGGCGTCCCAGTCGGTCATCGCGTTGTAGATCAGGTAGAGGCCGGTCAGGCCGACGACGCCGAGGCCGACGACGCTGAGCCCCATCACCGCGCCGCCGTTGAAGGCGACGCCGAGGGCCTGGACCAGGGAGGTGCGCGCGGCGTTGGTCGTGCGCACGTTGGCGGAGGTCGCGACGATCATGCCGAAGTATCCGGCCAGGCCGCTACAGATCGCGCCGACGACGAAGCTGATCGCGACCTGCCAGGGGTTGTCCGCGACGTAGTAGGCGAAGGCCAGAGCGATGGCGACGACGATCACGAAGATCGACAGCACCTTGTATTCGCGGGACAGGAAGGCGAGCGCGCCCTCGCGGATGTGTCCGGCGATGGTGCGCATTCTCTCCGTTCCCGGATCCTTGGCATCGATCTGTTTCGACTTCCAGAACGCGATCGCTAGCGCCGCGACTCCGGATGCCACGACGAGGTACAGGCCGTGATAGAGTTCCATGGATGTTTCCCTGGGTCCAAGCGGACCGAATGAGTTGAATCGTCGCCTCGCGGGCCCGCGAGGCAGCGCTCGCGGGCGTTCCGCCGCAGAGGCGCACGCAGCCCTGTGCGGGTTGCATCTCCTCTGGCCAGGCCGGCGGGCCGCGAGTTATAGCAGACCCCGGGGACCCCAGCAAGCTTTGTGCCTCTTTCACACCGTCGTCCGCCTTCCCTTTCCAGGCCTGTGTTCTCGCTCCTGTGCTACGAGCGGCCTCAGCTACCGCGGCTGCGCCCCTTGCTCTTGCGCGTGCGCTTGCGGGTCTTCGGCTTGTCGAGGGCGCGGGTGCGCTTCGTCGACGCGAAGCTGCAGATCGGACAGTTGTCGAAGTCGTGGGTGCGGGCCGGACAGTGCTCGCGGCCGAAATAGATGATCTGCAGGTGCAGCCGGTTCCACTGCTCCTGGGGGTAGAGGGCCTTGAGGTCGGCCTCGGTGGTCTTGACGTTCTTGCCGCTGCTGAGCCCCCAGCGGCGGGCGAGCCGGTGGATGTGTGTGTCGACCGGGAAGGCGGGCTGGCCGAAGGCCTGGCACATCACGACCGAGGCGGTCTTGTGCCCGACACCGGGCAGCTTCTCGAGGGCCTCGAGGTCGGCGGGGACCTCGCCCCCGTGCTCGCTGAGCAGCATCCCCGCCAGGCCGATCAGGGCGCGGGCCTTCTGCGGCGCGAGCCCGCAGGTGCGGATCAGCCGCAGCACCTCCTCTTCCCCCAGCGCGAGCAGCTTGTCGGGCGTCGGGGCCCGGCGGAACAGCTCGGGGGTGACGAGGTTGACGCGCTTGTCGGTCGTCTGCGCCGACAGCAGCACCGCGACAAGCAGCGTGAAGGGGTCGTGATGATCGAGGGGGATCGGCGGCTCAGGGTAGAGCTCGTCGAGCAGCTCCCCGATCTTCCGTGCTTTGGCCTGTTTGCGCATCGGCGCTCCGTGCGGGTGGGGGAACGGGAGCCTGGGAGCGTGGCCCGAAACCTCGCTCGCGAGGCTTGCGGGGGTGGGTGCCTGCCTTCGTCCTCCTCCTCCGAGCCGCAGGTCTGGCCTGCGAGGAACGAGCAGGACAGGCCAAGGTGTCGATCCTCGGCATCCACCCACCCGCGCGGCGCCTCGCCACGCGGCTTTCGGGCCACGATTCTAGCAGCCGCCCCCGTCGGAATTCGCACCGGCGGAGAAATTTCCTACAATGGGGCTTCCGCCACCGAGGACCCCGCCGTGCAGTTCGACGCCGTGTTCGCATGCCTGGCCGCCTTCGCCCTGTACGCCCTCGGCTACACCTTCTACGCCCGCTACCTGGCCGAGAAGGTCTTCTCCCTCGACCCCGGCCGCGAGACGCCCGCCCACACCGAGCGCGACGAGGTCGACTACGTGCCGACCCCGAAGTCGGTGCTCTACGGGCATCACTTCGCCTCGATCACCGGCCTCGCGCCGATGCTCGGACCGGCCGTCGCGGTGATCTGGGGCTGGCTGCCGGCGCTCCTGTGGGTCGTCTTCGGGGCGCTGTTCATCGGCTGCGTGCACGACTTCGGCTCGCTGGTCGTGTCGATCCGCGCCCGCGGCATGTCGATCGGGAAGGTCGCCGAGGGGGTGATCGGGAAGCGGACGAAGAGCCTGTTCCACCTGATCATCTTCTTCGGCGTCGCCCTCGCGATGGGCGTGTTCGTGTTCGTGATCGCGCGCCTCTTCCGCGAGTACCTCGCCCTGCCGACCGAGGCGGGTCCCGGCGTGCCCGGCTACCCCCAGGCGATCATCCCCTCCTTCGGGGTGATGGGGCTCGCGGTGGTCGTCGGATGGCTCTCCTATAAGAAGGGAGTCTCCTTGCGCGTGCTCGCGGCGGTCGCCTTCGTGCTGCAGCTCGGGCTGGTCTGGCTCGGCTCGGTCGCGCCAGTGGTCCTGCCCGTCGAGCACGGCCAGGCGCTGCATCTGTGGATCTACATCCTGCTCGGCTACGCGCTGCTCGCGTCGGTGCTACCCGTCTGGGTGCTGCTGCAGCCCCGGGACTTCATCAACTCGCTGCTCCTGTACCTCGGCCTCGGGCTCCTCTACGCCGGCTTCTTCGCCGGCGCGCCGAGCTTCGTCGCGCCGGCGGTCAACCTGACGCCGGAGGGCGCTCCGAACCTGTTCCCCTTCGTCTTCATCGTGATCGCCTGCGGCTCGGTCAGCGGGTTCCACAGCCTCGTCTCCTCGGGCACGACCGCCAAGCAGCTCGCCAACGAGGCCGACGCCCGGCCGGTCGGCTACGGGGGGATGGTCGGGGAGTCGCTGCTCGGCCTGATGTCCGTGCTCGCCTGCACCGCGGGGGTCGGGCAGGAGAAATGGGCGACGAGCTACGCGAGCTGGGATGCGATCGACAAGGTCAAGCTCGGCACCTTCATCGAGGGCTGCGCCGAGTTCCTGACCCAGCTCGCGATCCCGCGTTCGTACGCCCTCGCCTTCATCGCGGTCGTGGTCGTCAGCTTCGCGCTGACCACCCTCGACTCGGCGACGCGGCTGCTGCGCTACAATATCGAGGAGATCGCAGAGAGCCTCGGGGTAGAGGTCAAGGGCCCGGGGAAGGTCCTCGCCGCCCTGATCGGCTGTGGGGCGATCGCCTTCTTCGCGCTGTTCGAGATCGGCGGGAAACCGGCCGGCCTGGTGCTCTGGACCCTGTTCGGCACGACCAACCAGCTGCTCGCCGGCCTCGCGCTCCTGACGATCACCCTGTACCTCAAGCAGCGCGGCCGCCAGTGGTGGTGGACCGGCGTGCCCTGTGTCGGCGTGCTGGCGACGACCGTCTACGCGATGACGATCAACCTGCGGGGCTTCTACGCCGGCCCCAACGCGAGCCCGTTGCTGCTCGTGATCGGCGGGGTGTTGCTCCTGTTGGCGGTGTGGGTGGCGGTCGAGGGGCTGCTGCGCTTCTTCCGCGGCGACGAGCCCCACGATGAGCTCGCGGTCTTCCCTCATGGATAGCCTGGGCTACGGCGACGACGAGCTGTCCGAGGCCTGCCCCTGGTGCTGGCAGGAGGTCGCGCTGCCGATCGATCCCTGCGCCCGCGAGGACGAGCTCTACACCGACTGCACGGTATGCTGCCGCCCGCTGGTGCTGCGCACCAGCTGGCACGACGGCGAGCTGCGCTGGTGGCGTCTGCAGCGAGGGGAGTAGCACGGGCTCGCATCGCGCACGCGTTCGTTGGAGACGACGCCGGAATCGCTATCGATGTCGGTTCCTCGCGGGGGGTTACCGGGCTTCTTGACACGGACTTTACAGACGCGGCGCCCCGTTGCTACAATGCGCCGCTTCCTGGTGTGGCGACTATAACGCAGGTCCCTGGACGTCCTGCAAGGAGTTCTGGCATGGCTACGTACGGCGAGTTTCTGGTCCCGTTCTGGAAGTGCAAGAAGCACCCCCGGATGATCACGCACTTCCACCTCGCGAACTTCACCGACGACCCGATCTACTGGCGTTTCCAGCTCTGCACCGAGACCGGTGAGCTCGAGCGCGACCACGTCAGCCTGATCCCCGGCTCGAATCTCAACTTCCTGCCGGATCCGCCCGACGGCGTCAGCGTGCACTTCTTCCTGCCGACCAACTGCTCGACCTCGCTGCAGGTCGCCAGCGCCAACCTGCGTGGCCACGGCCGCGGCGTGTACGCGCTGCGTCAGGACGTCGATCACAAACTGGTCGGTTTCGGGGCCTCGATGCAGCGCATCCACGTCGTCAGCCATATCGAGACCCATGAACACCGCGAAGAGAGCTCCTCGTCCAAGGCGGCCTGGTTCGTCCACCGCCCCCTCGAAGGCGCTCCGCTCAGTCCGGCGCCGTACAGCGCGTGACCTCCGCGATGGTCGTCATCCCTTCGATGAGCTTGTTGATCCCCGCCTGACGCAGGGTCTGCATGCCCAATCGCCGAGCTTCGACCTTCAACTCCGCTGTCGAGT
>JAUIEM010000360.1 GCA_030428695.1 bacterium
CCGGATCGACGACGACCACCACGGCCCGCCGCTTCTCCTTGTTCATGCGCGCGAGCAGCGCCCGGTGCGGCAGCTTGTCCGCCGGGCGCTTGACGTAGTAGACGAAGTCGTGGCGACGGCCGAGGCGCTTGGAGCGGAGAGGCCGCCGCGAGACCTCGACGAAGGACTGCTGCGCCTGCACGAGGGACTCGAACAGGATGTACAGCATCGCCTCGACCAGCTCGGGCTTCCACATGCGCAGCGCCGCGAGGTACAGCTTGCGGAGCGAGAGCGGGCTGCCGTGCCCGCGGGGGGTCAGGATCTTGCGCTCGACCCAGCGCGGCACGCCCGACTCGAGGCGCGGCCCCTCCTGGCGCTTGCGCAGGAAGCGGTTCCAGGCCTGGCGCAGCTCGTCCCGGCCCGCCTGGGGGCTCTGCTGCGAGAGCGGCGCGGCGGAGGTCGAGATCGCGGCGAGGAAGGCGCTGAGCACGGCGCGCTTGGTCTGCGCCTCGATGCGCTTGCCGCCGACCCGGGTCAGGTGCAGGCTCTTCGTCACCGAGAACAGGTGGTCGCAGCCCGCGCCGCCGCCGGAGTCGATCATGCTGATCTCATCGAGCACGATCTTGAGCGAGCGGGTCTCATCCGAATCGCCGAGCGACCCCTCGATGTGGCGCTTGAACACGATCTGCGAGGCGGACAGCTCGCTGCGCTTGCCGTCGGCGAGGTGCTCGTCGTAGCAGCCGAGGATCGCAGGGTTGGTGCTGCGGCCTCCCACCCCGATCAGCACGGCGCCCGGCAGCCAGGGGTTGTTCTCGGTGCTGAGCTCGCCGTCCTCGTAGTGGACGACCTCTTCGGACCAGCCCGGGATCGCGTTGCTCGGCCGGTACACGGTCCGCAGGAGCAGGTCGGCGAGGTAGTTGTCGAGGCTCGGGTTGCGGCGCGTGGCGATGCGCGGGACGGGGCCTTCGAGGCTGCGCTCGTCCGGAATCTCCAGGCTCGAGTGGAGCTGGTTGGCCGACGCCGGGACCAACTCGAGCGGGATGTCGCCCTTGCAGTCGATGTCCGCGGCTTTCAGGCAGGGTTCCATGCGTCCTTTCTCGTCCGGGTACGCCGGACGCCGCTTACAGAGTGAGTCGGAAGCCGTCGAGCAGGGCCCCAGGCACCCGCAGGCTCTCCGTCGAACGCTCGTTGTAGGTCGAGGGCGAGAGGATCAGCTCCCGCTCCGCGGTCAGGCGCGACAGCGCGCTTCCGAAGATCCTGTACATGCTGTCGTCGAAGCGCATCACGTTCAGGGGCGCGGCGATCCGGCCGCCTTCGACCAGGAAGCACGCGTAGCGCGTCATGCCGGTCACCCGGAAGGAGCTGCGGTCGGAGTGGTTGAGGTACCACAGGTTGCTGAGGTACACCCCGTCCCCGAGCGCCTCGAGCACGTCCGCGCTCGGCAGCGAGCCCGCGCGGAGGTCGAGGGACGAGGCCCCCTCTCCCGCGCCCGCTCCGGTGGTCGGCACCTCGTACTCCTTCGCGGACCGCGAGGAGACGAGGCAGGAGCCGAACTTCCCGCCCTCGAGCAGCGTGACGCTCTCCGGCACGCGGAAGCCCTCGGCGTTGAAGTCCGGCGCGACGCCTTCGCCGACGTTGTCGCGCAGCTGCACCTCGGGGTGCATGCTCTGCTTGCCCTCGATCAGCTGCAGGAAGGGGGTCTGCTTGGTGCGGTGCGCCCGCAGCCCGAAGCCGTCCCAGTTCATGAAGCCGACCAGCTCGGCGACCGCCGCGGGGGCGAGGTAGGCCCGGTAGGTCCCCGGCTCGAGGCTGCGCGGCGCGCGCTCGAGGCCCTCGAGGTGTGGCAGACAGGCCGCGACCCGCGCCTCGAAGGCGGCCTGGTCCCACTGCAGGCCGGCGTACGCCCACTTCACCGCCTTGTCACCGCCCTGGTAGAAGGAGGCGTCGAGGTTGAAGTTGTAGCTCTCGAACCAGTTGCGCTGCCCGAAGGAGTTCGCGAAGCCGCGGAAGATGCCCCCCTGGGCGAAGATCCCGACCAGGTCGCGCCCCTTGCCGGCGTCGAGGATCGCGCCGACCGTCGCGTCGCGCGGCGGCAGCAGGTTCTCCCCGACCCGCTCGGAGCTGTGGACCTCCTTCGCGAAGGCCAGGAAGGGATCTTCGGGGACGTCGCCGAGCAGGCTGCGCAGCCGCTCGACACAAGCCTTCAGGCGCTCGTCGTCCAGGGCGCGGCTGCCGCTCAGGCACAGCGTCTCCCCGACCTGGCGCTGGCCGTCGATCAGCGAGACCGCGACCTCGCTCTGGGCGACGTTGCCCGGCTGGCGGATCGCGCTCCTGTTGAAGCGGACGAAGTCCGAGCGCTCACCCGCGAAATGGGCGGTGAAGATCTCGGAGCCGCGGGTCAGCCCCGAGAGGGCCTCGGCGACATGGTCGAAGATCGCCCGCATCTCACTCTCCTCCGAACACTTCGACGTCGCCGAACAGGCACGCCGGCGAGGCGTGGCCGACGCGCACGCATTGGTTCGGCTCGCCCTTCCCGCAGTAGGGCGTGCCGGTCAGGATCTGGCTCGACGCATCTCCGACCCGCTTGAGGTTGCGCCAGAAGCTGGCGGAGATGCCGCGGTAGTTGCAGTTCTTCAGCACCGGTCCGAGCTGCCCGTTCTCGATCTTCCGACCGAGCTCACAGCCGAACTGGAACTTGTTGCGGGAGTCGTCGATCGACCAGCTGCAGTTGGTCTGCATGTACACGCCGGACTCGATCTCCGCGATCATCGACGCGAGGCTGCTCGAGCCGAGCTCGAGGTTGAGGTTGGCCATGCGGTCGATCGGCGGCCGGTTCCAGGAGCAGGCCCGGGAGTTCGCGACGCCCGGCAGGCCCGAGCGCAGCTGCGAGGTGTGGCCACCCAGGCCGCGCATCAGCACGCCGTCCTTGATGATGTACTCGCGCTCGGCCGCCATGCCGTCGTCGTCGAAGCTGTAGCTGGCCAGCTCGCCCGTCCGCTTCGGGTCGAAGGTGACGTTGAGCAGCTCGGACCCGTACTGGTAGCTGCCGAACATGTCCGGCGTGACGAAGCTGGTGCCCGCGTAGTTGCGCTCGTCCCCGAGGATGCGGTCGACCTCGAGGGGGTGGCCGATCGACTCGTGGATCTGCAGGATCATCTGCCCGCCGTCGAGCAGGAGATCCATCCGCCCGGTCGGGCAGTTCTCGGCGTCGAGCAGCGCGCAGGCCTCGGCGGCCAGACGCGGCGCGTCGGTGTAGAAGCCGACCGCATCGAGCACCTCGAGCCCACCTTGACGGACCGGCATGCCGAGGCTGCGGCGCTGGGTCTCGCCGTCCTTGTAGGCCGCGACTTTCAGATCGGGCGCGAGGCAGTGCTGGCGCTGCTCGACCTCGCCTCCCTCGGTGGTCAGGTACAGGCTCGCGACGTCGGTGGACCAGAGCTGGCCCTCCCAGTGCACGATGCGCTCGTCGGCCTTGAGCTTGGCGACCTCGGCCCGCAGGCGCGCGTACTTCTCCTTGAGGGAGAGCTCGCTCCAGGCCTGGGCGACCGGCGTCGTGTAGCTGCCGACCGGGTGCGGGAACGCGACCGGCGTGAAGACCAGCTTCCCCCGTGACACGTCGGCCCAGTGACGGGCCTCGCGCAGGGCCGCGGTCAGTCCCGCGCGGCTGAGGTCGGCGGTCGCCGCGTACCCGTAGCCGCCGTTGTCGACGATGGTCAACATCGCGCCGAAGTCGTCCGCCCGCACGAGCGGCTCGGGGACATCGCGGCGCACCGTCAGGATCTCACTCTGCTCGCGGACCACGCGGAGGCTGCAGAAATCGCAGGCCGGCGCGATCTCGGCGAAGATCTTCTTCAACTCGGCAAACACTGGTCATCTCCCCTGGGCGATCAGCCTATCCTAGGACGTCGGGCGGGGGCAAGCAAGCTCCGTTCGCCTGCGCTTGCTCGGCTCGGCTGTCCCCGCCTGCGGCCGGCTTCCCGGCGCGTTCCCGTAACGCCTTCTTGACAAAACCTCACCAACTATTACCCTCTATGTATACGCAGGGCGTATGGTCACCCCTCTATACTTCGACCCTTGGAGGGATCGTCCCGTTCTCTGCTCGCACCCGCGCCCCCTTCCCGAGGAGAAAGCCATCGACTCCCCACCCCTCGCCCGCTCCACGTGGCGCGCCAGCGGCCTGTCCTGTCGGGCCCTCGCGACCGGCCTGTGTCTCGTCCTGGTCGGCTGCTTCAGCGCCCCGCCCGCGCACCCCTACACCGTCCGCCTCGAGGCGCGGGGAACCTACAACCACGCCGGCGACGGCTTCGTCCGCTTCGAAGAGGAGGCGCCCGACGAGACCATCGTCGGCACCCGGCTGAGCCTCGACAAGGACCTCGACCTCGAGCCCGCGTTCGGGTGGGGGGCGGTCGTCGCGCTGCGGATGTCGAACGACGACGAGCTGACCGCCGGCTTCCAGCAGATCGACGGCTTCGAGGGCTCTGCGAACGTCGAGGTCGACAGCCTGCTCGGTGACCTCGGCCTGATCAGCGGCGAGCGCATCCGCTCGGAGCTGCTGTGGAACCGGGCCGACCTCGCCTACGGACGCCGCGTCTTCGCGATGCCGGAGGAGAGCCCGGTCGCCCTCGATGTCGTGCTGGAAGGAGGTTTCGAGCTCGATCACGTGCTCGCCGAGATCGAATCGAGCGCCGGCGACGAGCGCCGGGAGCTGGTCGGCGGGGCGCCGTTCATCGGGAGCGAGCTGCGGCTGGGCTTTCTCGAGCGCTTCGTGGTCTTCGGCGGCCTGCGCCTCGGCTACCTCGATGTCGGCGACACCCGGCTGGCGATCCTCAACGGCACGGCGGGGCTGCGGGTCCGGGTCTTCGGCCCGCTCGACCTCAGCCTCTACGGCGAGGCGGGTGAGCGTTCCGGGAGTCACAAGGACGGAGACGAGCGGTTCGAGTTCGAGCTGAGCCACCAGCTGCTCGGCATCGGGGTCGGGCTCGCGTTCTGAGCCGGCACGATCGTCCGCGCCGATGCGCGGAGGCCACGATGCGAAAGGGGAGCCGTCCGGCTCCCCTTTGTCGTGTGGCTGTCGACGTGGCCTTCAGGCGGTCGGCCCGGGCAGCCGCGGCGGAAGGTTGAAGTTCCCCTCGCGGAACGCCCGCGCGAGGGCCAACGGCACCTCCGCCTCGGCGAGCACGACCTGGGCCTGGTTGGCGACGATGTTCGCCTTCTGCTCCTGCTCGGCGGCGACCGCCAGGGCGCGACGCTCTTCGGCCTTGGCCTGGGCGACGCGACGGTCGGCCTCGGCCTGGCTGGCCTGCAGGCGGGCGCCGATGTTTTCGCCGATGTCGATGTCCGCGATGTCGATCGAGAGGATCTGGAAGGCGGTCCCGGAGTCGAGCCCCGCGTCGATCACGATCTTCGCGATCTTGCTCGGGTTCTTCAGGATCTCCTTGTGGTCGTTGCACGAGCCGATGGTCGTGACGATGCCTTCGCCGACGCGGGCGATGATCGTCTCTTCCTGCGCGCCACCGATCAGCCGCTCGAGGCAGGAGCGGACGGTGACGCGGGCGCGGGCCTTGACCTGGATGCCGTCCTTCGCGACGCCGATGATCTCGTACTTGCCCGAGCGCGGGTCGGGGCAGTCGATGACCTTCGGATTGATGCTGGTCTTGATCGCGTCGAGCACGTCACGGCCGGCGAGGTCGATCGCGGTCGCCTGCTCCCAATCGAGCACGAGGCCGGCCTTGTCGGCGGCGATCAGGGCGTTGATCACGCGGCTGAGGTTGCCCCGCGCGAGGTAGTGGGTCTCGAGCTTGTCGAAGTGGATCTTCAGCCCGGCCTTGCTCGCGCGGATGTTCGCCTGGACGACCAGGTTCGCGTTGGTGCCGCGCATCTTCATGCCGACCAGCACGAAGAGCGGGATGCGGCAGCCGGCGATCGCGCCCTGGAACCACAGGGACAGCGAGGAGATCACCAGGAAGAAGACGATCAGCGCGATCAGGACCGCCAGGCCGATCAGACCAATCTGGAGAACGTTCTGTGCGAGGATCGGAAGCATCGAATCGCCCCTCTGTGTGGCGTGGCCGTTAGCGCGTCGCATTGTACTGACGCCGGAACGGAGGCGCAACGTGCAGCATCGTCCCGCGCCGCGGGGCCGGTCAGCGCGTGGCGGTCGCCGGGGCAGGGCTGAAGCCGTAGCGCCGCGCCAGGTCGGGCTGCTCGGCGAAGATCTCGGCGAGCAGGGCGACCAGCTCGTCCTTGCCGCGGCCGCGCAGAACGCGCTTGAGCGGGTCGGGGCGCTGGAAGCTGTCGGGCTGGTCGATGAACGCGAGCAGCGTCGCGACGACGTGCTTGCAGGGCCCGGAGAACTCGAACGGGCAGGTGCATCGGAAGTGCGGGCCGTGGCCGACATCGACCCGGTAGCTGGATGAGCCGCGGACCGCGGCGCGGATGCCGTCGGGGGTACGCTGGCGCTCTTCGACCAGCCCGTGGGCGAGGTACTCCTCGCCGCGCTGGAAGATCGGGGCGTCGGCCATACGCTGGACGTCGCGGCGGGTCAGGGTGGCGATCGACATCGGGGCGGTCTCCGGTTTCGGTTCCCCCGAGTATGCCAGCCACCCCCGTCAAGAACGCCGCCGCAGTCCTACGGCGCGTCCGCCTTCGGCTCCTCGATCAGGTGCTTGACCGGCTCGACGGCGTGTCCGACGTCGTGGTCGAAGCTCTCCGCGTGGGCCGTGGCGCCGCGGTAGTAGGCCGAGCAGGCGTAGCACACGACGATGGTTCCGGTCATGCGGTAGAAGGCGACGTCGAGGCCGAGCAACCCGAACAGCACGGCGAAGGCCGCCCAGCCGAAGCGCAGCGCCCAGAGCACGAAGCTCGCGGCGAAGGCGAAGACCGCGAGCAGGAGCCCGAAGGTCTTGTTGAAGTCCTTCTGCAGATAGAACTCCGCCTTCCCGCATACGCAGCGCTGCACCGTCTCCCCGTCGAGGACGGGCGCGACGTAGGGGGCCGCCTTCGCGCAGCGATGGCAGGTCCAGCCCGCCTCGCAGGCCGAGGCGACGGTCGCCAGCGGGTGCACGGTCAGGTCGGCACAGTGCGGGCAGTAGACGCCGATCTCGATCGGCTCCGCGGGACTCGTTTCCTCTGCCATCGCCTGCTCCTCCGTTTCCATTAAAGGAGAATGCCATGGCGCAACGCGTAGTGCGCCCCGAGCGCCTCGCCGAGCATCACGAGCACCACCGCCGCGTACAGGATCCCGGTCGCCGACTGGGTCGAGCTGATCCGCACGGTCTCGCGCACCGAGAACCAGAGCACGGCGGGGGCGACGAAGCCGACCAGGATGCGGGCCCCGAACACGACGGCGTCGAGGTCGAAGGCGACCGGCAGCGGCGTCCACCCGACCCCCACGCAGGCGCCGAACAGGAGCGCCCGCCCGAGCAGCGCGGCGCCGAACAGCCAGGTCAGGCGCATCAGCGGCCGGGTCGAGAGCCCGGGGATCACCAGGTAGAAGTGGCCGAGGGTCATCGCGGCGGTCACCGAGCCGAGCAGCACGGCGGACAGCCCGAAGCACAGCGGCCAGGCCAGCAGCCAGGGCCAGGAGCCGGCCACCGGGAAGGCGAGCGCGTCGGCGAGCAGCCCGCACAGGAGCGCGCCGCCCGCGCAGGCGAGCAGCCCCTGCCCGCGCCCTCCGCTCAGGCTCGGCAGCCGGGCCATGTACCAGCACAGCAGCAGCGCCCCGATGAGGTACAGGGTGTAGCCGAGCTCCGGCCCGAAGCTGCGCGCCGCCGCCCAGGCGCCGGTGACGTCGCCGCGGGTGCCGGGGTGCAGCACGATCCCGAAGCCGATCAGCGCGAGCACCGTGCCGGCGAGGAAGCTGAAGAAGCGCCGCCCGGTCGCGCGTCGCTCGACCAGCAGGCCGGAGAGCGCCATGCCGGCGGCGAGATGGGGGAAGAACAGCGAGCCCACGGAAACCTCGGAGCCGATGCCAGCCGGCGATGGTAGAGCGCGCGTCCGTGGAGTCAAGGTCGAGGCGGTGGCGCAGTTTCCGACCCCGGCGCGCTTCCTCGTCCGAAGCGAAGAACCGCGGACGCGGATACCTTCCCCGACGAGCGGGCATGCGACTCCTGGTGGGGCGGGGTCAGGGCGACCCGTCCTACGGTACCCCGCAATCTCCAGATGCGACTCCGGGACACAACACGCTGAGACTTCGTGACACGCCGCGCCGTACAGCGCGCGGTAGGCTCGCCCTCAGCGTACGGAACGGAATTTGCTGCCAGTCCGGGCAGGAGTCGGGGAAATTCCGAAGGCGCTGCCTCCACCTGAGCCTTGAGCGATGGAAGGTTGCCTTGTAGACTCCAACCCCCGTTGGGTTCTGTCGACCTGCAACGCACACTGACTTAGAGGGAACGAGCGTCATGGCTGAGGTGTTTCTCGCTGCAACCGCACCGAACTGGTGGATCCTGATCCCGGCCTCCCTGGTCGTCATCGCTCTGCTGGCGGTCGCGTTCGCCGTCATCATCGCCGTCGCCGCGAAGAAGTTCTACGTCGAGACCAACCCGCTCGTCGCCGAGCTGCTCGAGATCATGCCGGGCATCAACTGCGGCGCGTGCGGCGAGCCCGGCTGCCTCGGGTACTCCGAGGCCCTGGCCGACAACCGCACCGCCCCCAACCTGTGCTCGCCCGGCGGCAGCAAGGTCACCAAGCAGATCTGCGAGATCCTCGGGCTCGAGGCCGTGTCGTCGGCGCCGACCGTCGCCGTGCTCAAGTGCATGGGCGGCACCTGCTGCGAGGACCGCTACGTCTACGACGGCCCGCACGACTGCCGCGCCGCCGCCCACATGATGGTGCAGAGCGGCTCGAAGGCCTGCTCCTACGCCTGCCTCGAGCTCGGCACCTGCGCGAAGGAGTGCCCCTACGACGCGATCTATATGTCGCCGGTCACCCGGCTGCCGGTCGTCGTCGAGAGCAAGTGCACCGGCTGCTCGATCTGCGCCCAGGTCTGCCCGAAGGACCTGTACGACATGATCCCGATCGACAAGCAGGTCCACGTGCGCTGCAAGTCCCAGGACAAGGGTCCGGTCACGAAGAAGAACTGCAGCACCGGCTGCATCGCGTGCAATAAGTGCGTCAAGGCCTGCAACTACGACGCGATCCACGTCAACGACTTCCTCGCTGCCGTCGACTACGACAAGTGCATCAACTGCCACGACTGCGTCCCGGTCTGCCCGACGGAGGTCATCCACCACCTCGGCGAAGAGCGCGTGCAGTTCAAGGTGGCCGAGACCCTCGCGTTGCTGTAGTTCCCCGTACTCTGGAGAGACCGCATGTCTGCGCTTTCGATCCCCGACCACATCATCGACCTGCCCCAGGTCCGGCCGCTGAAGAAGATCCCGTACGGCGGGGTCCACCCCGACGATTGCAAGCGCTTCACCGACGGCAAGCGCACCGGCGTGATGCCGATCCCCAAGACGCTCGCGGTGCCTCTCTCCCAGCACATCGGCGCCCCCGCCAAGTGCCTGGTGAAGAAGAAGGACAAGGTCTTGAAGGGGCAGGTGATCGGCGAGGCGCAGGGCTTCGTGTCCGTCCCGGTCCACGCGACGACCTCGGGCACGGTCAAGAAGATCGAGCCGCGCACGACGATCTTCGGCACGACCGGGGATTGCGTGATCATCCAGGCCGACGGCAAGGACGAGTGGCACCCCGACTGCAATGTCGAGCGCGAGGATCCCTTGTCCCTCTCCGCGAAGGAGATGAAGGATCTGATCCGCAACGCGGGCATCGCCGGCATGGGCGGGGCGACCTTCCCGACCCACGTCAAGCTGTCGCCGCCGCCGAGCAAGCCGATCAAGACGCTGGTCGTCAACGGGGTCGAGTGCGAGCCCTACCTGACCTGCGACCACCGGCTGATGCTCGAGCACCCGCGGGAGATGCTCGAGGGCGTGCTGTTCTGCAAGAAGCTGCTCAACGCCGAAGAGGTCTGCCTCGGCATCGAGGCGAACAAGCCCGACTGCATCGAGGTGATGGCCAAGCTCGTCGCCGAGCCGCGCTACGAGGGCTTCTACGTCCAGCCGCTGCACGTCCTGTATCCGCAGGGCGGCGAGAAGCAGCTGATCCTGGCGGCCCTGGGCGTCGAGGTCCCGAGCCGCGGGCTGCCGATGGACGTCGGCGTCGTCTGCAGCAACGTCGCGACCTTCTACGCGATCTGGGAAGCGCTGAAGTGGAACCGGCCGCTGATCCAGCGCATCCTGACCTTCACCGGGCCCGGCATCGTCGACCAGCGCAACTACTGGGTGCGCATCGGCACGACCTTCCGCGAGCTGCACAAGCAGGGCTACATCTTCGCCGTACAGGACGCCCGCGGCCGCCACGGCTCCGAGGGCAAGTTCGTCTGGAACCGCCCGGTGGCCCACCACCTGGACGCCAAGGCCATCGACGCCAGCACCGACGCCCACGACGCCATCTCCTGGCTGGTCGAGCACGTGCCACAGAACAACGGACGGGTCGGCATGCTCGGGGTCAGCTATCCGGGCTGGTACG
>JAUIEM010000361.1 GCA_030428695.1 bacterium
TCCGCGAGGTCGAGGCGCGCGACGACGGCGTTGCGGCGCGCGAAGTGGTCGCTGGCGTCACGCGCGGCCAGGCGCAGGGCGAGCGCGAGCCCGCGCTCGTGCAGCGCGCGGCAGGCGGCCATGTCCCCGGCCAGCCAGCGCAGGGCTCCGAGCTCCCTCAGAGCGCACAGGGTCAGGCGCTCGATCTCGTGGATCCGGTCGTGCGACCCGGGCAGCTCCTCCGCCCGGGCGACGGTCTCCGCGAACCGCTCCTCGGCAGCCTCGAGCTGACCGAGCTCGCGCTGCGCCAGCCCCGCCTCGTTCAACGCCCCTAGCAGGTTGCCGAGCAGCCCGACCAGCCCCGGCCGCGCCGCGTGCAGCGCGCGTAGGTCCGCGACCGCGGCCTCGGCGTGGGCGAGAGCGCCAGCGGCGTCGCCCCTCGCGCGCGCCAGGGCACACAGGACCCCCTGGGAGCGCGCGTGCTCGAGGCGGACGGCCAGGCCCTCCGGCCAGCGCTGGAGGTGCCCCCGGCAGGCCGCGGCCGCCCGCTCGGCCTGGACGGCTGCCCGCTCGAGCTCGCCGAGACCCTGCAACGCTTCCGCGAGGTCGAGGCGCAACGATGCGCGGTCCTGGAGGTGTATCCCCCCGGCCCCCTCCTGCTCATAGAGGGCGAGGCTGCGGGAGAAGTCGTCGACGGCCCCGACGAGGTCGCCGCGCTGGACCCGGACGATCCCGCGCCGGCGCAGGGCGAAGGCGCGGACGAGGGCGAGCTCCGGAGCGTCGACCGCGAGCAGGGCGAGGCTGCGCTCGAGGCTGTCGTGGGCGTCGTCGAGGCGTCCGAGCTGGTAGTAGCCGATGCCCAGGCTGGCGAGGCTGCGCGCCCGGTGGAGCCGCACCCCGGGGGAGTCGAGCGGCAGCCCCTCGAGCACGCGGACCGCCTCGGTCAGCTCCTGCAGGCCGGCGCTGCCCTCGCCCTCGTACACGATCAGCAGGTTGCCGATGCGCTGGTGGGCGACCGCGGTGCCGAGGGACACCTGCTGGCGCGCGAGGTCGGCGTCGCGCAGCTGCTGCCAGCCGCGCCGCGCAACCTCGAGGATACGCCCGGCGACGGCGCGCGCCGCGGGGGTGGAGAGGTTGTCGAGCAGCTCGTCGGAGATCTCGGTCTGCAGCTCGGTCAGCGCCCCGACCGCGATCTCCCCGCGGTCGAGGGCGTACCGCTTCTGGGCCTCGATCTCCGCGTTGCGTTGCAGGATCGCGCGGTTCTTGGCCTCGATCTCGGCGCGCCGCGCGCTCGCGTCGACGGCCCAGAAGGTCAGCGCCCCGACCAGCAGCAGGGTGCAGCCGACCAGGCCGCCCTGCAGCAGCCGTCGGGTGCGTTCTCGCCGCCGCAGCCGGGCGCGGGCGGTCGCGAGCCGGGCGCGCAGGGGGGCGGCCCGGTCTGCGCCGGCCTCGAGCGCGGCGAGGCGGTCGAGCTGGCTCTCCGCCAGGCCGAGGTCGCCGCGCTCCAGGGCGGCCTCGCCGTAGGCCGCCAGGGCGTCGGCCTCGCCGGCGCGGGCGCGCGGGTTCTCGGGCCACATCGCCCGCGCCTCGCGGAAGCCGTGGACGGCCTCGGCGAAGGCGTCGTAGCCCCGTGCCCCGGGCTCTTCCTGCGCCAGCCGCTGCTCGGCGCGCGCGGCGAGGGCAAAGCTCGCCCGGTGCTCGAGGTAGGCGCGCAGGGCGTCGCGGAAGCTGGCGACATCGGGCAGGCGCCGGCGGGGCAGCTTCTGCAGGGAGGCGCGACAGAGCGCCGCCAGCTCGGCGGGCGCGGACGCAGGGAGCTCGACCGGGCGCTCGTCGAGGGCCTGCGCGAGGACGGCCTCGAGGTCGCGGCCCCGGTGCGGCGGCGCGCCGGTCAGCAGTCGGTGGAGGATGCCGCCGAGCAGGTAGATGTCGGTCCAGGGCCCGATGCACTCCCCCGCGCCCATCGCGAGCTCGGGGGCCATGTAGGCCGGCGTGCCGCAGGGCACGGTGACGCTTCCACAGAAGCGCACCTGCGAGGTCTCGTCGTGGTCTTCGACGCTGACCGCCAGCCCCCAGTCGAGCAGGATGACCTCGCCGAAGTCGCCGAGCATCACGTTGGCCGGCTTGAGGTCCGCGTGGACGATGCCCCGGCTGTGGGCGAAGGCCACGGCGTTGCAGACCTGGATCAGGATCTCGAGGTGGCGCGGCAGGTCCGCGGCCGGCGCGCCGTCCTCGAGCAGCTCGCGCCAGGAGCGGCCGCCGACCAGCTTCATCGCGATGAAGGGATCGCGCTGCCGCTCGCCGAGGGTGTACACCGGCACGATGTTCGGGTGCTCGAGGCGCCCGGCGACGACCGCTTCGGCGAAGAAGGCCGAGCGGTGCTCGGCGCGGGAGGCGAGCTCGGGCTTGAGGACCTTGAGGGCGACCTCACGCTCGAGCTCCGCCTGCTGCGCGCGGTACACCTCGCCCATGCCGCCGCCCCCGACCCGGTCGAGGATCGCGAAGCCCGCGTCCGCCCGGGCGCCCGCGGCCCGCGGCGGGGGCCGGAAGCTCGCCTCGGCCGGCCGGCTCCCGACGGTCGCCTCGAGCCCGCGCCACGTCTCCCGCGTCTCCTCCGCGGAGCGGAGCGTGAGGATGCGGCTCGCCTCTTCCGCTTGCATCGGACTCCTCCGGCTGGTTGTGCCCGTATTGTAGCGGACGCCGCGCGGGCGCAGGCGCCCGTCCAGCGGCAGATGCGCTCCCGAGGTCGCGGCTCAGAAGCTCGAATGGGGGGTGGAGCGAAGCTACGGGCCTCAGCGAAGGTCTGTCCAGGCTCGGGGAGCCGGGGGGTAGAGAGACTGCCACACGGAACCCGAGGACGCAGGTCCCTACGCGTGCGGCGGGCGGGGTAAAGAGGCTGTCTCACGGAACCCGATGACGCATGTCCCCGCGCCTGCGGCGGGCGGGGGTAAAGCCCGCCCCTACCTCCGGTAAGAACGCACACACCGAGGTAGGGGAGGGGTCTACCCCCTCCCGCGAAGCGGGTGAAGGCGTACCTGACTGGACTCGTGAGACGCCCTCGTAAACCCCGCCCCTACATTGGATTCCGACGCACTCAGGCGGTGGACTGGGACGTGCTTGGGGGCTGATGGTCCTATCCAGATGCGTACATTGGATTCCGACGGACTCAGGCGGCTGTCGTGTCCCACCCTGCCGGCAAACTCCATCCCACACTTTGCGCCCCACACTCCTCACTCGCTCATAGCTGAGTAGGAAAGACAACTTCGCTTCAGAGATCTGCTGAGGAGCCGAAGAACAAGGTAGGAAAAGCGGAAGGAGGTACGGCAATACCTCCTTCCTGCACCGCCATGGCCAACCCCATGCCGGTGACTGTCGGCATTCTATCTCTCGACGAGTACGCAGCGCGACTTGAATCGGGCTCTCTTTTGTCCGCGCAGGTGCTGTGCCCCCGCTGCCGGTCGGCGTGGCTCCAGCAATCCGGCCGGTGTGTCTGCCGGCCGGTCGTCCTCCTCAGGATCTTGCCGGACGGCCACCGTCGCCTCGAACTCCATACTTTCGATTGCGCCCTGGCCTGGTGCCGAAGCTGCAAGCACCGGCCGCGGATCCTCCCCGCGTGTGTGCTCCCGAGAAAGCGGTACGGGCTTCGGATCCAGGAGTTCGCCGTCGACCTGCATGTGGGTGGCGCGAGCTTGCGTCAGGTCGCATGGCGGGAGTTCGCCGGGAACACCTTTGCCCACTCCACGCTCCATGCCTGGACAGAGGGCGCGGGGTCGTGGGCGCTCGGCAGAGAGCCGGGGACCGTTCCTCGGAGCGCAACCGTCGCGCAGGTCGCTGCGGAGGCCGAATCGCGCTTCCCAGAGGCCCGACAGCTGAAGCGCGACGACGGCGAGATCGACCCCGAACGGTGTCGCTCCCTCGCGCGTCGCGAACGTCTGCTTGCGTGTGTCTGGCTCGTGGCGCTCGCCGTGCTTACCGCCGGGTCGATGCCGAGGCTCCTCGCCGGGTTCGTGGAATGGACCCGCGCATGTCACGGCTTCAGCTTTCGAACCGGGCGCTCATGCACGCGGACTGAACACGTGATACAGCAACAGGTTCCACCATCTCCTCCCGGCCTTGTATCGAGAGGAGAGAACAAATGGCCGACCCGTGGAAGATCGCCACCTGGCGCTGGGAGCAGATCAGCCCACTGATCGACCCCAAATTGTCCCGCAGTGAACGTCGAGCCCTGCTGAAAGAGGCTTCGAGGCGGAAGATCCCTTGGCCGAGTAGCCGCGAGGGTGAGGAGCCGCTGGTCAAGCCGATCAGCCGTCGGACCCTTAAGCGTTGGATCTCCCGCTACAAGAAGAGCGGTCTCGTAGGCCTTCTGCCCAAAGAACGGTCCGACAAGGACCGTCCTCGCACGGACCGCGAGACGGCCGTGATCTATGCCCTCGGCCTGCTGTACGAGGAGCCGGAGCGCTCGCTCACGCAGCTCCTGGTGTATCTCGAGATCGAGTTTCCGGGGCTCGGATTGAAGCGTTCCACGCTCCACCGTGATCTGCAGGCACATCCGGCCTACCGTGGGGTCCTGGCTCGTCGTGAAGGGAAAAGGCCCAAACTCTACGATCGCTACGAAGCGGCGGCCCCGCACGACAGCTGGCAGATGGACGGGAAGGGCCCGTTCACGGTCGACTTCGTCGACGGCAGGTGCAAGCGGCTCCACGTCCTGTCGATCCTCGACGATCACAGCCGCGTCGTTCTTGCCGGGGTCATCGCCAGGAGCGAGAACCTCGCTGACACCGTCCGGGTTTTCCGCCTCGCCGCTGAGAAGTACGGTCTTCCGTCGCGCTTTCAGTTCGACCGCGGCTCCGCCTTCGACGCGCACCTCTTCCGCACCGGGCTGGGGCAACTCGGCGTCCACCGCAACCGTGTCCAGGCCAAGAGTCCGACGTCCCAGGGCAAGATCGAGGCTTATCACCGATCCCTGAGCCGCTGGTTCGTCCAGGAGCTGGAGCACCAGGAAGTCGTCGATCTTGCACACCTCGAGGGCTTGCTGCAGGCGGTCCTCGACCGTCTCTACAACCAGCACCATCACCGGGAGCTCGGGAAGTCGCCCGCCGACGCCCTGGCCGGAAGGGTCTCCCCGCGCCAGGTCAGTCGCGACGACCTGCGCCGCGCGTTCAGGGAGCACGCCGAAGCACGCAGCGACCGCAAGACCGGCAAGGTCATGCTGCCGAACGGAACCTTCCGCGTCCCGCGGGATCGCGCGGGCAAGAAGGACCGCTTCACCTACGACCTCGTCGAGCCGGAGGCTTTCCTCCTGCGCGGTCCGGCAGGGCCCGAGGTACGCCTCGAGCCGTTCATGACGAAACGGCCGTTCTTCTGGGAAGACCACGGCGAGAAGGAGGGAACCGGCCAGCTGCAGAAGCTCTACGACCAGTGGAAGGGCCGGAAACGTCCGAACGCGCAGCCCGGCTTCGGCCTGCCTGAGGTCTTCCAGAAACTCGCCGAGCTGGTCGGCCGCTCGGTCCCCGCGGACGAACGGGAGGCCACCCAGATCCACCGATTCTACGCGGAGCGCGGACCGCTCCCTGCCGGCCCGTTCCGCGAGGCCATCGCCCGCACTGCTCGCAAGCTCGGCGCAGAGAGGCCGATGTCCGCCTACCTCAACCACCTCAAGCGGCTGGTCGACGCCGCGAAGCCGGAGGCTTCACAATGAACCCCGACCCGTTTCCCTACAAGGACTTCCAACGCGCCGGCCGCAAGATCCACGGCGTGCTGCAACACGGCTCCGACTGCTATCTGCTGCTCACCGCCGACTCCGGGGCCGGAAAGACGACCCTGAGCCGGCGTCTCGAGGCGCGCCTCGACCGCTGCCAGAACCGCCTGCTCTACCTGTCCTGCGACCACAAGCTCGGAGCCGCGGGATTCGTGCGGGTCCTGGCGCGAAGCCTCCGGCTGTCGCCGTTCCGCAGTCACGCGGAGACCACACAGGACATCGCACGCCAGCTCGCCGAGGACCCCCAGCGCACGATCGTGCTGTTCGACAACGCGCAGGAGCTACCCGACGAGACTTTGCTCGAAGCCCGGACGCTGGCGGAGTCGCGCCTGCAGAAGAGGCCGCTGCTCCAAGTCTTGTTCGTCGGACTTCCCCCGCTGCGGTCCCGGCTGCAGGCGATCCCTCAGCTCTGGCGGCGGCTTTACATCCGTGAAGAGCTGACCGGGCTCGTGCGCGAAGAGCTCCCTGCCTTCGTCGAACACCACTTTGACCGCGCACATTGCCAGCGGCTCAACGAGGACGTGCAGTCGCTGATCTTCGAGCGCGGGCGCGGGATCCCCGGCTTCATGCTTCCGATGCTCCGCCTCGCCTTCGAGACGTTCCCCAACGGCACCGTCGACGTCGCCGACCTCGATGACAGGCTCCAGCAGTGGGACCTGGGGTAGGACCATGAGCAGCCACTACCCGCAGCTGATCCGCGAGATCCTCCACAAGGTCGGCTTCCGCTACCTGTCCGTCCGTCCGCACGGCTTCGAGGCCGACGGACGTGTCCTGCTCGAGCTGCGCGCACGCGTGCTGCACCACGGCCCGGCGCGTACGCTCTACTCCCGCCGACGCCCTGCCTGCCGCTCCCTCGACGGCGTGGCGGCGCTATCCAGCACGGACAAGACCTGCGCCGACTGCGCCGACCGGCAGCGCTGTACCCCGCAGGTCCGGCTCGACTTCCTCCACGGGAGCGAGCCCTACCGGGTGCTCCTCGCCTTTACGTCCGCCAAGAACTTCCTGCTGTACGAGACTGAGCTGCGGAAGTCGAAGACGTTGCTCCATGAGGTCGTGACGTGCATGCGTGTCGTGCACCGCGGAACGTGGGGTGAGGTTCGCTTCCGCCGCAGCATGGACTGACCTGGGACGGTCACGTCCAGCCGCACGAGTGGACTCGGCGTCAGGCGGCTTGGCTCGCGGTTGGGCACGGTGTGCGGGATGGGTGGGGCCAAGAGTGTGGGACACGACACTCCCGGTGCCGAAGCAAGTAGCCCCTATCACGTGTAATCTAGGATCGCTGGTTGATCTCGCAAGCAAGGGGAGCGTAAAAGTCGCGGGGCGATCCGACGGGGGATCTTTGTGCGACGTTTAAAGATGCCGGTGGGGTGAAGAGTGTGAACTTTGCAGCGATGCGCGGGCGTCGATCTTTACCGTTCCGCAACAAGTGTTGAGAATCTGACGCGGAAACGGCCCCTCAGGCGGCTCTCGGGCTCTTCTTCGCGGCGGGCTCGATGCTGCATCTGCTCACGGACGAGCCCGGATCGGCGAAAAAAGTCGGATCCGGGCGCGGGAGAGAGGCGCGCGCGTGGAGAGCGTCGGGGTCCGGAGCGCGGGGAGCCGCATCGACGACGCTGCGGTTGAAGAGGACGCGCTCGATGGCGTTCCCTGGGCGCTGGCGTCGGGATCGGGCGCGTCACCATTCCGCACGCGGCCGCCAGGTCGCGGTTTCCCGTCGGTAACGCTGCGCGCGGCAGCAGGCGCGCGGGCGCGGGCACGGCGGTTGCACACGTCCCCTCAACGCTCCCGTCTGGAGGTCGCCATGTTGTTCCACCACGTCGTCGCCGCCATCGACTTCTCCACACCGTCCGGGCACGCGCTCGCCAGCGCCGCCAGCTTCGCGCGCCTGGTCGGGGCGCGGCTCAGCGTGTTGCACGTCCGCGAGCGTGGAGACGAGGATCCCGCCGGGATGCGCGCCTTCGTCGCCCGGTGGCTCGATCGGGACACCGCGCCGGAGAAGGTCCTGCAGGTCGAGCAGGTCGGGCACCCGGCCTTCGCGACGGTCGATTGGGCCGACGCCCACAGCGTCGACATGATCTTCTGCGGCAGCCACGGTCGCTCCGGCCTCGCCCGCATGCTGCTCGGGAGCGTCGCCGAGAAGCTCGTGCGGCACGCCCGCTGCCCGGTCTGGGTCGTGCGCTCCGAAGGCGGGCTGCATCCGCAGCGCATCCTGCTGCCGACCGACCTGACCCCGCTGTGCGAGACCGCGACCCGGCTCGCGGTCTACCTCGCCGTCGGCTTCGACTGCCGGCTCGACGTCCTGCACGTCATCGACGCGCCGGAGCGGCAGACCGGCATCCACGGCCAGCTCGAGGCCTACTACGAGGAGGTGCGGGCGCTCGCGGAGAAGGGGCTCGCGAGCATCGAGTCGGAGGACAAGCTGGCGATCTCACGCGACATCGCGGTAGGCAAGCCCTCCGCGCGCATCGTCGAGGCGGCCGAGACCCTCTCCGCGGACCTGATCGTGTGCGGGACCCACAGCCGTGTCGGCGTCGACCGCTGGCTGCTCGGCAGCGTCGCGGAGCGGCTCGTGCGTCAGGCGCCGTGCTCCGTGATCGTCGCGCCCTTCAGCGCGGCGTGAGGCGTGGGTGTGGCGTCCGGCGCAGCTGACAGGGGCGGGCGCTATACTCACGCCTTTCTTCGTCTTCTTCGGAAGAGACGGGAGATCGCATCCTTGTTTCGCCCACCAGCTCCGCAGTTCGTGCCCACCGATCGGGGTGAGGTCGAGCGACGTCGGCAGTTCCTCGGCCTCGACGCGGCCGCGGGCGCGCGACTCGCAGGTCAGCAGCAGCGCTTTCGCACCATCCAGCACGGCTTCATCGAGGACTTCTACGCGCACCTGCTGCGCTTCCCCGAGACCCGCCGCTTCCTCGAGGATCCCGCGACCCTCGCCCGGCTCAAGCAGGCGATGGCGGACTACTTTCTCAAGCTGACCGCCGGCGACTACGGGGCGACCTACGTCGAGAACCGGCTCCGGGTCGGAGCGGTGCACCACCAGATCGGGCTGCACCCGCGCTGGTACCTCGGGGCCTACTGCCGGTATCTGTGCGAGCTGGTCGCGGGCCTCGTGCGCGACGAGGCGGAGTGGGTCGACGACTGCGTCGCGCTGCTCAAGGTCGTGTTCTTCGACATGGGCTGGGCCATCGAGAGCTACCAGAGCGAGCGGCGGCGCGCCGTGACCCGGACCGAGGCGGGAGTGCGGCTGCTCGAGAGCGAGAGCCTGCGGCCCGACATCCACGTGCTGAGCTCGACCGCCGGGCAGCTGCTCGCGAACGAACAGCTCGGCCGGCCGGACTGGGGCACCCGGCGCTCCTTCTGCGCGATGGGGGACGAGGACGACCGTCGCCTCGCGAGCGCGCTGCCCCGCCTGACCGACCTCGAGGGGGCGGTCGACGCGCTCGCCGACGCGCTCGCCGAGCTCGTCGAGTGCGCCCCGCTGCTCGTGGAGCCCGACGCGCGTGAGCTGCTCGGTGCCTTCGTGCAGAAGATCCTCGGCGCGCGGGAGGTCGCGGACGCCGACCTCGTCTTCGCCGCCGTGGTCCTCGAGCGCACCGGAGTGCCGATCTGGATCGTGCTCGCCAGCGCGGCCCGGATCCTGGTCGCGGCCGTCGACAAGCTGGCAGAGGGACGCCCGGCGAAAGAGGCGGTGCTCGAGCTCTGCGCGGTGCTCAAGGCGCTGTTCATCCACCTCGACCGCCTGGTCGAGGCCTATGTGGAAGCGGCCGCGCAGCCCCTTGTCGCGCTGCGAGAGCTGTCCGAGAACGTCGTCGCCAGCCTGCCGACCGGCCTCGCGGTCTTCGACGGCGAGCTGCGTCTGATCTCGGCCAACAAAGCCTTCGCGGCCCTGCTCGACAAGGGCCTGCGCGAGCTGGAAGGGCGCCCCCTCGGCGGGCTGTTCGCGAGCGCCGAGCTCGAGAGCCAGGGTCGGCATGTGCTCGAGAGCGGCGAGATGATCGCCGAGCTGTTCTTCGACTTCGGCGCGTCGGCGGAGCGGCTGCTGCGCGTCGCCCTGTGCCCGCTCTCCGAGGGGGGGAGCGGGGCCGGCGAGGCCCAGGAGTACGCGCGGCTGCTGTTCAGCGTCGAGGACGTCAGCGAGCTGCAGCGCCTGCGGGTCGCGACCGAGGTCTCCGAGCATGCGCTGCGGGCCGCGCACGACCGCCTGCAGCTCGAGCAGACGAAGCTGTTCCACGCCGAGAAGCTGTCCTCGGTCGGCCAGCTCGCGGCCGGGGTCGCGCACGAGATCAACAACCCGCTGTCCGGGGTCCTCAGCTGTGTGAAGTCCCTGCGCGACGGGAAGGTGCCCGAGGCGCGCCGCGGTGAGTACTTCGAGACCATCGTCGACGGGCTGCAGCGCATCCAGGGGACGATCCGCAACCTGCTCGACTTCTCCCGCCAGCGCACGGTGCAGCCGCGCCGCTTCGCGGTCCGCGAAGCCTTCTCCGACGCCCTGAAGCTGCTCGACCCGGCGATCCGCAAGAAGTGTCTCGAGGTCGACTACGCCTTCGAGGGGAGCTGCCAGCTGCTCGCGGACAAGACCCAGACCGTACAGGCCCTGGTCAACCTGCTGCTCAACGCGGTCTACGCGATGCCCGCCCGCGGCCGCCTGACCGTGGGGTGTCGCAAGTCCCACGCCCTGGCGGGCCTCGAGATCAGGGACAACGGCCCGGGCATTCCCGCCGAGATCCGCAGCCGCGTGTGCGACCCTTTCTTCACG
>JAUIEM010000362.1 GCA_030428695.1 bacterium
GTCCTGGTGCTCGACGCGGATGCCCTTGTTGAACAGCTTGGTGTCGATGCGCTCCTCGCCGTTGCGGTCGACGTAGTAGGTGCCGATGCCGTACAGATCCTGGCGGTCGTCGCGGAAGAAGAACACCCGCACCGCGCGCCGCTGGGTGACCGAGATCGAGCGCGCCTCGCTCATCACGCCGGAGATCGTGTTCCCGCTCTGCTTGAGGCGCTGACCGCGGGCGAAAGACAGCAGGCTCGGCACCGAGATGCCCATCACCAGCATGATGATGCCCATCACGACGAGCAGCTCCATCAAGGTGAATCCACGTCGCCGCATCAGAAGCTCCCCCAGCTGGTCAGGTTGTCGTCGAAGCGCGACTGCTGGTCGGGGACGTCGTCGCCCGTCTCGTCGGCGCCGTTGGTCGGTCCGTTCGACCACAGGTTGTAGGTCTCGTTGCCCTGGGCCTCGCCGCCGCGCGGATCTTCGTCGTAGTGGTAGTCCTCGAGGCCGACCATCGTGTGGTGGGTCGCGCCGCCGAGGTCGGTGAAGCCCTCGCCGACGTTGTCGTAGTTCAGCGGCGCCCCGTAGGCGTCGAGGATCTCGACCAGGTTCGGGTTCGGGCCGTCGAGGTTGTCGGACAGGTACTCCCCGCGGATCGGGCGCATGAAGGGCCCGACGGGCACGATCAGGACTTCGGTGCCGACCCGGCTGACCTTCGGGATGCGCGCGGTCAGGAAGTAGATCAGGGCGGCGGTGTTCTTGACCGGCCGGCCCTCGGCGTCGTAGACGGGGTAGTCGATGCCGTCGGGCGGGTAGGCCCGGAACTGCCCGCGGTAGGCCTCGAGGCCGATACGGAGGGAGCCGAGCAGACCCTTCGTCGCCTTGTCCTGCGATTCGAAGAACGCGCCGCTCATCGCGACGTAGAGCGAGCCCGCCAGCATCGCGATGATCGCGATCGCCGTCATCAGCTCGATCAGCGTGAATCCGCGCCGTGTGCGCTTCACCATCGGCTCCTCCTGCCGTACGCTTGAACGCTCAAAAGTATTCCGCCCCGGGGCGAGCGTCAAGGACATGGTCCGTTGGAACAGGGACGTCGGGCGGCCCCCGGAATCTTGCACGATTTTCGATTTCGCCCGCGATCCCGATCGGGAAGTCGGCGTCCGCGGTCCGCCGTGCCTTGCCCCTGCCCCTGCGCCCGCCTACAATCCGGCCTGCGTCGCAACCGATGGAGGAACAGGCGATGAAGAAGCTGCTCGGTGGAGGCGTGCTCCTCGCCGCGGTGATCGCGGTCCTGCTCTACTTCAACTTCACCTGGGAAGGCCCGGAGAACCTGATCGAGCTCGCGCAGTGGAAGCTCGACGGCAGCCCCTCCTGGATCGAGTGGCAGCTCGAGCAGGCGTTCTGAGCGCCGGGACTTTCCTGCGGGGCGCTATCCGCGCTCCTCGACCCGGTAGGCGCAGCGCCGCGCGCCCTCGATGATGTGCTCGCTGCGCTCGACCTGGACGCCGGGGCCGAGCACCGCGCGGAACAGCGCCAGCTCGTTGCGGCACAGGCCGGCACAGCCGCGCGCCGCCGCGCACACCGGGCAGTGGTTCTCGGCGAGGACCAGGACCCCGTCCTCGTCGACCACCTCGGCCATGTAGCCCTCGCGGGTGCGCACCGCGGCGAGGGCCTCGAGGCGCTCGCGCAGCGGCACCTCCGGCCCCGGCAGGAGCGCCCGGTAGGCCGCCTGCTGCTGGTCGCCGCGGGCCGCGAGCAGGCGCTCGAGGCCCTCTTCCCCAAAGGCGGCGCGGGCGGCGTCGAGCATCCCGAGGCAGAGCTCGGCGTGGCTGTCGGGGAAGTGGCTCGCGGCCTCATCGGTCACCCGCCAGACCCGGCGCGGGCGGCCGACCTTCTGGCGCACGTCCGTGCCCGCCACGAGCTGGTCGCCGGCCAGGATGGCGAGGTGCTGGCGGACCGCCATCGCCGTGATCCCGAGCCGCTCCGCGAGCTGCGCGGCCGTCTGCGGGCCCTTCGTTTTCAAGTAGTACAGGATCTGGTCACGGGAGTGCGCCATGGGCGGAGTCTAGCCGAGGGAGGGCAGGGGGTCGAGGTTTTCATGGTTATAACAATTACCTACTTTGAAAACTTTGAAAAGTGGATACTGTTTCAATTGGATTCTCGCGTTCGGGAGCTCTTTGGGAAGTTGGTGACCACCGTTGCTCGATGGGGGAGGGCGTGCACGCTATACCCCCCCTGCCCCCCGGTGGGGGGTTCCACTTCATCAACTTGCCGGGAGCAACCTTGTCGGACGCAGGTTGCCCGAAGAAAAGACCGTCCAAAGCTGGAGCCAGCTCAGGGAGGAATACCTGCACGCGAAAGGTCGTCCATGGCCCGGAGCTGTCTCCAGCTTTGGAGGGCAACCTGGTCCTCTGGAACGGTCCTGTGTTGGTGTTGCGCCCTACCCGGGCGCCCCGAGGCCTGTCTGTCGCCGAACAACCGGCGTTCGCTGTCGACGATCCCGGACGCAAAGATCCGATCACCCTGGAGACCGAAGGAGAACGACCATGAGCGCCCGCCCATTCCTGCAGCTCGACCACCTCAACCTCAGCGTCCTCTCGTTCGCCGACACCGCCGCCTGGTACGGCCGGGTGTTCGGCTTCCGCATCGTCGAACGGGATGTCCTCGAAGACGGCACCCCCTGGGGCGTGTTGCGCGCCGGCGACGCGCTGCTGTGCGTCTACGAGCATCCCGACTTCCGCCGCCCGACCGACAGCGAGCGCGAACAGCGCCGCGAGCTCGGCCTGAACCACCTCGGCCTGCGCATCCGCGACCGCGCCGCCTGGGAGCGCACCGTCGCCGCCCTCGAGCTCCCCGTCCGCTACGGAGGAGAGTTCCGCTGGCCCCACTCGAGCGCCTGGTACGTCGTCGACCCGAACGGCTATGAGATCGAGGTCGTCCTGTGGGACGACGACGAGATCCGCTTCGACGCCCGGCCCACCGCCGCCGCACACTGAGGAGCGCGCCATGTCCCAGGTCGAAGACCTCGTCCGCCAGGCCTGGAGCTGCTCCGCGGAGTACGGCCGCCAGCTCTCCAACCACCTGCCGATGGCCCTCTACGCCCTGCAGGGGCTGGGCGCGGAGGAGGCGCGGATCGCGCGCTTCCACGCCCGGGCGCGGCGGCGCCTGCGTCCGAAGCGGCCCGCGACCCGGCGCTTCGACGACGCGAGCTGGCGCTCCGCGCTCGGCCGCCACGATCACAACGCTGCCTACCGCGACCATTTCGCCGCGGCCCTGGCACGGGAGGGGCGGGCGGCGCTCCTGGCCCGGACCCTGCCGGTGCTGTTCGAGGGCGTCGGCGGCGGCGCCTTCCATCCTTTGATCCGCCTCGGCTACGCCCTCGAGGCGGAGAACGACGGGGAGGTCGCCGAGGCGCTCGCCGCCTGGGCGATGGCCTGGCTTCCCCTGCGGCCGCTCGACCCCTCGCGACAACGCCACGCCGATCCCCGCGAGGCGCTCGCCGCCCTGGCGGAGGAACCTCCCGGTGCCGAGGGCTCGCCGCTGGCGCGGCTGCTGGCGGCGCTGCGGGTCCGCGTGTCGCCGATCTTCCGCCGCATGGAGCTCGTGGCCGGCCGGGAGGACTTCGCGCCCTTCGCCGACTGCCTGCGGATCGACGCCGACAGCCTCGACGCGATCGCCGTCACGGTGCTGGACGCCTTCGCGCGGGGGGCGGGGGACTTCACCCTGCTGCACGGCGTGACCTCCTGCCACGCCCTGCGGCTGGTGTTGCCCTGGGTACCCGACCGCGGGTCCGCGCTGCGCTACTACTTCCAGGCGCTGCTCGCGGCGGTCGCGACCGTCGGCCTGCCTGCCGGAGACCTGCCGCAGGTCGGGACGCTCCCGACCTGGGAGCGCATCGCCCGGCGCGCGATCGAGAGCGACGATGACCACACCATCAAGCTGGTCTACAGTTGCCGCCAGGAAGACCGGGCGCGCGGGCACCCTCTCTACCGCTGGTGCGCGGCCCGCAAGGTCGGCCTGCTCGACGTGTAGCGTCGGGTGTTCGAGATTCGGGGCGCCGTGAAGCCACGGGGGCCCGGTGCTCGGGACTCGAAGGGGCCGTGATGGTGCACCGACCGGCGCTCAGAACGCGTGCTCGAAGAACGCGCACAGATCCTCGACCCGCAGGGCGCTGTAGTCGAGCTGCTCGATGGTCTGCTGCATGCCGCCGAGCCCGTCGTCCTTCCACAGGCCCTGGAGGAAGGCCCCCGAGCGCGGGTTGCGGAACCAGTCCGCGTCGAAGTAGTGCACCAGGTGGGTGCGGGTCATGCTCGCGAGCAGCCGGGCCCGCAGCTGCATCGCCCGCGGCAGGCCGGGAGCCAGGCCGTCGACGTAGCCGTGGGGCGGAGCGCTGACGCCGAGCGAGGTGCGCAGCACCTCGGGGTAGAGCAGGTGCAGGTCCTCGGGGGTGTCCTTGTCGTAGGCGAGCAGCTCGAAGTGCAGCTCGGCGGCGGCCTTGCGGGCGGCGAACAGCTCGCCGGCGGCGGCGGCGAAGCGCAGCTCGCTCGCGCTCTCCTCGGTGACCCGGCGCAGGAAGGCGGGCTCGCACAGCACGCCGCGCAGGAGGAGACCGGCGGCCAGGGCGAAGCTCGGGTCCTCGAGCGCGGTCTCCTCGTATTGATACCAACTTTCCGCGCTGGTCGAGGCCAGGCAGCAGCCGAGCAGGGCGAAGTGCTCGCGGGCGTCGTCGAGGCCGGCCCGTGGGCGGTGCAGCAGCACGACCCGCTCCGGCGGCCGCCAGGCGATCGCCTCGCTGACCGGCAGGCGCTTGGCGCGGGCCTCATCGTCGTGGACGATCGCGCCGCCCGCGGCCGGGTCGAGGCCGATGCCGCGGCACAAGGCGCCGACAAGGGCGTCGCGCCCGCGGGCGGCGAAGGCAGGGGGCCCGGCGAACAGCCACGGCAGGTCGCAGGCCTGGACGTCCTCGAGGGGCCGGCCGAGGCGCTTGCGCGCGAGCCACCCGACCGCCTCGTGGTAGACGTCGGCGGTCCGCCGCAGGAGCTCGAGGGCGAGGGCGTCGAGGCGCTCGAGACCGGTGTCGAGCAGGGCGTCGTGGAGGGCGACCGGGCCGTCATGGCCGAAGGCGCGGGCCTGCTTCCACGAGGCGGCGACGGTCGCCTCGAGCAAGCGCGGGGCGGCCTCGGCGTCGAGGCCGCTCAGGGCCTCGTACAGGGCGGCGCGCCGGGCGGGGCGGGCTTCGCTGCGGAACTGCAGCCGGGCCTGCAGGGCGTTGAGCTGCTCGCCGTCGGGCAGCTCGAGCTCGCCGCGCACCTCGTCCTCGAGCCGCTTCGCGCGCAGGTCCTCGAGCTCGCGTCCGACGTACAGCCGGTACAGCTCCGCCTGCAGGCGGCGGTCCCGCTGCCGGGTCTGGGCGTCGTCCGGGCGCGGGTGCTCGCGCAGCCGGCCGGGCAGCTCGGGGTGGAAGAGGCCGTCCGGCGGGCGCAGCTCGCGGGCCTCTTCCCGGCCCGACAGGAACAGGTGGCGGGACCGGGCCGAGGCCTCGCGGTAGCGGCGCACCAGGTCGCGTGTGGTGTCGAAGAGCTGCGGATGCACGGCGGTCCTCCGGGGGGCTCCCGGGGCCCAGTATACCCGAGTTGCGACGGAGTGGCGGGGTTTCCCCTCCGACCGCGGCGGAGCGCATGCTGTCTCAGGGGGTCGCTGGGGAGGTCCGGCAGCGCCGACATGGCGGTGCCAGAAGGGGCAGCGCGCCCGTGCGGGCAAAAAAAATCGCCAATGACAAGCCCGTGACAGGGTCGACCTACGGTAGTCGCGTTGCACAACCGGTGCGTTCTCTGCTATGCTCAGCAGATCGCAATACAGTACCTTCGGGAGGTTTGTGGTGAAGAAGCTCCTGCCGCTCCTGCTGCTGATTCCGCTTCTCGGCGGTTGCCTGACCTGGGACATGAAGCACAACCGTCGGCACTTCCGGAAGTTCTACGAAGATCTCCACGATCTTCATGAGGACATCGACCGCGTGATCTTCGGGCTCGAGCCGCACCCCGGCGAGTAGCTCTCCGCTCCCGCTTCCGGCAGTCCGCCTCGCGCAGGCGGGACGCAGCCTTCTCCGCGGAGCTCGCTCCGAGGCGAAGGCTGCTTGTCATCCGCTGCTGGTCCTGCTCTTTGGCGTCGCCCTGTGTGGTTGCCGCCGGGTCCCCGTGGACCTTGCGCAGGCGATCGACGACCGCGCCGAGCACCGCGCCCGTCCTGCCAGTCGAGGACGACGCGTCGCCGCGCTGGTGGCCCGCCGAAGGCGGTCCAGGCCGGGTGGGATTCGGAGTGGATCGGGTGGGAAACGGCCGACCGACGCGTTGACCGGCGTCTCCGCGTCGCGGTATCTTCCTCCGGAGCCGTGTTCATTCCGGAGAAGATATGATCTACCTCGTCAGCCGCCACCCCGCCGAGGGCTGGCTGTCGAAGCGTGTCGTCCGCCTCGACGGCGGCCCGACCGTGCTCGACTGGTTCCGCCACGCCTACGCTGCCTCCCGGGCGGTCCCCGACGTCCACGACTGGCTCGACAGCCTGTGCGACCCCGCGCCCTACGGCTTCTCTTCGCTGTTCGAACAGGTGCAGGCCCTCGATCTGCCGACCCCGGAGAGCGTCGACGAGCTGCGCGCGCAGCTTCACGCGCATCTCTACGTCGAGGGCGATGAGGACTACGTCCGCATCGACGACGCCCACAGCCTGCGCGTGCGCACCGACGACGACGACTTCGAGCTCGCCTATTACCTGTTCGACGAGACCTTCCGCCGCGCGCATCCCGACCGCGTCGCCTGGCTCCTGACCGAGAAGGCCCCGCCCGACACCGCCCGCGAGGCGGAGTACGATCCGCCCGTCGAGGCGGATCCGCTCGAAGAGGGGAGCGGCGAGGGCCGCACCTGGGTCGTGCTGAGCAGCCTCGACGGCCAGGAGTTCCTCGAGCCGCCGGGCCCCTGGGTGTTCGAGGGCGTGCGCCTGGCGGACCTCGGCGCGCACCTGTGCGGCGTCGATCCCGAGCCGGACACCTGGCCGGACCCGCTGCGCGTCCTGCGCGCCTGCGTCGACCCCGACAAGCCCTCGCTGCAGGCCGCGTTCGCCGCGATCGCGCGGCCGGAGATCGCCGGGCTGGCGGGCAACATGACCTGGGACACGCTGGTCGGGCCGATCGCCGATGTCCGCGCCGAGCTGGCCGAGCTCGCTGCGGTCGCCAAGGCCGCGGGGACGAAGCGGAAGCCCGCGACCGTCCACGCCGGCGAGAACCGCGTGCTCGCGAGCTTCCCCGACGCCGACGGCTTCTACCACTCCCAGTGGATCCTGTTCGACGACCTCTGGGCCGCGCGGCAGCCCGGCCTCGCCGACGCCCTGCTGCTGTACAACTGCGGCTGGGACGTGCTCGCGGAGGATGACCCCGTCTGAGGCACCGGCCTCCGGGCCCTCGCGACGAAATCCCGGGGAATCAGCCGGGATGCCGAGGAGCCGCGGCTACATGTCCATGCGCAGCTGCGCGACGATGCTCTCCAGGGCGGCGAGGCCGAACGTGATCTTCTTGAAGAACGACACGTTGTGCGGGACCATCACCAGCCGCGGATGCTGCGCCCACAGCCGCGAGAGCCGCTGGTCGAGGGCCCGGGCCTGCTCGAGGTTCTCGATGCGCGTCGGGTTCCCGCCCTCGATGCCGCTGCCGCCAACCGCCGCGCTCTGGAAGAAGATCACCGCGTCGTAGCGGGCGAGCTCGGCCTCGAGCGTCGTGCCGACCGCCGCGAAGAAGTCGCCGTCCTCGGGCCAGTAGGCCGCGCCGTCGACGGTGCCGCGGTCGCACAACAGGATGCGGTCCGGGAAGTGCGCCTTCTGCACATCCTCGAGGTTCTTCTGCAGGTGGAAGATCGTGCGCTGCACGGCCTTGAGCGACTCGAGGTCGTCGTAGCGCGGGAAGCCCCCGCTGAACAGCAGGGTGGCGGCCTCGGGCACGACGACGACGTCCTCGCCGATCTCGCGCCGGAACAGGTCCGCGGCGGTGGTTTTGCCCCCGCCGGGGCCGCCGGTCAGGACGATGCGGAATCCGTTGCTGGCCTCGGGCACGACGTTCCTCCTCGCTTTTCCTCAGGTTACGTCGTGCCGCCGCCGGTCTCAAAGGGAACGGGCTCTCACGGGATCCAGCGCAGCACCGCGCCGCTGTCGAGGTCGACGACGGCGAGCCGGGCGCCATTCCGTCGCCCGTCGAGCCCGCTGCCGAAGGCGAGGCCGCGCAGGGTCCGGCCTTCCATGAAGGTCGTCACGCCGACCACGTTGCCGGTCAGCTCCGACGCCGACCAGTCCCGGCGCAGGTTGTCGCCGCTGGCGGTGTAGGCGACGAGCTTGGCGTCGATGTCGTTCGGGCCGACGACCCCGCCACCGAGCGCGTTCTCCTGCACGACCAGCAGCCGCTGGCTGGTGAAGCACAGGTCCCGCACCTTGCCGCGGGCGCCGTGGACCTGGCGGCTGAGCTGGATGCTCCGGGGCGCCGCGGGACCGCCCGGGGAGGCGAAGCCGACGACCGCCCGGCCGTCCCGCGCCGTCGACCCGACCCAGATGCCGCTCGCGTCGTGGAAGGGCGCGATCGCGTCGATGCGGCGGGGCAGGTGGCCGATCTTCCAGCCGTTGGACCAGTGGACCAGCTTGTGCACACTTCCGCTGCCCGGGGTATCGCCCCAGTCCGGGCAGCCGGGGGCGCCTTCGCCGGCGATCCAGATCTCGTCGGGGGAGCCGACGACGCCGTGCAGGTCGGCGACGCTGCTGAAGAACAGGTTCCGGCTCCACTGCATCTGTCCCGGCGAGGCACGGACGACATCGCCGAGGTCGCCGAGCTCCCCGGCGAACCAGATCTGGCCGTTGGCGCCGCTGGCGACCCGCTCGACGCCGGAGGGGCTCGGGAACAGCTGCGCGATCCAGTCTGGAACCGGACGCCCGCTCGCGGCGCCGGACAGCGTGGCGAGGCCGTCGGCCGCCTTCCCGTCGACCTGGCCGAAGTCGCCGAGGACAAGGCCTTTGAGGGCGGAGATGATCTGGTGTCCCGGCGCGTCGAGCGCGTGTCCGGCGCGGACGAGGGTCCCGTCGAGGCTGTAGATGGCGAGGTGGGAGCGGCTCTGGCCCTGGGCGTCGGTGAAGTCGCCGACGGCGACGATCTGGCCGTCGATCACGCAGGCGTCGTGGACGGTCTGGGCGCTGGCGGGGGCGATGAGCAGGACCGCGAGCAAGGCGGTCAACAGGGTACGCATGGCGGGTCTCCTTGCTGGCGTGTGGTGAGCGGCCACTGCCGCCAGCGGGCGGTGGCGAGAGGAGGCAGAGGAAACGCCGTGCCGTTTGCAGGATGTGCCCCGGAGCCCGCCTGTGGCGGGGGCTCCGAGGAGACGCCGCCGCGGTCCGCCGGCGCACCCGGCCACCCCCCCACGGCTGCACCGTTCTGCACTGTGCACGCCGGCACTCGCGCGGAGTCTTCCGTGGCGGCTGCGCCGCCCCGGAAGACGATGGGAAACCCGGGCTGCCTCCGCGCCACGGCGCGGGCGCCGTCGCGCGGCGCCCGGCTTTCCCGCTCCAAGCCGGCAGCCGGCTTGCGCGGAGCTCTGCGCCGGTGCATCGTGCGGTGGCAGGGTGCATGGGAGGAGAGCCGTTGATTCTGGAACCCGACGAGCGATGCGCAGCAGCTTTCCCCTTCACGGGCGCGCGGCGCGGGCTGCTCTGGGCGCTCCTCCTGCTCGCCGGCTGCGTCGCCCGTCCAGCTCCGGGCGAGACCGACCGCGCCGCGGTCCAGGCGCGGGTCGAGGCCTACGTCGCGATGCGGGATGCGCGGGACGTCGCCGGCGTCGAGGCCTGCCTGCACCCGGAGGTCGACCAGCTGACCTCCCGGGGCGAGTGGCGGCGCGGGGTCGACGCCTCCCTTGCAGGCATGCGGCGCAGCAGCGCGACCAACCCGGGGGAGCGCACGATCACCGTCGAGACGGTGCGCTTCGTCGGCGCGGAGGTCGCCCTGGTCGACGCGCGCTACGTGATCGCGGGGGCGGACGGCGGGGAGGACCGGCGGCTGTGGAGCACCTTCCTGCTCGTGCGCGAAGCGGACGCCTGGAAGATCACCGGCATCCGGAACATGCAGCCGGCGGAGTGAGGGTCGGGGCGCCCTAGCGGATCGGGTTCCCCAGGTTGTACACCGCCTCGGCCGCGGAGTAGTCCTTCCCTGGCTCGCGCTCGCACTCCGGCGGGAAGCTCGCGCGCTTGTCGGCGAAGTAACGCGCCCGGAAGTCGCCCGCCGAGGCGCGGTTGTAGGTGATGTACAGGGCGCGGCGCGGGCGCGGGCTCAGGTTCGGCCCGGAGCGGTGGGGGACGAAGGAGTCGAAGAAGACCAGGTCGCCGGGGGCGGTCGGCAGCGGCCGGAAGTCGAGCCGCGCCTCGACGGCGGGGTCGATCACACCGCCCGGGCCCTGGGGCAGGATGCGGCCCGCGGCGCGGTGGTGG
>JAUIEM010000363.1 GCA_030428695.1 bacterium
TCTCGGCCACGATCTCTACGCTCGGGAAGCGCGCGCGCTGTACCGGCTGTTCTTCGCGCGCGACCCGGGCATCGGCCCCGACCACCGGCGGCTCGGCAGCATCCACCACATCCTCAAGCACGAGATGCTGCCCGCCGCCCTCGAGTGCTCCCGGCTGCTCGATACGGAGCGGGGGCGCGCGCCCGTCCGGCTTTCGCCCGGCGTCGGCCGGCTGGTCGCCGAGCTCGCCGGGGAGCTCTACACCAGCTATGACGGCACGCTCTATCCCTGCTGCGTGCAGATGGCGGCGGCGAAGTGGCGGGGGAAGCTCGACAGGCTGATGCAACGGTGAGCCCGTTCGATTCAACCGGGATGAGCGTCCCCGTCCGCGTCCGCTTCCACAACCCCTGTCCCCGCCGCGCGAATTCTCCGCTTCGTTGTGACGTCGACAGCGCGACAGCCGTCGACCATACTGCACGCACCCTGTGGAGGATCCCCCATGCGCTCGCTCTCTCTCCTGCTCCTGATCGCCCTCGCCTGCCCGGGCCTGGCCGACGACTGGAGCCAGTTCCTCGGCGCCGCCCGCGACGGCATCTCGGAGGAATCCGGACTGGCCCGCGAGTGGCCCGCCGGCGGCCCGCGGCAGGTGTGGAAGGTGTCGATGGGCCCCGGTTACGGTGGCGCGGCGGTGCGCGACGGCGAGGTCTTCGTCCTCGACCGCGAGGACGACGCCCGCGACGTGCTGCGCTGCTTCGACCTCGAGAGCGGCGAGGAGCTGTGGCGCTACTCCAACGACGCGCCCGGCCGCATCGACTACAACGGCTCGCGCTCGACCCCGACCGTCACCGAGCGCCGGGTCTACGCCCAGGGCCCCCTCGGCCACCTGTACTGCATCGACCGCCGCTCCCACGAGCTGGTCTGGATGGTCGACCTGATGGGAACCTACGGAGCCTCGCCGCCGCGCTGGGGCTTCGCGGCCTCGCCGCTCCTGTACGATGAGAAGGTGATCGTGCCGACCCTGGCGGAGGATGTCGGGCTCGTCGCCTTCGATGAGGATGACGGCCGGCCCCGCTGGCAGAGCGGCAACGTCGGCGGCGAGACCTACGTCTCCCCGCACCTGCACAAGATCGGCCGGCGCGACGCGGTGATCTTCCTCAGCCCGACCGGCTTCTACGCGATCGACGCCCGCAACGGCAGCCAGCTGTTGCACTGGGGCGGCTACCAGTGCTCGATCCCGATCACCGCGCCGACCGCGGTCGGCAAGGACGCCTTCTTCATCACCGGCGGCTACGGCGCGGGCTCGGTGCTGATCCAGATCAAGGCGAAGAGCCGCGGGGTGACGGTCAACGAGATCTTCCGCGTGCGCGGCGACGGCTCGCAGATCCACCAGGCGATCCTGCACGACGAGTTCCTGTACGCGAACTTCAACGAGGGCGAGGGCCGCGCCGGGCCGAAGGGCCTGACCTGCATCGGCCTCGACGGCCGCATGCGCTGGGCGACCGAAGGCAGCCTCTCCCTCGACCGCGGCGGGGTGATCCTGGTCGACGACCTGCTGCTCAGCCTCGGCGGCCAGGACGGCGTGCTGCGCCTGCTCGAGGCGACCCCCCAGCGCTACCGCGAGCTCGCCAGCCACCGCGTGCTCGAGGACGGCGGCAACGCCTGGGCGCCCCTGGCCTTCGCCGAGGGCAAGCTGTTCGTGCGCGGGCAGAGCGAGCTGGTGTGCCTGGATCTGATGGAACCGTAGGGGCCTACGCCGCCAGCCACGGCCGGGTCAGCCGGCGCCGCGCCCGGGTGCGCAGGCAGGCAGGCGCCCGTTCGCCGCGGGCGACGCTGTGCAACAGCTCGTCGACGCAGGCGAGCAGCAGGCCGTTGTCGCGCCGCCGGTAGGTGCGGAGCGCGGCCTCGTGGCGGGGCAGCCCGGCGAGCAGGGCGCGGATGCCCGCGGCGTCGACCTGCTCGCGACACAGGCCATAGCCCGCCTGCTCGAGGCAGCGGCCGTTGAGCACCTGTTCGAACTGGCCGCCGATCGGGACCGCGAGCAGCGGCACGCCGAGGTGCACGCACTCGCCCATCAGTGAGTAGCCGGCGGAGGCGACGGCGGCGCGGGCGGTGCGCAGGTCGTCGACGAAGCCGCGCTCGGAGAACTCCCGGTACACGATGTTCCCCTCACGGCGCGGACCTCCCTGGCCGTAGACGCGGAACTCGCAGGGGAAGCGGCGGAGCGTGCGCGCCAGCGCGGCCCGCTGCACGCCGGACTGGTAGACCAGCACGTGGGAACCGGGCTCGCGCCTGGCCCACTGCACCTCGGGCCGCAGGATCGGCGGGACGACGGCGGTGCGGGCGCGGCGCGGCGTCACCTTCGCGAAGCTCGTGATCAGGTAGTAGTAGGCGCGCGGCAGCTTGACCTCGACGGCGGCGCGGGCGAGCCGGTAGGGCAGGGCCTGGCCGGCGGTCAGCGCGGGGGCCAGGCTGCAGCGGGCGATCGCCTGCATGTTGTCGATGCTGATCACCGGCAGGCCGTGGAGGCGGCCGTACAGGTAGGCCCACGACTCGAAGTCGGAGAACACGACCTCGGCGCCGAAGTCGGCGACCACGCGGCGGTAGGCGGCGAGGTTCCGCCGCAGGCTGCGCGGCGCGGCGGCGAGGTTCTGGCGCAGGGAGGAGCCGAGGGCGACGCGCTCGTCCTCGAACACCATGAACAGGCCCTCGATGCGCTGCACCTCGACGTTCGCGCTGTTCTCGTACAGGCCCTCGAGGAAGCCGCAGGCCCGGCCAGACACCACGACCCGGACGCGGTGTCCGGCCTCCGCCAGGTGGTCGATCACGACCCGGCTGCGCGTCGCGTGCCCCATCCCCGCTCCGACCACTCCGTACAGAATCCGCATGCTTCTTCCTCCTCGTGGGGCCGGCCTCCCGCCGGCGCTGTAGCGCACTGTGGCAGAAAGCGTGCCATCGGCGCGAGCGCTGATTCCTCCAGGATGCAGGGGAGGAAGATAACGCGATGCGTCAGTTGTTCAGCGGTGAAAACCGCCCGTCTACCATCCGGCTCGCGAGGGGGCCTGCCGGCTGCTACAATCCTCACATACGGAGAGAGCACCTATGACCGGGGACGAGGCACTGCCCGCCGACCAGCTCGCGCGCTGGCACGACACGCTGCAGCTGTTGGCCGCCACCTTCGAGGTCGGCTTCGCGGCGCTCTACCGGGCCCATCCCGACGGCCTGGAGGTGCTCGCCTGTGTCGGCTCCGAGCTCGCCCCGGGCGAGCTCGTCCAGGCCGATCCCGGCGCCGCCCAGGTCCTCGCGAGCGGCGAGGCGGTCCAGCTACCCGACGCCGTCGAGCTCGGCGGCGGCTTCTTCGCCGCCCTGCCGATCCGCCACCGGGGCACGATCTTCGGCCTGCTCAACTTGCGCGACGCGGCTCCGCGCTCGGTCGGCGAGGGGCAGCTCGCGCTGCTCGGGCACCTCGCCGCAGGGGTCGAGCGCGACCTCGAGCTGCTCGCGGCGCGGCAGGAGGCCTTCCGCTACCGCAGCGCCCTCGAAGCGGGGACGACCGGGGTGCTGATCATGGACCCCGAGTGCCAGGTGCTGTACGCGAACACGGCGCTGTGCGCGCTGCTCGGCTCCGGTCCCGACGAGCTGTACGGGCTGCACTGGGAAGAGCTCGGCTCGCTGATCAGCCGCGAGCAGGTCGTCGAAGGGCTCGAGGTGATGGCGGACGGCGAGCCCTACCAGCGGGAGATCGAGGTCGCGAAGGAAGACGGCACCCAGGAGTGGATGCGCTCGACCACGCTGCCGGTGGTCGGGCCGGACGAGGAGCTGAGCCACCTGGTCGAGATCGTCGAGCGCAGCGCCCGGGCCGAGATCGACGACCTCGCGCGGATCGATCCTCTGACCGGCCTGCCGAACCGCAAGCTCGCGGTCGACTACCTGCACAAGGCGATGGCCCGGGCGACGCGCAGCAAGAACTTCTCCGGGGTGCTGTGCGTCGACCTCGACGACTTCGGTGAGATCAACGAAGAGCTCGGCGCCGACGCCGGCGACCGCGTGCTGCTCGAGACCGCCAACCGGCTGCGCGCCGCGCTGCGCGAGACCGACACCGTCGCGAGCCTGTGGGGGAACAAGTACCTCGCGATCCTGACCGACCTGCGCACCCCCGCCGACGCCTTCACCGTCGCCGAGCTGGTGCGCGGCATGCTGCACGAGCCCTACGTGGTCGGCGACAACGAGATCGAGCAGTCGTGCAGCATCGGGATGACGATCTTCCCCGGCGACGGCGACAGCGAGGATGAGCTGATCGAGCGGGCCCTGGTCGCGATGTTCCGGGCCAAGGCCGAGGGGCACGGCAACGTCTTCCGCCACGAGCTGGCGGACGAGGAGGAATAGGCGCCCCTACCCCTCGCGCCGCTGCTCGAGCTCGGCGCGCAGCCGCGCGAGCTCCTGCTCCGCCGCTTCGCGGGCCTGGCGTTCGCGGTCGCGTTCGGCTTCCACCTGTTTCAACGCCTCGGCCTCGGTCGGGACGAGCTGACGGCCTTCGGGGTCGAGCGCCAGCCGCAGGACGGTCTGCGGGCCGAGGGGTTCCGGCGCGAGCCAGGCATTCAACGTGCGGCAGAACAGCGGGCCGTCGCCGCGCTCGACGAGCGCGAAGGCTCCGTCCTCGAGCCGACGGAAGACCTGCAGGGGCGTGCGTCCCTCACGGCCGGCGGCGTGGGGATCGAAGATCACCAGCTCGTCGACCCCGAGCATCGCATACTTCGCCGGGTTTGTCGTGGTAGTCCTTCCTCCAGTCCGTCGAGACGATCTCGACGGCGAGCAGCGGGGCCTCGTGGCCGGGCTCGAAGGTGCGGAAGCAGCGCGGCAGCGGAGACGGCGGCGGGACGGGCAGGACGTACAGGTCGGGAGAGACCTGCACCTTCGGCTCCCCGCGCACCCACTGGAAGAAGTTGTCCTTGCCGATCGTGCGCTCATCGCGCCCTTGCTGGCGAAAGTGGACCCGGAGCGAGGAATAGAGGACATCGAGGATCAAACCCTGCTCCGGGCTCTGCCCCAGGTCTTCCTCCTCGGACAGATACCACGAGCTCCAGTCGATCCGGGCCGCGACAAAGGCGGGGTCGGGATCGCGCACGAGCTGCAGCGTGCTCGGTGGACGGGTGGTCGTGGTGGTGCTCGGAGTCATGGTCCTCCTCCGACCATCAGCATAGCACAGCTCGCCCGCATCACGCAGGGCCGTCGGTTCGACGCCTCGCCGGACGCCTCAGCGCGCGCCGCTCGGCTGGGGCTTGCGCTTCGCGCGCGGCACGATACCGAAGGCCTTGGTCAGGGAGGTCTTGATGATGAAGGTCAGGACCCGGTTGATCAGCACGAACTTCGGGTCGTGATTCCCGCCCGGGAAGACGTCCTTGTGCTTGTGCAGCACCGTGTCCATCACCCCGCGCTTGACCATCTGCAGGGCGCCCTCGACGTTCTGGGCGATCGCGGTCTTCCTGCCGCTGGTGTTGGCGACCTTCGACTTCGCGATGCCGACGATGACCCCGTACAGCAGGAACAGCGTCTGGTTGATCCCGAGGTTCTTCCAGACCTGCACGCGGCCGATCTTCGCCCGGGCGCTCGCGCTGAAGATCGGCGAGGGGAAGCGGGTCATCACCGCGGCGGCGAAGCGGTAGGAGATGATCGCCATCAGCGCGTCGAAGCCGATCGAGCCCCAGTTGTAGCGGCTCCAGTCGGTCCCGTGGGTCATCGCCTGCGTGGCGAGATTCGCCGCGGCGCCCGTGCCGGCGGCGACCATGTTGGTCTTCGAGAACAGCCAGACCAGGCCGCCGTTGGCCCCGGCGTAGCCGAGCACCCCGACCGCGACCAGGGCCGCGACCGCCTTGACCTTGAGCACGCGGGCCTTGGCGGGGAGACGCATGGTCTTCTCGACCATGACCAGGTTGTCCCACAGGTAGGTGAAGGTCGCGGCGTCGAGGAAGTAGTCATGGTCCTTGTGGCGGACCACGACCTCCCGCTTGTCCTGCAGGTAGCCGATGATCGCGACGCCCATCGCGGCCGTCCCGAACTTGTAGCGCTTCCCGCCGAGCGAGAAGCTGACGCACACCGAGCAGGTGTACGCGGACGACGGCCGCGCGACGGTGCGACGGCGGGCCATCGACTTGAGGCGGCGTTCCAGACCTCGGATCATCGTGCCCTCCGTGGGGCTGGGGGAAGCGGCGGCCGTCGTTCCCGGCGACGCTTGCTGTGAGAGCAAGGCCCGTGCCGGGTCCGACACCGCCTGTGGCCGTGCGCCGGGCGGGCGCTCCGCGGCGCGGCCGTCCGGATTCCCTACAACCCCCTGCCCCCGTACGGCCTCGATACCTTCCGCCAGGGCCTGGAGCGGCCGGAAGCGCGAGTGTACGGATGCCGGACAGCCCGCGGCAGGGCCGGCGACGCACATTTCCGCAAAAACCCGCCTCCCGATCGCGGCGCTGCGGACTCTACCTCCGAGGACCGCATGGAGGCAGCCGATGCCGACCCGTCTACACAGCCTGCGCACCCTGCGCACCAAAGGAATCCTGCTCCGCACCGGGGCGCGTCATCAGCTCGTCGTCCGCGGACGGCTACCGGGCTTCCGCCAGGTCAAGCTGCGCTGCGCCACGCCGGGCCTGACCCGTGTCGTGCTGCGGCCCCGGGCTGCCGAGGGGGCCACATCATGAGCCTGCCGATCTTCCACCCCGGCCAGGAGCTGGTCTTGTCGATGGCCGCCGCCGACTGGCATCCGGACCTGCTGCGCGGCGAAGGCCTCGCGGCGTGGTCCTTCGCGGAGGCCGCGATCTGGCGGGGCAACCAGCTGCTCCTGCGCACCCCGCGGCAGGCGGTGCGGGGCAACGGGGCGACGCTGGAGTTCTCGTTCCGCATCGACGCAGGCTGGACCGGCGCGAGCCTCGTCGCCCGCACGGCCTACACCGACGAGATCGGGGAGAAGCGCCATCCGGTCCCGTCGGCGGACGTCGCCTTCCGGGTCGAGCCGCGGCCCGAGCCGACGGTGGAGGGAGCGACGGCGGCTGCCCCCGAGCCGCCGGCCACCGAGCTCGTGCGGGCGGTCAACCTCACGGGCAAGACCATCCGCATCGTGCGCGACGGCCAGACCTGGGTGGCGAGCCTGCCGAGCCGCCGGGGAACAGACAGCGCGGACCACGGCCTGGGCTACCTGCGGGTGCCGGCCGGCATCCGACGCTTCCGCTGCTGCGACGCCGACACGGGACGGGAGCTCGCCAGCGCGGACATCCCCCTCGGACGGGAGGCGCAGGCCCCGGGACTGCAGACCCTGGTCGTGTACGAGGGCTCCTCGGGCGGCGAAATCCTCGCGCTCGACGACAGCCGAGACGACGAGCACGGCGTCCGCTCCCACGACCTGTTCCTGGTGCAGCTCGCGGATGGGCACTCCAGGGTAGGGTTCAAGTGCCGGAACCACGACGACTTCGACCTGAGCGGCTCGCACCTGTCCCAGGCACCCGCGGTCTTCCGGGGCATCGATGTCGACTTCGGGGCAGACCTGCACGTTCCCCTCGAGGGGGGCCCGACGCGGTTTTACGTCAAGACCGCCGACGAGGAGGAGTTCCCGACGGGGCGCGACTACCACCTCGCCGGCGGCGACACGCTGATGTTCGTGACGACGGACACCCTCGGCCGCCTTTCCCTCTCGCGCTACGACGACCACCAGAAGCAGGTGGTCGGCCTCTGAGCGGAGCCGCGCTCACGCCGGCTCGGGCCGCTCCTCCTCGGCGGGCGGCGCCCCCTCGGCTTCCTCCCCCTCCTCCTCCGCCTCCTTCAGCCGCAGCCGCACCCGCGGCCGGAAGCTGAGCTTGGCGGCGACCGGCTCCTCCTCACGGGCGACGAGGTCGGCGAGGTTGACCCGGGCGAGGATGTCGCGCTCGCGCTCGTCGATCGCATCGAAGATGTGGTCGATCGCCTTCTCCTGGCTGTGCAGGCCGGCGACGCGTTCGCGGAGCACGTCGAGGATGTCGCAGAGCTCGGTCTTGTCCGGCGGACGCCCGGGGACGAAGGCCTCCTCCTCCCCCTCGTCCGCCGCCGCGACCAGCCCCGCGTCGCGCAGGGACGCGACCTGGTGGCTGACCAGCTCCCGCGGCGCGCCGGTGATCCGCACCAGGTCGGCGACGGTCGGCGCCTTGGCGTCGGTCTCGAAGGCGCGGGCGATCGCGACGCACAGCTCGACGCCGATGCGCTCCTTGGCGCGGGCGTCGAGGTCGCCGGCCAGGGGCCGGATCTGGTGGATGTTCTGGTAGGCGAGCACGACCTCCGCCCCGAACAGCACGATCACCCAGGACAGGTAGACCCAGACGATGAACACCGGCACGCTCCAGAACACGCCGTAGATGCTGATGTAGCTCGAGGAGCTCGACGCAAAGTAGGTGAAGGCGCGCTTGAACAGCTCCCAGCAGAAGCCCGCCATCACCGAGCCGACGATCGCGGGGACGATGCGCACCTTGGTGTTCGGCAGGAAGGTGTAGAAGATGAAGAAGGCCGTCCAGGTCAGGAACACGCTGGACAGCGAGAACACCTGCTCGAGGCCGCTGTCGGCGACGAAGCGTCCGAGCAGCCGGTTCTGGATCACCGTCGTGTAGTAGAGCGAGAAACCGATCAGCACCGAGCCGAGGGTGACGACGCTCCAGTACACCGGGATGCGCTGGAGCAGGGTGCGGTGCTGGCGGACCTCCCAGATCTCGTTGAGCGCCTTCTCCATCGCCCCGAGCAGGAACAACACCGTGAAGATCAGCACGATCAGGTTCGGCAGGGCGAGGCGCCCGGTCTGGATGTTGTCGACCCAGTTGTCGATCAGCTGGGAGATGCGCGGCTCCGAGGCCCGGAAGGCCCGCTCGAGGCCGCGGGCGGCGCCGCGCTCGGCGGCCCGTTCATCCTCGCTGAAGCCGGCCGCGAGGTCGCCGCTGACGAAGAAGCCCTGGCCGCTCTCCTCCTTGGCCTCGACGACCGCGAGCAGGTTGTTCATCAGGTAGGGCTTGAAGTGCTCGTCGAGCACCTCCTTCAGCCCCCACACCTTGAACAGGCTGAAGGCGAGCGCGAGGGCGGGGACGAGGCTGAGCAGCGTCGCGTAGGTCAGGGCCGCGGCCTGGCGCCGGCCGCGGTGGCGGAAGAAGCCGGTCCCCGCGATGTACAGGGCGCGCAGCTGGTAGATCCCGAAGGCCTGCCAGGTCGGCAGCTCGGCGAGCTCGGGGCCCCAGACCTTGGTCAGGATGCGGTCGCGCCAGCGCGCGATCAGCTCCCACGTGTCCTTCTCGGGGCGCTCGAAACGAGCCATGCCTCTCCTCGCACCCGGCGTGCCCGGCGATCAGCCGACGTAGTGCCGGGCGGTCTCGATCGCGCGCTGCAGGTAGCCTCCACCGAAGATGTAGGCGTGGTTGAGCAGGTGGTACAGGTTGAACAGGTCCTTGCGCTCCTTGTACCCCGCCGGATCGATCGGATAGGCCTCGTGGTAGGCCGCGTAGAAGGCCTTGTCGAAGCCGCCGAACAGCTGGCTCATCGCGAGGTCGGCCTCGCGGTAGCCGTAGTAGGTCGCCGGGTCGACGAGGTAGGGCCGCTCTTCGCGGCTGACCAGCACGTTGCCCGCCCACAGGTCGCCGTGGATCAGCGACGGGGTGTCATTCGGCAGGAACTCCTCGAGCCGCGCGATCAGCGCGTCGATCGGCCCCTCCTCCGGGGGCAGCGTGCCCTTGCTCCGCAGCAGCTCGAGCATGTGGCCGAAGCGCTTGATGCGGTAGAACTGGGCGCCGTTGCCCTCCCAGTCGTTCGGCTGCGGCGTGTCGCCGATGTAGTTGTCGATGCTGAAGCCGAACAGCGTGCTGCTGGTGCGGTGCAGAGCGCCGAGCCGGTGGCCGAGGCGCTGCAGGGACAGCTTGGTCGGCTCGCGCGCGTCGATCCACTCGAGGACCAGGACCTCGTCGGTCGAGGCGAGGATCTCCGGGGTGCGGATGGTCTTCGTCTCGGCGATGGCCTCGAGGCTGGCGACCTCGGCGGCGACCAGCTGGGCGGCGTTGTCGGGGTAGAACTTGGCGAAGATCTTGCGGCCGCTGTCGAGCCGGCCGCGCCACGACTTCCCGATGTTGCCGCCGGGCATCGGCTTGAGGTCGGCGACCGACTTGCCGAGGGCGCGGCTGACCACTTCCCGGGGGTTGGCGCTCATCGGGCTGCCTCCTGAATCGACTGCAACAGGCCCCTGCAGCCGATCTCGACGATGCGTTGGGTCACGCCGAAGCCCTCCGCGCCGCCGAAGTACGGGTCCGGCACGTCGCGCGGGACCTCCTCGCGGGCGAAGGAGGACAACAGCGCCAGCTGCTTGCAGCGGCCGGCGCTCGGCAGCTGCTGGAGATCGCGCAGGTTTTGACTGTCCATCGCGATCACGTAGTCGAAGCTCGTCAGGTCCTCGTCGCGCACCTGGCGGGCCTGCAGGCCGGACAGGTCGAGGTCGAGCTCCTCG
>JAUIEM010000364.1 GCA_030428695.1 bacterium
CTTCCCCCGCCCGCGCACCACCGCCCGCGGGAACTTTCCCGGCCAGCGTCGCATCGCCCGCGAGAGCCTCCCCGGCCAGCGTCGCTTCGCCCGCGAGAACTTCCCCCGCCCGCGCAAAACCGCCCGAAGGAACTTCCCCCGCCCGCGTAACACCGCCCGCAAGCGCCGCCCCCACCAGCCCCTGCTCCCGCCAGCGCAAGCCGACCCGCGTGCCGTCCCGCAGCCCGTACTCGCCGTCCTCGAGCGGCGCGGCGAGGCCCGCCAGCACCGCCGCAGCCTGCTCCACCACCGCCAGCGACGGCAGCGCCAGACTGCACAGCCGGAACGCGGGGCGTTCCCGTCGCAGGGCGCGGTGCACGCCGAGGGCGAGGCCGACCCGCGGCTCCGGGCTGTGAAGAGCGGCCGAGCCGGCGCTGACAACGAGCACCCGGCAGCCTTCCCCCTCGGCCTCGTAGCCGTCAGCCAGCCACTGCGCGAGGGCGAGACACCCGGCCGCGTAGGCGCGCTCCTCCGCCCACCAGCCGGCGGGATCCTCCAGCGCGTCCTCGCCCGCAGTAGATAGTGGCGTCAGGTCGATCAGCACCTCCGGCAACCGGGGCGGCGCCTCGGCGTCGAAGGCCGCCCGCCGCTCGACCCGGGCGCCGGCCTCGGCCAGCGGCGCGGCGAGCGCTTCCGCCAGCGCGCCTCCGCCGAGCAGCAGCACGACCCGCCCGCGCAGCCAGTCCGCCGGCGCCGGAAAAGGCGCCGGCACGAGCTCCGGGACGAAGCGCCGGCAGTCGGTGCGGGCCGCGGGGAGCGCGTCCTCCTCGGCGACGGTCGCGGCGACCGCGCCGTCGCCCAGGGCCGCCGCGAGCGCGGCGATGCAGCTGCCGATGTCGCCCTGCAGGGCGGTCGCCGGCAGCGCCTCGGCGGCGAGTCCGGTGCGCTCGAGGATGGCGCCGCGGATCTCGACCTGGCGGATCGAGTCGATGCCGAGGTCCGCCTCGAGGTGCTGGTCGTCGGCGAGCAGCTCGCGCCCGTAGCCCGAGCGCGCCTCGATCGCCGCGAGCACGACCTCCCGGGCGCGGGCCTCCGCCCCGTCCGACGCCGGAGGAGCCGCGGACCGCGGGGCGTGGTGCGCGAAGTCGAGGGCGATCAGGTCGCGCAGGAAGCCCTCCCGCTCGGCGAGGTAGGCGCGCCGCAACGCCTCCGGCGCGGCCTTGAGCTGCGCCGGCAACAGCAGCGCGTCCTCCGCGGGCTCGGCGGCCACGGGCGCGGTCTTCGGCGCAGCCACAGCGACGGCAGGCGCCTCCGCCCGCCGCCGCAGCCGGTGCGCGAACAGCCGCGGCAGGTCGGGGACGTGCCCGCGGGAGGCGAGGGCGCCGAGGGCGACGAGCAGCTGGCGCAGCTCGCCGCGGCCGCGCACCAGGGTCGGCACGGCGGCGTGGGGCTCTTCCCCGAAGGTGTCCTCGACGAAGGCGCACAGGGTCGAGCCGGGCCCGACCTCGACGAAGGTGCGCGCGCCAGCGCTGTACAGGGAGCGCAGGTTCTCCTCGAAGCGCACGGGGGAGACGGTGTGCTCGGCGAGCAGATCCCAGAAGCGCGCGGCGAAGTCCTCCTCCGGGTAGAAGTCCCCGAGCCGGTTCGACTGCACCGGCACGCGCGGCGCCCGCGCCTGCAGCGCGCGGCCCGCCGCCCGCAGGCGCTCGGCGACCGGCTCGAGCAGCCGGGAGTGGAAGGCGACGTTGACCGCCAGCCGGCGCGCCCGGATCCCCCGCTCCCCGAAGCGCCGCACCGCCTCGTCGACGGCCGCCGGCTCGCCGGAGATGCTGGTCAGGCGCGGGGCGTTGCGGTTGGTCGCGACGACGTAGCCCGGGACCCCCGCGAGCACCTCCTCGACGTCGGACAGGCCGGCGAGCACCCCCGCCATCGCCCCCTGGCCGCCGGCCTCGGCGGCGAGCTCTTCGCCGCGGTAGTTGGTCAGGGTCAGGAGCGCGGACAGGTCGAACACGCCGGCGAGGGCGAGGGCCGGGTACTCGCCGAGGCTGTGGCCGGCGACGAAGTCCGCCTCGATCCCGGCGAGGGCGAGCACGCGGGCGACCGCCATCACCGTCGCGACCATCGCCGGGTGGGTGTTGTCGGTCTCGGCGAGGGCCGCCTCCGCCGCTTCCCGCTCGTTCTCCGCCGCCCACAGCAGCGCCGTCAGCGGCGCGCCGTGGGTGACCAGGTTGCGCCGGTCGGCCTCCTCGAACACCCGGCGGGTGCAGGGGAAGTGCTCCGCGAGCGCCCGGCCCATCCCCGCGAACTGGCTGCCCTGGCCGGGGCACAGCAAGGCGACGCGGTCGTCCGGGGCCGCGGTCTCGTCGTAGAAGAGGCCCCGATGTTTGCGGATGATCTTCCGCGCCGGGTCGGCGAGCAGCTCCTCCGCCTCGCGCAGCCGCGCAGCGAGCTCGGCGGCGTCGGCCGCGATCAGCGCGAGGACCCGCTGGCCGGGGACCAGCTCCCGCCACAGGCGCAGGCTGAGCGGCAGCAGCTCCTCGGTGCCGAGCGCTCCGCGCAGCGAGGCGCACCGGGCGCGCAGGGCCGCGCGGTCGGGGCCCCCGAGCAGGAACAGGAAGGCGGGCAGCGGCGCTTCCTGGGGCGCCTCCTCGAGCACCGCGTGGTAGTTGACCCCGCCGAAGCCGAAGGCGTTGACCCCGGCCCGGCGCGGCCCCGCGGAGGTCCAGGGCCGGGCGCGGTCGACCAGGAAGAAGGGGCTCGCCTGCCAGTCGACCGCGGGCGTCGGCCGCTCGCAGTGGATCGTCGGCGGCAGGGTGCGCTTGGCGAGGGCCAGGGAGGCCTTGATCAGCCCGACCATGCCGGCCGCCGCCTTGAGGTGGCCGATCTGCGACTTGACCGAGCCGAGCCCGCAGCTCTGCGGGGCGGCGCCGGCGTAGACCCCGTGCAGGCTGGCCAGCTCGGTGCGGTCGCCGACCACCGTGCCGGTGCCGTGGGCCTCGACCAGGCCGACGCTGGCGGGGGCGCAGCCGGCCTGGGCGTAGGCGCGCCGCATCGCGAGCTCCTGGCCCTCCTGGCGGGGGGCGAACAGCCCACGCCCGCGGCCGTCGCTCGAGGCGCCGACGCCGCGGATCACCGCGTAGATGCGGTCGCCGTCGCGCTGGGCGTCCTCGAGCCGCTTGAGTAGCACCATGCCGCCGCCCTCGCCGAGGACGAAGCCGTCGGCGCGCTCGTCGAAGGGGAAGCAGCCGGTCGTCGACAGCGCGCCGAGGGAGCAGCAGCCGACGTACATCGCCGGGTCGGTCTTCAGGTCGAAGGCCCCGGCGAGGATCGCGTCGTACTTCCCCGCCCGCAGCCCGTCGACCGCGATCTGCACCGCCGCCAGCCCGGAGCCGCAGGCGCCGTCGACGACCAGGCACTCCCCGCTCAGGTCGAAGCTGTTGCCGATGCGGCCGGCGATCACGCTGGCGAGCTGGCCGATGAAGGAGTCCTGGGAGACCGCCGGCAGGCGCTCGGCGAGCTCTTCCTCCAGGCCCTCCATCACCTGCTCGCGGACCGGCCCCGCCAGCGCCTTGAAGGCCGGCACGCTCGACAGGGCGTCGAGCACGAGCGGGACACTGGAGCGCAGCATCAGCCAGGTCGACCACACGCCGCCCTGGCTGTTGCCGACCACCACGGCGGTCCGCTCGCGGGGCAGGTCGGCGGCGGTGATGCCGGCATCCTTCAGGGTGCGCGCCGCGACCTCGAGGGCGAGGTGCTGGATCGGGTCGATGACGTCCGCCATCGAGGGCGGCATGCGGAAGGCCTCGCAATCGACCCGGGGATCCTCGTCGAGGAAGGCGCCGATCTTCGTGTAGCTGCGCCAGCGGTCGCTGCGGTCCTCGCTGAAGTGGATCGCCGGATCCCAGCGGTGGGGAGGAACCTCGCGGACCTGCGAGCGGCGCGCGACGATGCTCTCCCAGAACTCCTCCGCATCCGAAGCCCCGGGCACCAGGCAGCCGATGCCGACGATCGCGACCTCGACGCCGGAGGCCTCGCCGGCCCGCCGCGGGGAGGGCAGCGCGGCGGCGAGCCGGGCCGCCGCCTCGCCGACCCACAGGTGCAGCTCGGCCAGGGAGCCGCCGCCCTCGAGCTGGCCGATCACCTGGCCGGCGTGGTAGGCGCCCCGCTCCCGCTGCTCGGGGGCATCGACGGAGCGGTAACGGGCGCCGCTGCCGGCGTAGTCCTCCCGCCGCGTCAGCGCCTTGGCGGCGAGGCGCAGGTGGCCGGCGTTGGCGTGCTCGACCCGGCGCTTCTGCTCCTCGAGGGGCACGCCCTCGCGGCCGAGGCGGCGCTCGAGGGCCGCGAGCTCGCGGGGGAAGGGGGTCGCGGCGCAGCGGGTCGGCAGGTGGATGCGCTCGCCGAAGACCACCGTGCGGCGGGCCTCGCGCAGCACCTGCTGGTAGACCGGCGAGAGCGCGCCGTGCTCGACCGCCTCGGTCGTGAACAGGTAGGCGGTGCCCATCTGGATGCCGCAGGGGATGCCCCGTGCGACCAGCGGCAGGGCGATGGTCGCCGCCGCGAGGGAGGCCTCCGGACCGGCGATGCCCCCGGCGAAGAGCAGGCCCTCGAGGGAGCCCCCGGACGCGCGCAGGGCGTGCCCCGCCAGCTCCCACAGCAGCAGCGAGCCGAGCCCGCCGACGTGGCCGCCGGCCTCGTGGCCCTCGAGGATCAGCCGCCGCGCCCCGTCCCGCACGAAGGCGCGCACGTGGGCCGGCGTCGGCGCGTGCAGGTAGACGCGCAGGCCCTCCGCCTCGAGCCGCGCCGCCTGCTCGGGGGTGCCGCCGGCGATGGTGACCCAGGCCGGCCGGTGCTCGCGCAGCAGGGCCTCGTGGGCCGCGCCGTGGGGCATGCTCGGGTAGCCGATCAGGCCCGCGCCGAAGGGCCGCCCGGCCATGCGCTGCGCGGTCGCGGCGAGCAGGCCGGCGACCGCCTCGGGCCGGCTGGCGCCGAGGGCGAGGAAGGGCAGGGCGCCCGCCTCGAACACCGCCTCGGCGAAGGCCGGCGAGTCGGCGATGTTGCACAGCGGCCCCTGCACGACCGGCAGCCGCGTGCCGTGGGCGCGGGCCAGCGGCGCACCCGGGCGGAAGGGAAAGCCCTCCCGCAGCTCCCGCACCGCTTGCGACAGGACGGTCTCATAGCGGGCGAGGATGTCCGCGAGGCTCGTCGCCCCTTCCTCCGCGAAGATGCGCGCCCAGGCGACGCCCTGGCCGACCGGCCACAGCGGGCCCTCGCCGGCGAAGCCCGCCCCGAGCACGCGCAGCGCCTCCGCCCGCAGGCGCTCCCCGGCGTCCGCTTCCCCCGCTTCCTCCAACGCGAGCTCGAGGGCGCGCAGCTCCTGCAGGGCGGGCTGTCCGGGGGCTCCCGACACCCGCAGAGGCGCGCCGAGGGCGCGGCCGAGCACGACGGTGTCGGTCGCCTGCATGCGCGCGACCGCTGCCCGCGCCGTCGGCGAGATGCCGGCCTCGGCGCACAGCAACAGCGGGGAGTCGAGGATCACCCCCGCCGCGCCGAGGGCGTAGGCGGCGGCGCTCGCCCAGGGTCCCAGGCCGCCGCGCAGCACGACGGGCAGAGGAGCGCGCAGCAGCTCGGTCAGCAGCACCAGGCTGGCGAGCTCCGCGACCGGCCCGCCCGCCTCGTGGCCCGAGGCGACGACGAAGCGCGCGCCCCGGGCGAGGGCCTCCGCGGCGTCTTCCGCGCCGTCGGCCGCGAAGCCGACGACGAAGCCCGCCCGGTGCAGGGCCTCGACCTCCGCCCGCGCCGGCCAGGCCCCGCGCGGCAGGATCAGGCGGCTGCCGGCGGGCAGCCCCCGCGTGTCGACGGACAGGCCCGGCCAGACCAGGTAGGGGGCGTCGTCGGCCAGGGCGCGCAGCAGGGCCGGCCGCGCGGCCGCCGACAGGAAGCGCAGGTCGACCAGGGGAGCGGCCCGCCCCCGCGCCGCGTGGGCGAGAGCGGAGGACGTGACGCCGGCGGGCACGGCGACGATCCACTCGAAGCTCCGGGGGTTGGGCTCGGACATCGTGACTCCTGGGCTCAGTCGGCGAAGGTGTAGTCCCGGAACATCGGCCAGGGCGCGATCGCGGCGAGCACCCGCTCGATCTGCGCAGGAGTCCAGCGGACCTTCAGGCGCGTCTTCTTCGCCCGCGGGAAGATCCGCGCGCGGCAGCTCTCCAGCCACGCGGGGTCTGCCGGCAGGGTCAGGTGCTCCGCGAGCTGCCGCAGGTGCGCCTCGGGGGCGGCGACGAAGTCCTCGAAGCGGAGCTCGAGGAAGCAGGAGCGGTAGCGCTCGACGGAGGAGGCGACGACCGGTAGATGGCGCAGGTAGCTCGCGATCGCGTGCTCGAGGGACAAGCCGCGCGCGAGGGCGCGGGTCGTCATCATGTCGAAGGGGTTGCGCGCGACGTGGATCAGCCGCAGCGGCAGGCCGACCGTCTCGCGCAAGCTGTCGAGCAGGTCGGGCTCGCGCCTCAGCTTCGAGCTGGTCGCCGCGCCCTTCTTGTCCCCGATCACCCGCAGCCGCCGCCAGCGGCCCTGCCACTGGCCGGGGACCCGGTAGTTGTAGCCGTTCTGGTTCCGCCCGGCCGCGAGGAAGGCGCGGTCCTTGTCGAGGATGCCGAGCAGCAGCTGGTGGCGGGTCGCGCCGTCGGACAGGTGCTTGAGCGCGTTGTACTCGTGGGCGATGACCGCTTCGGGGTGAGCGGTCAGCAGCGATCCGACCAGGCTGTGGCCGCTGCGGGGATAGCCGACGAAGGCGCAGAACAGCTCGAGGTCGGCGAAGACGGGTCGCGTCCGCGCGCGCAGCTCGGCGACCACGTTGCGGACCTGGCAGAGCAGACTGTCGAACATCGGACGTTCCGTCGCGGGCGAGCGCTCCATTGTGCCGAATCGGTCTGCGAACACCAGAGAGAGATTCGTCGCCCGCCTTGACCGCCCGCGGGGCGGCCGGTAAGGATGGCGGTTTGTCGCCGAGGCCGCCTTCCTTTGCACCGACCCGCCGCCGCCGAGGGCTCGCTGGCCTTCCGCCTGCTGACCCCGGACAACCTGCCCGCGTACGCCGAGCCGCTCGCTGCGCAGGGGGCGCGGCCGCTCTTGCGCGGGCCGGCCGAGGCGGTCGCGCGCTGGCGCTACTTCCAGAACCCCCTCGGCGCCTCGACCACGGTGCTCGCTCTGCGGAATGAACGGCTGGTCGGGAAGCTCGCGGCCGTGCACCTGCGCGCCCGGGTCGCCGGCGAGACGCGCCGCGTCGGCGTCAACGAGGGCCTGTTCGTCCTGCCCGCCGAGCGCAGCTGGCCCTGCCTGCGGGGGCTGTTGCGCCACGGCCTCGAGGAGAGCGTCGCCGCCGGCGTGGACTTCGGCATCTCCTTCGTCAACCCGGCGGGGCGCGAGCTCAACCACCACTGCGGCTGGTCGGTCCTCGGCCGGCTGCCGGTCCAGTCCGGCTTCCTCGACGTCGGCCGCGCCCTGGTCGGACGCGGCCTGCCCGCGCCCCTCGGCTTCGTCGGCCGTCTCGCCCAGCCGCTCGTCGGGGTGCGCGACGGGGCTCCGCTGGCGGGGGTGGAGCTGCGGCCGGTGACGACCTTCGACGCGGACTTCGACAGCCTGCTGCCGGACGGCATCCCCCCCGACGGCGTCGCCCTGCTCAAGGACGCGGCCTACCTGCAGTGGCGCTACCTCGACTGCCCGGGGGCGGCCTACCGCTGCCTGGCGGCCTACCGCGCGGGGCGGCCCGTGGGGCTGGTGGTCTCGCGCACCAGCCCACGACGCCACGACGGCTACCTGCTCGAGCTGTGCGCGCGCGACGACGATCCGGCCCTGCTCGAGGCGCTCGCCGGGGCGGCCCTGGCCGATCTGCGGGCGGAAGCCGTCGGGCTGGTCTCGGCGAGCTTCCCGGAGCGCTCCGCCGCCGCCGGCACCTTACAAGGGCTCGGCTTCGGGAGCTGGGCGACGGAGCGCTGGGGGATGGACCTCGTCGTCGCCAGCGACCCCGCCCGGACGCCCGCTCCCGAACGGGACTTCCGCCGCTGGCAGCTCAGCCTCGGCGATTGGTTGTACTTCTGATGGAAGAGACCCTGCGCGCGCTCGAGGACATCTTCGACGAGGTCACCGACCTCGGCGGCGCGCCGTTCGAGCGCGGACTGCGGCTCGGCGTCGACTTCCCCCTCGACTCCGGCATGATGCTGCGCGTGCTGACCCGGCTCGAGCGCCGCTACGGGGTGCGCTTCAACCTGCCGCTGCTGCTCGCCCTCGAGACGATCGGCGACCTGCAGGACGCCCTCGAGCGCCTGCGGAAGGAACAAGCATGAAACGGCTCGGGCTGCTGCTCGCCCTCGGCTTCGCCGGCTACCTGCTGTGGCCGCGGACGCGCGCCCCCCAGGGCCTCGACGCGGCGGTCGCGCACATGGGTGGTCGGCCCCGGCCCGACCCAGCCCCTGCACCCGACCGGCGGCGGCACAGCGACTGGATCCTCGGCGAGGAACAGCTCGTGCGGAGCTGCGGCTGTGGGCGCCGCTCTTCGCCGCGGTGGCGGGGGTCACGGAGCCGCACTTCAAGGCCTACGACGGCGCCTTCTCCGACGACGGCAGGACTTTAGAGCCACGACGGGCTCGCCGCCGGCTGCGGGCCGACCCTGCGCCTCGGCCTCGGCGCCGTCGAAGGCGTCGAGCGCGTCGAGGTGCGGTGACCCTCCGGGCGGACGACGGTGGTCGAGGGCATGCCCCTGGGCGAGGTGCTGCTGGTGCGGGAGAAGCCGGGGGAGCTGCCGGTGTGGGAAGTCTTCGCGCCGTGAAGCGGGCGATGCCGTTCCACCGCCTCTACGAGCTGGTCCAGGGCCGGGAGCCGCGCCGGTAGAGGCGGCGCCGATCGCCCCGCGGCGGGAGTAGCGAACCCCGCTCTTTACCTGCGCCCCTCCGCCGCGCACACTCTCCTTGGACACCGCACGGGATCGATCGATGACGGAGCCGGACATCTCCATCCTCTGGACCCAGAGCCTGGGCCGCGACGCGGCGGACAGCACCCTGCTCCCGGGGGAGACCTATCGCTGCACGGCGCAGCCCTTCGCCGAGCTGCTCGAGGAGCCCGACCCGGAGGCGCCCTTCCAGCGCCTCGAGCAGATCGGCAGCGGCGGCTTCGGGAACGTGTACCGCGCGCGGCAGGCGGTGCTCGACCGCGAGGTCGCGCTGAAGATGTTGCGGGATCCGAAGATGGCGCGCTCGCACCGGTTCGTCGCCGAGGCGGTGGTGACCGGCCGGCTCGAGCATCCGAACATCGTCCCGGTGCACACCCTCGGCCGCGCCCCGGGCGGCGAGCTCTTCCTCGCGATGAAGCTCGTCTCCGGGCGCAGCTGGAGCGAGCTGCTCAAGGAGCGGCCCCTGCGTCCGGAGGATCCCGACGCCCTCGACGAGCACCTGCGCATCCTGATGCAGGTGTGCAACGCGGTCGACTTCGCGCACAGCCGGTCCATCCTCCACCTCGACCTCAAACCCGCGAACGTGATGATCGGCGAGTTCGGCGAGGTGCTGGTGATGGACTGGGGGCTCGCCCTCAGCTTCGGCCCCGAGCCCTGCGGACTGCCCCACGTCCGCGAGCTGGGCGGCCCCTGCGGCACGCCGAGCTACGTGCCTCCCGAGCTCGCCCTCGGCAAGCGCGAGCTGCTCGGGCCGGCGACCGACGTCTATACCCTCGGCGGCATCCTCTTCCGCCTGCTCAGCGGCCGCCCTCCGCACGCCGGGCGCAGCCTGCTCGCGGCGGTCGAGTCCGCGGTCAAGGAGGGCCTGCCCGAGCTGCCCGGCCACGTGCCCGAAGAGCTGGCCGCGATCTGCCGCCGCGCGCTGAGCTTCGCGCCCAGCGGCCGCACGCCGACCCCGCGCCAGCTGCGCGAGGAGCTGCGCGCCTTCCTGCAACACCGCCAGAGCCTGCAGCTGTCGAGCCACGGCTCCCGCGAGCTGGCCGCCTGCCGGGAGGCCGAGCGGGGCGATCCGCCGGCCGCCGAGCTCTACGCCCGCTACAGCGCGACCCTGGCGCGCTTCGTCCAGGCGCGGGAGCTGTGGGAAGGAAATGCCCGGGCGCGCACCGGCGAGCGGGAGGCGCGGGAAGCCTTCGCGCGGGCGGCGCTGCGGCGCGGCGACCTCGGCCTCGCCGCCGCGCAGGTCGCGCAGCTCGAGGCGCTCGGCTCGGCCGCCGGGGCGCGGGCCCTCGACGCGGACATCGCCGCGCGCCGGGAGGAGCGGGCCCGGGAAGCGCGCCAGCGCGGGCGCCAGAAGCTGCTGCTGCGGCTCGCGGCCGTCATCATCGCGCTCGGCCTGGTGTACGGGGCGGTGCTGGTTGCGGGGATGGAGTTCTTGCTCGTCGGTGGTGGTCGGGCGATCGACGAGCGCGCCGACGCGGTGCTCTCGGT
>JAUIEM010000365.1 GCA_030428695.1 bacterium
AAGCTCATGCGCGACGAGGGCCTGCTCGACAGCGACGAGCCGTTCAGCAACCTGCTCACCCAGGGCATGGTGGTGGCGGAGACCTTCTACCGCGAGGTGGACGGGCGCACCGTCTACTTCGCGCCCGCCGACGTGGCGATGGAACGCGACGACAAGGGCAAGGTGGTGGGCGCGACGCTCGTCGCCGACGGCGATCCGGTGACCGTCGGTCCGATCGAGAAGATGTCCAAGTCCAAGAACAATGGCGTGGACCCGCAGGCCATGATCGAGCGCTACGGCGCCGACACGGTGCGCCTTTACATGATGGAGACATCGCCACCGGACCAGATGCTGGAATGGTCCGACAGCGCCGTGGAAGGGGCCTCGCGTTTCATGCGGCGGCTGTGGCGGCTGATCCGCACGGTCCGGCCCGGCGCGGCTACTCGCTCAGGGTGATCAGCGCCTCCGCGTCGGCGCGCAGGCTGTCGGGCAGGTGCTCGAGGGCGAGGGTGCGCTCGGCGAGGGCGATGACCTGCTCGAGGCCTTCGGCGTCGTCGGTCCACAGGCACTTGTGCCCCTTGTCGAAAAGGATCTGCGCCTGGCGCAGGTACAGGTTCCCGAGCCGACGGGCGAGCTCGGGGTCGGCCATGCCGGCTTCCACGGCGAGCTCGTACAGGGTGACAGCGCTCGCCTCATCCCCCTCGGCCTCGGCGACCAGCCCGCGGCAGAAGGCGAGCCCCGCGTGGGCGCGGTAGACCCCGTCGCGGGCGGCGAGCTGCTCGATCTTCGCGCGGGCGCGGTCGAGCTCGACGGCGTGCAGGGCGAGCATGGTCTCGGCGAGCAGGCCCTCGACATCCTTGTCGACGAGCTGGCTGTAGTCGACGATCGCCTTCGGGCTGAGGCTGAGGCGGCGCGCCCCGGCCAGGCGCCCGCCCTCGAGCTCACCGACCTCGGCGTAGTGGGTCTTCGAGCTCGTGCCGGTGCCCAGGTCGTAGATCCGCACGCTCAAGGTGCCTCCGCTGAGGGTCCCGAGCATCGCATGCCCGCAGCCGAGCTTCTGCTGCAGCGCGGCGCGGCGGGCGGCGTCGGCGAGGTCGTCGAGCGTGAAGCCCTGGCCGAGCTGCTCGCGCAGGTCGGGCTTCCAGCGCAGGGGGCTGGTGGCGAGGTGGCTGGCGAGGGCGAGCTCGAGGGCGCGGGTGCGCACGTTGCGCAGCCCCGTGCCGAGCTCCTCGACGCCGAGGAAGAACACCTTCCCCTCCATCTCGCTGCGCAGCCACACCGCGAGGTCACGCAGCCGGCGGTCGGTGCTGGCGGCGGACCACACCTCGGCGTCGTCGCCGAGCACGAAGGCGTAGAGCTGCCCGCGCTCGGGATCGACCTCGATGTAGGAGCTGACGAAGCCCTGCTCGGGCAGCCCCATGCGCTGCGCGTAGGCGCCGACGGTCGAGGTGTAGTACTCGACCCCCTCGCGGCCGCGCACCACCGCCTCGATCGCCGCGTCGACCTCCCGCGTCAGGGGGGTCGGCTCGCCCTTGGTGATGTCGACCGCCGGCAGCAGGATCAGCTGGCGCTGGCTGGCGTGCACCTTCGGCACCAGGGCCGCGGCCTTCTCCTCGAGAGTCGGCGCCCCGAAGCGGCCGAGCAGGGTGTAGCGGCCGAGGGGCCGGAAGCTGTAGTCGACCCAGCCGGCGAGCAGGGTCAGCAGCAGCAGCAGCCACGGCCAGCGACGCGCGCGGGCGGGCGGCTTCGGCTCGTACTGGACCTGCTCGCTCCAGCCCTCCTCGGACTTCTCGCGCACGACCACCTTGACGACCTCGCCGCGCAGCGGCGGCCCGCTGACCTTGCCGCGCAGGGCCGCGTCGAGCGCCCGCTGCAGGGCCTGGGCGGAGGCGTAGCGCTGGCTGGGGTCGGGGTGCAGCGCCTTCTTGATCACCGCGTCCACGCCCGGCGGCAGGTCGGGCCGCAGCTCGCTCGGCAGCTCGAGGCCGTCGGGCAGGCGCAGGGTCAGGGCGCGGTAGAGCATCACGCCGATCGCGTAGATGTCCGAGTAGCGGTCGCCCCCGAGGCCCTTCTTGCGCTCGGGCGCCATGTAGTCGAGGGAGCCGCCCTGGCCGAAGGTCTGGGTCATGCCACCGGACAGCAGCAGCTCCTGGGTGTTGAGCACCGCGCTGAGGCCGAAGTCGGAGATCAGGGCGCGGCCCTTCTTGTCGAGCAGGATGTTCGACGGCTTGAGGTCGTAGTGGACGACCGAGCGCGCGTGGGCGAATTCCAACGCCTCGAGCACCTGGCCGAAGATCGCGCGCGCCTCGTCGAGGCTGAGCGGCTGGTCGCGCAGGCGGTCCTCGAGGTTGGTGCCGTCGATGTAGTCCATCACGATGTAGGGCGGTGAGTGGCGCAGCGACAGCCCGATGATCTTGACGATGCCCGGGTGCTCGAGGGCGTGCTGGATCTCGCCCTCGCGCCGCAGCGCGGCGATCGCGCCCTCGGCGTTCGGGAACTTCATCGCGACCGGCCTGGCCTGGAGCACCTCGTGCTCGGCGAGCCAGACCTCGCCGAAGCCGCCGGCTCCGATGCTGCGCACCAGCTTGTAGTCCCCGACCATCTGGCCGGGCTTCAGCGCTTCGAAGCCCACGTTCTGCCTCCATCCGCACGCCACCGAGGGCGTCGACCTCCCTTCATGGTAGCATCTCACGTGCCAATCCGCAGACCCGCGGTCGCGCTCCCCCGCATCCCGCACGGTTCCCGGTCAGAGCTTGCATCGCGGGGCGGCAGAGGAAATGATGGGACCGCGCCAAGATGGGATGATCGGACACGGGTGTCAGATTCCGACCCGCCAGTGGGACTGTTCTACGTCTTCAACCTCGTGCCCGAGGACGCCCTCGAAGCGGTCGGCGCCGCGGACGGCATCCCCTTCCGCCCCCGCCGCGCCCGGCACGTGAAGGTCGCCCTGTTGCGCTGGGGCTGGCTGTTCCTGTGGCCCGCCATCGCCTTCGCCCTCGACGAGCCCTTCTGGGCCGGGATCGGCCTCGGCGTCGCCGGCCTGACGGTGTTGATCGCCGTCGCCCTCGGGCCGAGCCGGGTCGTCTACCTCAACAAGTTCGGGATCTACGTCGCCCGCCGCGAGCCGCAGGCCTACCTCTGGGTGCATGCCCGCACCATCGCCCTGCGCAAGCGCTCGGGGCGGCTCGGGGAGAGCTACGCCCTGACGCTGCTCGGCCAGGACCGGCGCATCTTCGACGTCTCGCTCGCCGGCATGGAGAACCCGATGGAGATCGTGCTGCACGCGCTGCACTTCTCCACCCACGCGCCGCGCCGGCTCGCCTTCTTCGGCTTCACCGAGCAGGAAGCCGAGGGCATGCGCGAGTTCCTCGAGAACGTGCTGCCCGACTTCCGCGTCCGCCGCTTCCGCTACGAGGCGATCACCTGAGCCCACGCAGGGTGGTGACCAGCGACCCGAGCATGTAGCTCGGCTCCTCGAGCGCCGCGAAGGTCCGCGCCCGGAGCGAGCGGCCGGGGGCGGACAGCCAGCGGCCCGGCGCCGCCAGACCGCTGCGCAGCAGGCGGAAGACGTCGCGCAGGACCAGCGGACGCTCGAAGTAGCTGCGATGGTGGCAGGCGCCGCGGGCGAACATGATCTCCAGGCAGCGGGAGAGGCGCTCCTTGCCGCCGGTCACGCCGTGCTCGACGCGGATGTCCGGGCTGTACCAGAGGGCGTGGCCGGCGCGGACGAGGCGCGCCTGCAGCTGGATCTCCTCGCCGAAGCCGAGCCGCCGCCCGTTCATGCCGAGGCGGGTGTCGAAGGGGGCGGCGCCGAGCGCGGCGCGCTTGACGACCAGGTTCGAGCCGGCGAGCCACTGAGGTCCGAAGGCGATCGGCTGCTCCGGCAGGTCGAGCTGGTGGCTGTAGATCGGCTGCGGGGGCCAGTCTTCCCCGCTGCCGGACAGGGGAAGCACCGGACCGCCGAAGAGCACCGCCTCCGGACGCCGGCGGGCGAAGGCGACGATGGCGGCGGCCCAGTCGGGGGCGGCGCGGGCGTCGTCGTCGAGGAAGGCGACGTAGGCCGAACGGGCGGCCGCGATCCCGCGGTTCCGCGCCCGGCTCAGGCCGAGCTCCGGCTCGTGCAGGTAGCGGATCGGCCCGCGCGGCAGGTAGGCGTCGACGAGCGCGGCGGTGCCGTCGGTCGAGCCGTTGTCGACGACCACGATGTCGAAGGACGCCCCGGGCAGGGTCTGGGCGAGCAGGGAGTCGAGGCAGGCGCGGAGCTCGCGGCGCCGGTTGTAGGTGCAGACGACGACGGTCAGCGGCTTCTCCGCCGTCGGCCCTGGTCCCGCATCCATCGCATCCCCAGCCTCCTCCGCATCCCCCGGTTCCAACGTATCCCCTGCATCCTCCGCGATCCGCGCTTCACCGTCCTGCACGCGGAGCAGCCGCAACAGCTCCTTCGCGACGCGCTCGCCCGCCGGCACGTCGGTCAGCGAGACGTGGTGGTGCAGGAAGCGGCGGCAGACCTCCGGGTAGCGATCGGCGTAGCCGAGACAGGTCGCGATGCCCGCCCGCAGCGACGGCAGGTCGGTCGCGATGGGGAAGGCCCCGAGCGGGTCGCGGAAGGTGTCCATGCGCTCGCCGTGGGGGTTGAAGTAGACGACCGGCTTGCCGAGGGCCATCGCCTCGAGGATCACCGTGCTGAAGCGGCTGATCACCAGGGTCGCTCGCCGCAGCAGGGCGTGCAGGGGCTGGTCGCTGACCGGGTAGGCGGAGAGGTCTGCGTGGTCGGCGTGGTGCTGGCTGATCACGTAGTCGATGCCGGCCTGCTGGCAGGCCGCGACCGCGGCAGCGAGCCAGGCCGGCTGGTCGTCGGTGTACAGCTCGTAGGTGAAGTTGGAGTTGATGACCGCCAGCGGGGACTTCGGCAGCACCGGCGTCTCGCGGTACAGCCCCTCGACCCGCGGCAGGCCGACCACCCGCGCCCGGTCGGACGGCACGAAGCGACGGTCGTAGGCGCCGATCAGGAAGGCGTGGCGCACCGTCCGGTAGGGGCGGCGCACGTAGCCGACGCCGATGTGCTCGACATGGGTGTCCTCGAAGTCCTGGACGCCCTCGACCAGCCCGACCGTCACCACGCCCAGGCGGTTCGCCTCGCGGACCGCCTCGCCGACCACCCCGCCCCAGTCGTTCATCACCACCAGCAGCGACGGCCGCAGGCGGAACAGCACGTCGGCGCTGTAGGGCTCGCAGGGCAGGCCGCGCGCGCGGATCGCTTCCCCCGCGCCCTCGGCGTAGTGGTGCGCGCCGACGTCGACGAAGCAGACATCGACCCCCGCCGCCTCGAGGGCGGGTACGCACAGGGCCAGGTTGGCGGTGTGGTAGGCGTTGTGGGGCAGGAACACCACCCGCCCTGGCACCCGCTCGTAGGGGCGGAGGGAGCGGGCCAGGTCCCGGAGCCGCCGCCACAGGGGCGGCCTTCCCCCACCGCGGATCACGGGACCCCGCCCTGCCCGACGAAGCCGGTCCAGAATCCACCGCAGCCGACGAGGGGTCCCACGGAGCGGTAGCGGAAGGCGTCGTAGGGAGCGCGCAGGCAGTGGGTGAAGACCTTCCGCGCGGCGTGTCGCACCGAGCACGGGTCGCCGCGCGCGAGCAGCTTGCGGGCGAAGGCGCCGTGCCCCCGGGCGTAGCGTCGGGTGGCCGGCAATGAACGCCGCACCGCCGGGTGGAACACGCGGACCCGGGGCTCGAAGGAGCCGCGGTGCCCGTCCAGCAGCAGGCGGTAGACGTAGTCTTTGTCCTCGCAGCTCTCGAACTCCGCCCCGAGGCCGAGCCGCTCGTCGAAGCGGTAGTCGCACAGGCCGTCCCGGTTGCGGACGAACAGCGAGACCGAGGTGACGAGCGGGAACAGGTTCCAGCGCGTCAGCGCGCAGGGCACGCGGCCGGTGGTGAACGAGGTGGTCGCGCCCGTCGTCGGGCACAGCACCGCGCCGCTGAGGAGGCTGTCGTCCCGGCGGGCGAACGCGGCCTCGAGGTCGCGCAGCAGGCTCGCCGGATAGAGGCAGTCGTCATCCCCGAAACAGAAGACCTCGCCGTCGACCCGCGCGAGGCCGATGTTGCGGCTGCGGCTCAGGCCCCGCCGGCCCGCGTGCAGGTAGTCGATGGGGAGGGCGTCCCGGTACCGCGCGGTGACCTCGCGGGTGCGCTCGTCGGCGCTCTGGTCGACGACGATCACCTCGATGGCGTCCCCGGCCTCGCGCTCTACGCGGGCGAGGGAGTCGAGCGTCGCACCGATGCGGGCCGCCCGATCGCAGGTGGCCATCACGATGCTGAGCTTCATGCGCTCCAGTCCACGGGGATCGGCCCGGAGTCTAGTGGCAGCGCGGGCGGCTGACAATACCCGTCGGCGTGCTCTCTTCCGCTGCTCCCTCCGGCGAGCTAGAATCGGCGCGGAACCCCAGCCGAGGACTGAGAATGCCGACCGCCGAGACCACCCTGTTCGATGCCCTGCGCTCGTATATGGAAGAGAACGAGCTCGATCTCTTGTTCATCCCTTCTTCCGATGAGCACCTCAACGAGTATCTCCCGGAGAAGAACAAGCGTCGTCAGGCGGTCACCGGCTTCAGCGGCAGCGCGGGCGACTTCCTGCTCGGGCGTGACCAGGCCTGGCTGTACGTCGATGGCCGCTACCACCTGCAGGCCGAGGACCAGGTCGACACCGGCCGCATCACCGTCGAGAAGCTCGGCCTGCCCGGCGTCCTGCGGATCAGCGCCCGCCTCCGCGAGCTCGCCCGCGCGAAGCCCGGGCTGGTGCTCGGCCTCGACCCCTGCACGGTCGGCTGCCAGGCCTACGAGCAGAACTTCCAGGCCTTCAAGGCGTGCGGAGGCGTCGTCCGGCTGCTCGACGAGAACCCGGTCGACCTGCTCTGGAACGACCGCCATCCGCCGGCCCGCCAGCCCGTGCTCGCCCTGCCTCTGGAGCTGACCGGCAGCAGCGTGGCCGAGAAGCTGCGGCAGGCCCGGGACGACCTCGCCGAGCTGTCCTGCCAGGCGACCGTGCTCAGCGCCCTCGACCAGATCGCCTGGCTGCTCAACCGGCGCGGCAGCGATATCGCCTACAACCCGGTCTTCGAGGCCTACTTCGTGCTGCTGCCGGAGTCGGCCCTGCTGTTCGTCGATCCCGCCCAGGCCGACGCCTTCGCCGAGGACGGCCTGACGATCGAGCCGATCGCCGACTTCCGCCGCCGGCTCCCCGAGCTCGCGCGGGAAGCCTCGGGCTGGCTGGTCGACCCGGAGTGCACGCCGCTCGGCGTCGCCCGCCTGCTCGAGGAGGTCGACGGCGTCGAGGTCACCCTCGCCCTGCACCCGGTCGAGTGCCGCAAGAGCATCAAGAACGAGCGCGAGCAGGCCGCGGTGCGCGCCGCCAACCTGCGCGCCTCGATCGGGAAGACCCGCACTCTGTGCTGGCTCGAGGGCCAGATCGCGGCCGGCGCGGAGATCACCGAGGTCAGCTTCGCGGCCGAGCTCGAGAAGAACTACGCCGCCCAGCCGGACTTCCGCGGCCTGTCCTTCAACACCATCTCCGCCACCGGCCCCCACGGCGCGATCGTCCACTACGGCACCCCCGACCCGCAGGCCGTGCTCGAGCGCGGGTCGCTGTTCCTGGTCGACAGCGGCGCCCACTTCGGCGGCGGCACGACCGACGCGACCCGCACCGTGCTGGTCGGGGACGACGCCAGCGCCGAGCAGAAGCGGCGCTTCACCCTCGTGCTGAAGGGCCACGCCGCCCTCGCCGGCCAGCGCTTCCCCGAAGGCGTGTGCGGCAGCCAGCTCGACGCCCTCGCCCGCGCGCCGCTGTGGCAGGGGGGCGAGGACTACAAGCACGGCACCGGCCACGGCGTCGGCGCCTTCCTCTGCGTCCACGAGGGGCCCTTCGGCATCGCGACCCCCGGCCGCGGCCAGAAGACCGGCCGCGCCCTGCAGGCCGGCCAGGTCACGTCGATCGAGCCCGGGGTGTACATCGCCGGCTGGGGCGGGGTGCGGCTCGAGAACCTGTACCTGGTCGTCGGCCAGGAGGAGAAGATCGCCGACAAGGGCGCCCTGGCCTTCGACCCGCTGGTCCTGATCCCCTTCGACCGCCGCCTGATCGACCGCGCGATGCTGACCGCCCCCGAGCGGGCCTGGCTCGACGCCTACCACGCCCGGGTGCGGGCGGAGGTCGGACCGCACCTGGACGAGGCCGAGCAGGCCTGGCTGGAAGCGGCGACCGCGCCGCTGTAGGGCCCCTGGCGCTACGTGATCCGGGCCCACGGCGCGGGGGTCGCCTCAACCGGGTCCGCCGGACCCGAGCTTGCGGGCGATGCGCTCGGTCAGCCCGGCCCGCGCCGGGTCGAGATGCAGCTGCCAGTAGCGGGCGCGCAGGAGCCCACGCTCGCCCTCATCCGGGGCGTCCTTCGCCAGCAGCTTCTCGATCTCGGCGTCGAAGTGCTCGTCCCAGTGCGGCTGGCGGCCGTCGCGGTCGGTGAAGCCGTAGACACGCGCGAGCTCCCAGCTGCTCTGGGCGGAGCCGTCGAAGCGGCGGACCTCGGGATCGGCGGCCAGCGCGGCGACCGCCCGGCCGACGTAGCCCGGGCTCTCCGAGGCGGCGAAGTAGGGGTCCTTCGCGATCGCGTCCCGCCAGTTCTCCTCGCGGACCCCGAAGCCCTCGAGCATCGCCTCGGAGCGGAGGAACCCAGGCGTCAGGCTCAGCACCGTCAGCTCGGAGGTGGTGCCCGCGAGGTCGCAGCGCAAGGCATAGGCGAGCCGCCGCGGGATCAGCTTGGCGAGGTCGTAGGTCGCGTGTCCACGGTAGCCGGCGAAGGCGCCGTCGGTGATCTCGATGACCAGGCCGGCGCCGCGCGCGACCATCGCCGGCAGAAAGTGGCGAAGCGTCAGGAAGTGCGTGCGCAGCACCCGCTCGACGGTCTCGAGGCCGCGGCTGGGCTCGAGCTCCCAGAGTTTGCCCGCGTCGATCAGGTGCTCGCAGCCCCAGACGTTGACGACGAGCAGGTCGAGGGCGCCGTGCTGCTCCGCGACCTCCGCGGCGAGGGCCTCGACGGCCTCGGCGTCGAGATGGTCGAGCACTCGCGCGCGGCCGTCTCCGCCGGCGGCGGTGACGCGCTCGGCGGTCTCTTCGATGGTCTCCGGCCGCCGCGTGAGGTCGTGCGGCGCGCCGCCCGCGGCGCGGCCGGCGTCCGTCCGGGAGCTGCGCCCGGTGCAGTAGACCGTCGCGCCCTCGGCGCCGAGCTCGACCGCGATGCCCCGTCCAGCGCCGCGGGTGGCGCCCGCGACCAGGGTGACGCGCCCGTGTAGTGTTGCCATCCGTGCTCCTCCGATGCGTTGGAGGAACTGTACCACGGGCGGCGGGTTGCGTGCGCGGCGGAAGGGTGGCACGACTCTGCGAGAAAAATCAACAAGCGAGCCAACGACTCGGGAGACGAGTCAGCGCGGCAGCGCGAAGATGAGCCAGCCCTCGCCGTCCTTGCGCAGACGCAGCGTCGCGCCGTCGACGACGACCGTCGCGGTGTCGCCGTCGATCGTCTCCTTGGTGCTCCCCAGGGCGACCTCGAGCTCTGCCTCGGTGAAGGGTGCGGGGTTGCTCGCGGTGTTCGTGCGCACGATGGTCCGCAGGCTCGAAGGCGTCAGCCCCGCGGCGCTCGGGTCGAGCTCGAGGATGGCGGCGCACAGCGCGTCCCAGTCCATCACGTCGTCGAAGCGATCGACGGACTCGACCTTCGCGACCACCCTCAGGTAGACCGTCACCGCTTCTGTAGGCGTGCCGAGCCGTCGCGCTTCGCGCTCCTGCCCGGGGAGGTCGACGGCGACCTCTTCGGCCGTCCCGGCGACGAGGCGCATCGGCGTGCCCTCCGGCCAGAACGCGACGACGCGGTGCTCCTCGGTGACGGCGACGTGCAGGGGCTTGTCGTCATCGTCCGGATCGGCGTCGGTGAAGACGATCACGCGCACCCGGACGCTGTCGCCGCGGACCTCGTAGTCGGTCCAGGGACCGACGCGGACGAACGCGTCCTCGTAGCCGTGGCCGTCCTCGTTCTTCCAGTCGTGGGTGCGCAGGGTGAGCTCTTCGACGGAGCCGTCGAGCGGCAGGGCCATCGCGACGAGCAGGACGGAGGTCGGGTCGTCGTAGACCGGCCCCTCGTGCGGAAGCGTCGCGGAGCTCTCCGCGCCGTTCTCGACCTGCCGCCACTGCCAGGTCTCCCCGGCCAGCTCGAGCGTGGTCTCGGTGTTCCGCTCGGTGCCCTGCTGGACCTCGTGGGTCGTGCTGGAGCTGGCGACGATGCTCAGGTCGGCCGCGAGGCGGTCTTCCTGGTCACTGCGGCTCCGCATCGGCCCGATCTCCATCCGCGTCGTGCTGGTCGCGTGATAGGTCGCGTCCGGCCGCATCTCC
>JAUIEM010000676.1 GCA_030428695.1 bacterium
GATCACCTGCTGCGGGGGGAGGGCGCCGAGCGGCGTCTCGAGCAGCCGGCGCTCGGCGGGCTCGCGCTCGTCGCGCGCGGCGGGGAGCTCCTCGACCTGGGTCGCGAGCCGTCGCGCCAGGCCTTCGGCCTGCTCCGCGTCGGCGCCCCCGGCATCCTGCTCGAGCAGGGCGCGGAAGGCGCAGGCGAGCAGGACCAGGGCCCGGGCGGCGACGCGCGGCGCCTCCGGACGATCGAGCGCGCCGTCGAGCAGGAGGGGCTTGCCCCGGGCGTCGAAGACCTCGCCGCCGAGGAAGAGCAGCCCGTCGGTGCCCGCGGTCAGCCCGGAGAGCAGCCGCATCGCGCGCTCGTCGAGGGCCGGCTCGATCGCGATGCCGAAGATCCCCCGCGTCGACAGCACCCGCGTCGCGAGGGCCTCGGCGCCGGCGCCGCCCTCGCCGCGGATGTAGCCGCGGAAGCCGGCGAGGTGGGACGGCATCGCCTCGCCCGGCATCGTCGCGAGCGCGATCTCGAGGTCCGGCCAGGTCAGGATGACCCTCTCGCCGACCGCGAGCTCCGCGCCGGGGGCGAGCTCGGCGGCGATCTCGGCCCAGGGCAGCGCGGGCACCGGCGCGTAGATACAGGCGTTGTCGGTCATCGCGGGCTCCTCCCCGGGGGACGGTAGCACAGCGCCGGCGGCGATGCCACGGCGCGCGCTACAGCGTCGCGACCCAATCGCGCAGCGCCTCGGCGACCGCCGCGGCGTGGGTCTTCTGGGGGTTGTGGCCGCCCTCGGGGAAGATGAGCCGTGGCCCCGGGGGGCAGGCGGCGGCCAGCGCGCGGTAGATGTCCGCCTCGATCAGCGGGTCGTCCTCGCAGTAGCCGACCAGGGTCGGCACGCGCAGGTCACGGACCCGCAGGGCGTGCGCCTCGATCGAGGTGGCCGCGAGGCAGTGGATCGTCCGGGTCAGCTCGTGGTCGGGGTAGCGCCGGAAGCCCGCCAGCGCGAACAACTGGCGCTGCAGCCAGCGCCAGGGCCGGCCGGGGGCCTCGCCGAGCAGCCGGCGGGCCAGGCGGACCGGCAGCAGGCGCAGCATCAGGTGGCGGCGCAGGCCGGGGCAGGAGAGCAGGCCGAGGCCGGCGCAGCGGCGCGGCGCGAGGCCGACCGCGGCGCAGGCGACCACGCCGCCCATCGAGTGGCCGAGCAGGACAGGACGCTCGAGCTCGAGGGCGTCGAGGGCCTCGAGCAGGAAGCGGGCCCGGCCGCGCGGAGAGGGGTCGGGTCCCGCCGCGACGGCGGTGCTGCCGAAGCCCGGCAGCTCGATACGCAAGAAGCGCAGGTGCTCGCGCAGGTGCGGGGCGAGCCAGCGGAAGTCCCGGGCGCTGCCCGGCAGGCCGTGCACCGCGACCAGCGGGCGGCCTGTGCCCTCGTCGGTGTACGAGGCGACGCCGCGGGCCAGGGCCACGGAGCGCAGGGGTGGATCGGAGGGGCGGACGGTCATCGGCGGCTCCGGGCGGGGGTCGGGGATTCTACCGCCGGGGGCTCGCTGCTGCCAGGGGGGGAGAGGCGCCGTGCGGCTCGACTTCCGGCCTGTCTGTCTGTCGGTCCGCGCGCCTGAAGCTCCGGAAGACTCCTGGCAGGCGAGGACCAGACGAGAAGGCAGCCCGGTCGACGGTCACGGTCACGGCGGCGGTCACGCGCCGAAGGTCCAGGGTCGACGGCCCCGGCCGTGGGCGAGATGCGCGTCTGGGCGTCGAGGAAGCTGGCCGTCGATGGGCCGTGGAACGTGTCGTCGACGGGCTCGTCGTGCACCGGGCTTCCTCCTCGATCACGGGCGCTCCTGCAGAATACACCGTCGGACGGGCGGGGGCACTCCGTCGGTCCCGTGCTTCTCCTTGCGGAAGGCAGG
>JAUIEM010000366.1 GCA_030428695.1 bacterium
GGCTCCGGCGTCGGGTCCACCTGCGGCTCCGGCGTCGGATCGACCTGCGGCTCCGGCGTCGGGTCCACCTGCGGCTCCGGCGTCGGGTCCACCTGCGGCTCCGGCGTCGGGTCCACCTGCGGATCCGGCGAGACGATGCCGGGGTCGCCCGGTCCCACCTGGGGGATCGGCACGATGGGAGGGATGCACGGGCCGATCTGGGGGTCCGGGGTTGGGTCTACCTGCGGCTCCGGCGTCGGATCGACCTGCGGCTCCGGCGTCGGATCGACAGCCGGCGTCGGCTCGGCGACGACAATGAGGTGGATCTCGCCGGCGTCGAGCTCGACGCCGTCCTTGAGCTCCTTGCTCGAGAAGACCTGTTCTTTGGAGTCCTTCGAGCCCTTCTTGTCCGCGTCACTCAAGGTCTGCGTTCTCCGTCCTTCCGCCGTGTGCGCAATCCCCGTTAAGGGTACCCCCCGCAGCCGCACGTGACTACGGAGCGGCCCGAGCCGCGCGCGCTACTTCCCCTCCTCCATGAACAGCCGCAGCACCGCGTCCCGCTCGTGCCCGACCGCGGCGGCGTCGGTCTCGAGCAGCCGGATCTGCCCCTCCGCCTCGGCGACCAGCGCGTTGCGCATGCGCGTCGCGCGGGTGTAGAGGTTGGCCGAGCTCCAGCCGAGCTCCTTCGCCAGCTCGGCGGCTGGCGGCCGCGAGACGTTGAGCACCCAGCGCTCGAGCAGCGCGAGCGAGCGCTCGTCCCCGAGCTCGTGCAGCCGCTCGCGCAGCGCCGCGATCGCCCGGGCGTGGATCTGCCGGGTCCACTCCGCGTCGAAGGCCTCGTCCGGATCGGCCGCCGCCGGCTCGAAGCGGGTCGCCTCCTCGCCCGCGGCGTCGAGCCAGGGCAGCTTGTCCGGGCGCGCCTTCTTCTTCCGCCAGTCCTTGCGGCGCAGGTTCTTCAGGCAGGCGAGGAGGTAGCTGCGCAGGCGCCCTTTCTGCGGATCGTAGCGCTCGAGCAGGGCGCCGCGCCCGGCGATGAAGAAGTCCTGCAGCAGGTCGAGCGCCTGGTCGCGGTCGCTGCCCGTGCGCCGCAGATAGCGGAACAGGGGCGGCCAGTAGCCCTTGAAGAAGCGCTCCCAGGCCTGTTTGTGGCCCTCCTCTCCCGGGCGCGCGAGCACCTCGACGAGGGACATCCGGGTCTCCGGGAACTTGCCGGCGGGCGTGTCGAGCATCGGTCTTCCTCCACAGGCGACCCCCGCATGGTACATGCCCGCGCCGCCGGAAAGCGAGCCGCAGCCGGATCCGCGCACCGGGCGGCTCCGTATCCTCCGGACGGGTCCCCGCGGCCGGCCCTTCCCCTAAGACGGCGTTCGACAACCGGGGCGAAACAACCGAGACTGCAGTCGGCAACACCGGAGGAGCTCGACGATGCCCGACGACAACACCCCGCGACCCCGCTCGTTGCTGTCCCGCTTCTTCATCCCGGGCGGCGGCGCGCGGTTGCGCATCGCGATCCTGCTCGTGCTGGCCGGTCTCGCCTTCGCCTACGGGGCCCTGTTCCAGGAAGGCTTCGACCCCTGGAACCTGTTCCAGGACATCGCCGCCGATGCCGTCGGCGCGCCGGTGGCCTGGGACGCCTGGGTGCAGGAAGATGCCGTGCGCGACCTCCAGGCCCGGGCCGGCAACCTCGCTCCGCCCCCTCCCCCGGCGGCGGACTGGAGCCAGTTCCTCGGCCCCGAGCGCGACGGCCGGGCCGACGGCGGGGGGATCGCCCGGAAGTGGCCGGACGACGGCCTGCCCGTCCTGTGGAGCGTCGAGGTGCAGCCCGGCTTCGGCGGACCGAGCGTCGCCGGCGACGAGGTCTTCGTGCTCGAGCGGGTCGACAACGAGCAGGACGTCCTGCGCTGCCTCTCCCTCGACACCGGGGAAGAGCTCTGGAGCGCGGGCTACGACGCCCCCGGGCGCACCGGCTACAACGGCTCGCGCACGGTGCCGACCGTCACCGACACCCACGTCTACACCGCCGGCCCCTTCGGCCACGTCGCCTGCTGGGACCGCGAGAAGCAGGCGCTGGCCTGGCGGAAGGACCTGATCGCCCTCGGCGGCCGCGCCCCGAGCTGGGGCTACTCCTCGTCACCGCTCCTGCTCGGCGAGACGGTCGTGTTCACCGCCCAGGCGACCGACTTCGGGCTGATCGCCTACCACGCCGTGACGGGCGAGGAGCTGTGGCGCACCGAGGCCGTCGGCCGCGAGAACTTCACCTCTCCGGCCGCGCACAGCTTCGGCGGCCGGACCCTGATCCTGTACCTGGCCGGCCCCGGGCTGTTCGGCTTCGACCCCGCGACCGGCGAGACCGTGACGCGCTACACCGGCTACAAGGCGCGCGGGGCGATCCCTGCGCCGACCCGGGTCGGCGAGGACTACCTGTTCCTGACCGCGGGCTACAACTCCGGCTCGCAGCTCGTCGAGGTCGAGGTCGGCGAGGACGGCGCCTTCAGCTTCCGCGAAGTCTTCGCCATCCAGCGGGACGGCGCCCAGATCCACCAGGCGCTGCTCGTCGGCGAGCACCTGTACGCGAACTTCAACCGCAACGAGAACCAGCGCCGGCCCGCCGGCCTGGTCTGCATCGGCCTCGACGGCACGCTGTGCTGGAACACCGGACGCGACCCGGACGTCAGCCGCGGGAACGTGATCTGCATCGACGGGCTGCTCTTGATGCTCGGCGGGGACGACGGCGTGCTGCGGCTGGTCGAGCCGAACCCCGAGGGCTACACCGAGCTCGCGCAGATGCAGGTGTTCGACGGCCTCAAGCGTCGCGACAACCAGATCTGGGCGCCGATGGCCTTCAGCGACGGGCGGCTGCTCCTGCGCAGCCAGACCACGATGAAGTGCCTCGACCTGCGCGATCCCTGGTTCTGAGCGCCCTCGCTCAAGGCAGCGGCAGACGGCGCGCCAGGCGCAACCCGATGTCGCCGCTGTTCGCCCCCACGCCTTCCCACAGCCGACGCCACGAGCCGCAGTACTCCGCCGGGATCGCCCAGCTCCCCCCCCGCACGACGCGGTGCTCGGCCGCGGGATCGTAGACGAGGGGGTCGAAGCGCGGGCCCTCCGGATAGGGCGAAGGATAGCTGTCCATGCACCACTCCCACACGTTGCCGATCGTGTCGTACAGGCCCCAGGGGTTGGCCCGGTAGGTGCCGACCGGGGACATGTAGTCGTGGCCGTCGACCGGACCGTCGACGTTGGCCCCGCGCAGCACGACCTGCAGGTCGTTCCCGAGCCAGAACGCGTCCTCGGTGCCCGCCCGCGCCGCGTACTCCCACTGGGCCTCGGTCGGCAGCGTGAGCCCGTAGCGCTCGGCGAGCCACAGGGCGTTGAGCCAGCTGACGTTGTCGACCGGCTGCCGGACGCTGAAGCGCCGGACGTTGTGGCGCTCGTTGGTGTACCAGCTCGGCTGGTAGCCGGCCATGTGCTCCCACTGGGCCTGCGTGACCTCGTGTTTGGCGAGCAGGAAGGCGGACAGGTGGACGGTGTGGACGGGCTGGGAGTCGGGGTCGCCGTCGGCGTGGCCCATCGCGAAGGAGCCGGCGGGCACCAGCACGAACACGACCCCGCTGCTGTCCTCGAAGCCGAGCACGCCGCTCGAGTCCCGCTCCGGGATCGGCCCGCTCCAACGGTGGGCGAACTCCCACAGGCCCGAGTGCGGGTCGCGTCCGATCGGGATCAGGTCGGTGCACGGCGCGAGCTCGAGCCCGCCGTACTCCGCGGCGATGGCCGGCAGGGCCTCGCGCCAGCGGCGCGCGACGAGCGCGGAGTCCCCCGGCGGGTTCCGCAGCCGCGCGGCGTCCCCCTGCAGGTACTCGAGGTCCTGCAGCAGCTCCGCGAGGCTGTCGGCCTTCTGGCGCAGGGCGAGGGTGTCGGAGGATGCCGCCGCCAGCTCCGCCTCGACCTCCTCGAGGGCGGCGCGATGGCTGACGACCCGGTCTGACAGGGGCTGGAAGTCGGCGAGCCAGCGGAAGCGCTCGACGTCGGAGACGGCCGCCGGCCCGAGCCGGGCCTCGAACACCTCGATCAGCCCGACATCCGCGAGCTGCCGGTACTCGACCTCGAGGGCCGCGTAGGCCAGGTCTTTGGCGTCCTTCTCCCGGGCGAGGTCGGCGTAGGCCTCGCGGCGCCGCTGCGCCTCGAGCTCCTTGGCCTGCGCCTCGCGCAGCATCAGCCCGAGGGCGACCACCATCCCGAGCAGCGCGAGCAACAGCAGGCCGAACAGCCCCGCCTTGACCGGCTCCCGGCGGCAGAACTTGCGCAGCCGCTCGACCCGCCCGATCGGCAGGGCGAGGACCGGCCGCCCCTCGAGGTAGGCCTGGATATCGTCGGCCAGCGCCTCGGCGCTCGCGTAGCGATGCTCGGGATCCTTCCGCAGCGCCCGCAGGCAGATCGCCTCGAGCTCCCGCGGCACGGTCGGCTCGAGGCTGCGGGGTCGCGGAGGCGGCTGGGTGAGGAGGGCCGTCACCGTCTCCCGGGTGGTGTTCCCCGCGAACGGCGGCCGCCCGGTCAGGAGGTGGAAGAGGATCGCCCCGAGCGCGTACACGTCGCTGCGCGCGTCCGGCCCGTCCCCGGTCGCATCGGCCTGCTCGGGCGCCATGTAGGCCGGCGTCCCGAGCAGCGAGCCGAAGCGGGTCTCCGGCCGGTCGGCGGCGAGGGCGATCTCCTGGGAAGAGCCGTACAGCCGCGGCAGCACGCGCTCGGCCCGTTCGATCAGCTTGACCAGGCCCCAGTCCATCACCTGCACGTCCCCGTGCTTCCCGATCATCACGTTGCTCGGCTTGAGGTCGCGATGGATCACCCCGCGCACGTGGGCGTAGTGCACCGTGCGGCAGACGTCCGCGAAGATCTGCAGCAGGCGGAAGGGGCTGAAGCGCGCGGCGGTCTCGGGATCGCCCTCGCGCAGGTCGCGCACGACCGCGGACAGGGTGCGGCCGCGCACGAGCTTCATCGTGAAGAACAGCCGCCCCTGCGGGTCGCGCCCGATCTCGTGGACCGGCACGATGCCGGGATGCTCGAGCTGCCCGGTCGCCTGCGCCTCCTCGACGAAGCGCGACAGGCAGTCGGCGCTGTGGGCGAGCCGTTCGCTGAGCACCTTCATCGCGACGTGGCGCCGCAGGTCGCGGTCGAAGGCGCGGTACACCACCCCCATGCCCCCGCGGCCGAGCTCGCCGAGGATCGCGTAGCGGCCGTCGGACGCGTCGGTCTCCGCCGGCTCGAGCTCGATGCGGACGGGGATGCCGAGGTCGGTACGCGCGCAGCTCGGGTCCGCCTCGAGGGCGGAGACGCCGTCGTCTCCGCCGGCGCCGGAGGTGGTGCCGGGCTCGGTCAGGCCCTGGGGCTTCTCCGGGAGGGTCGCGTCCTCGGCGCCGCGGCTGATGACGGTCGGGACCTCGTCGGCGGAGCAGGAGGGCTCATCGGCGGAAGAAGGGACGTCCGTCGCCATGCCATCTCCGGAGCCGGCGCCTGGTTCCTACCCTACCATCGGCGAGGACTGTGCGACAATGCAGCTCAGGGCTGCACCAGCACCTCGATGCCCCACAGGAGCGCACCGATCGCGTGCTGGTCGAAGTCGATGCGGAAGGTGCCGTTGATCAGCCCCGCGCGGAAGCCTCCGACCACGAGGAAGGGGTCGCGGCACAGGAACTCCTCCTCGGGCAGCACCTGCGTCTGCAGGACGAAGGCCAGGCCGGTCTCGAGGAAGGGCCGCAGCTCCGCCAGCCGCGGATCGCGCGCCCGCCGCAGCACCGCGCAGGCCGCGCCGAGCCCCTCGAGGAAGGCGGCGGTGCTCGAGCCGCTCGGGGTGTACCCGACCGGCATGCCGCCGACGAAGTCGTCGCGCACCCCCGGCCCGGGGACGTACTGGTCGCGCGTGATCCGCTCGCCGAGGGCGTAGGCGTACTCGACCCAGCGCGCATCGCCGTCCGCCCGGTGCAGGGCCTCGACCGCCTGGGGCAGCCAGTTGTCGCGGCGGATGGTCCCGCGCCCGTCGGTGCCGCGCTGCATCAGCGCGTCGACGCCGCGGCCGGCGGCGGCGATGGCGAGGCTGTCGCCCTCGAGCATGCCGAGCTCCGCCAGCGCGAGGCAGGCCTCGCCGGGGAAGTAGGGGCTCGGCTCCAGGCCGCCCTCGGGCAGCAGGAACAGGCCGCTCGGGTCCTGCCGCGAGAGGATCTCCCGCACCAGCCCGGCGCGCAGCTCGCGGCTCGGCTCCAGGCCGACACGGTGGGCCTGGGCGACGTAGGCGAGCAGGGCGAGGGCCTGGCTGCCGAGCTTGACCTTGCCGTCGTTGCGGATGCGCGCGCCCCGCTCGTCGACCTCGAGCCACTGCTCGAGCCACACCAGGGCGCGGTCGGCGGCCGCGCCGACCGCGGGCAGGTCGTACTGGTTCGCGAGGTCGAGCATCTGCCAGGCGGTGCCGGCGTGCCGCACGAGGTTGTACTCCCGCGCGGAGCGGGGCGGCTTGCGGCCCGTCAAGGTGAAGCTGTAGGCGAACTTGCCGAACTTGTCGGTGTTGCGCTCGAGGCGCAGGGCGCTGGCGACGATCGCGCGCTCGATGCTGGCCTGGCTGAGCTCGGGACGCTCGAGCCCGTAGCGCTTCCAGGGCACGACCTCGCCCGCGGGGGTCACCAGCACCGCCCAGGTCTGGAACACCTCCGCCGAGCTCGCCTGCTCCCAGTCGAAGGGCTTGTAGCCCGCGCGCTGGATCGCCAGCCGGATCAGGTCATCCGGCGCGGAGCGGTCGTCGAGCAGGGCGTCACTCGGGAGCGCGAGCCCCCGCGCCCCGGGGAAGCGCACCTCGATGCCGCAGGCGCCCGGGACCAGGGGGATGTCGACCGCGACCCCGGCAGGCACCGTCCGGCCCCGCCAGACGACGTGGCCAGAGCGCAGACGCGTCGGGATGCCGGGGCCGGCGAGGAACTCGCAGAGCAGCGCCCCGGGAACCCCCGGCTCGAGCTGGTCGAGCGCGGCCCGCAGCGCGACCCCCGGCGCACGACCGGCGCCGCGGACCCGCTCCGGCGGGAGCCCGGGGCGCAGCCGCACCACCCAGCACAGCTCGCCCCAGGTCGGGACGAACGTGGAGTCGGGCGTCGCCCGCTGGCGCACCACGCGCGCGACCCAGTCCGGGACGTCGCTGGCGTCCGGCAGCCCCCCGTGGGCGGCGCCCGCGTCGGGCAGGGAGCGCTCGCCGTCCGGCGTCGGGGCCGGAGGCGCGGGAGGGGCCGTGCAGCCGAGCAGGAGCGCGAGCAGCAGGCAGACGAGGTCGGTGGCGCGCATCTCAGTCGGCGGCGGCGCGCGCCGTCGCGTACAGCTCGACCAGCACCCCGTTGCCGCTCTTCGGATGGATGAAGGCCGCCTCCTTCCCGCCGCCGACGGCGCGCGGCTCCTCGTCGAGCAGGCGCGCCCCGCCCTCGCGCAGGCAGGCCATGCTGCCGCGGATGTCCGGGGCGTCGAAGCACAGGTGGTGGACGCCCTCGCCGCGCTTGGCGATGAAGCGCGCGATCGGGCTGTCCTCCGCCGTCGCCTCGAGCAGCTCGACGTGGGTCTGGCCGGCGTCGAGGAAGGCGACCTTGACCCGCTCGCTCGGGACCTCACGCACCTCGAGCAGCTCGAGTCCCAGGCTGTCGCGCCAGTACGGGAGCGCCTCCTCGATGGAGCGCACCGCGACGCCGACGTGGTTCAGTGACTTGCCCATCCGTCTACCTCCGCCTCCGGTCCGCCGCCAGGGTAGCAGCTCGCCGGCCGCCCGGCCAGATCCTGCGCGACCGACGCTCCCCCGGGGAGGTCGGCGATGCGTTATCATGGCCGCCGCGTTCCCCCCAGGAGGCCGACCATGACGACGACGACCAGCGCTCCCCCGCTCGTGCTGCGGGGTGTCAGCAAGAGCTTCCGGCAGGGGGCGCGGAAGGTCGACGCCCTCGTCGCCATCGACCTCGAGGTCGCCCGGGGCGAGCTGGTCGCGGTGATGGGGGCGAGCGGCTCGGGGAAGAGCACGCTGCTGCACGTGATCGCCGGGCTGACCCCGCCCGATGCCGGTGAGATCCTCGTCGGTGGCGAGAACATCGCCGGGCTGCCCGACCGCGAGCGGACGCTCTTCCGCCGCCGCCGCATCGGCATGGTGTTCCAGGACTTCAACCTCATCCCGGCGCTGACCGCCGAGGAGAACGCGCTGCTGCCGCTGCTCGCCGACGGCCGCGGCGCCGAGGGGGCGGGGAAGCTCGGCGCGCTGCTCGAGCGGCTCGGCATCGCGGAGCGCCGCGGCCATCGCCCGGACGCCCTGAGCGGCGGCGAGCAGCAGCGCACGGCGATCGCCCGGGCGCTGCTCTGCGACCCCGCGCTGGTGCTCGCCGACGAGCCGACCGGCAGCCTCGACTCGGTCACCGGCCAGGCGATCTGCCAGCTGCTCGACGAGCTCTGCCGCGAGCAGGGCCGCACCGTCGTCGTCGTCACCCACGAGCCCGCCGTCGCGGCCTGGGCTGGGCGTATCGTCGTGCTCAAGGATGGGCGCAAGCTGACCGAGCTCGACGGCGCCGGCCTCGATGCCCAGCAGCTCGCCGCCCGCTACCAGGAAGTCGTCGCGGAGGCTTCCTCGTGAGCCTGGTGCTGCGGCTGGTCGCCGCCTACCTGCGCCACGAGCGCTGGCGGCTGCTGACCACGACCGTCGCGATCGTCGCCGCGGCGCTGGTCGTCGTGTGGGTGGTCGCCGGCTACGACGCCCTGTCCGAGCAGGCCCAGGCCAACCCCCGGGAGTACCTCGGGCGCGCGGACCTCGTCGTCGTCTCGCGCTCCTCCGCCCCGTTCGAGGATGCGGCCCTGCGCGGCGCCCTGCTCGCCGACGCCGAGGTCCTCGCCGTCGAGCCGGTCCGCCAGGTGCGGGTCGGCTTCGGACGGCCCGGGCAGGGCGTCGAGCAGCCCCCCGCGATCGATGAGGCCTGGGAAGACGACGGCGGCTACGCCCGCGAGTCCGCCTACATCGACGGCGACGGCTCCGCCCGTCCGCAGCGCCCCGGAGGCGCCGCGGCGGCCCTGCCCGTGGTGGTGGCCAGCGAGGCGGAGGAGGCGCCGCGCGAGCCGGTCACCGGGCGCTGGCTCGGCGACGACGCGGACGGCTGCGTGCTGAGCGCGGACGCCGCCGAGCGCCACGGCCTGACGGTCGGGGACAGCGTGCTCGTGCAGGCCGCCGGCCGGGAAGCGGTGACGCTCGCCGTGGTCGGCATCGTCCCGCCGCGCGGCGCCGCCGAGCTGCTCGGCGAGACCCTCGCCGATGCCGAGGGCGCCGGCGCCCCCGCCTTCGGCGCCGGTCCCGCGGGGCAGGCGGTGTTCGTGCGCCCGGCGGTGCTCGCGGCGGTGCTCGGCCAGACCGTGGGACCGAACGTCTTCGAGCTCGTGCTCGGCCCCGGCGCCGACATCCCGGCCTTCCGGGCGCGCTGGGCAGAGCCGGTGGAGGAAGCCGGGGGCGCCCTGCTCGGCATCGCGGAGGTCGAGCGCGCGCTCGGCCAGAGCGCGAGCGCGGCCGCGGCCCGCATGCAGTCCTACGCGGCGACCGCGGTCGCGCTGCTCGCTTCCCTCTTCATCATCTTCAGCACCCTCAGCATGGGAGTGACCGAGCGCACCCGGCAGCTCGCCGTGCTGCGGGCGGTCGGCCTGACCCGCGGGCAGCTCGCGGGCCTGGTCTGCGGCGTGCTGCGCGGTGGCGTACTCATGCGCCTGCCCGGCGGTCAATGCCAGTTGCGTCCAGTGGGTAATGTCATCTTCCGGGTCGTCGCTGCGCTGCGCATGCGCCACGGCCACGTGCCGATCGGGGTCGATCTGCGCGACGCATGGATCCGCACGATGCGAGCGGCCATGGACGCACGGGGCATCAGCGGTCCGGTGCGCGGCTTTTTGGATCAGCGCTTCGCCGAGGTCGCCGACTTCTTGCGCAACCGACCGGGCTGAGCCCTAAAGCGCCGCGACGGCGGCGTGAATTTTTCGCGCCTGCGCTTCGACGCCGGCCCAGTCCTGCGCCGCCATGAGCTCGGGCTCGAACAAGCTGCGCACAAAACCGGCGGCATGGATCCCCGCGCGCACCCACGCGCCCAAATTCTCCGCGTCGACCCCATTGGTCGGGACCACCCGCAGCATCGGCAAGGGTCCCAACACCGAGCGCAGCCAGCCGGGCCCACCCGCCGGGCAAGGAAAGAGCTTGATCAGCTGCGCGCCGGCGCGATGCGCCGCATACATCTCGGTCGGCGTGTGGGCGCCGGGCATCGCCGCGACCTCGAGCTTTGCGGCCTCGCCG
>JAUIEM010000677.1 GCA_030428695.1 bacterium
CGGTGCTCAACGTCAACATCGCCCACGGCAGCTGGGGTCCCGCCCAGGGCTGGCTGCCGGAGGTGTGGCAGTTCCATGTCGCGAACAGCGTCGTGTGCCTGGCGCTGCTGCTCGCGATGGGCGGGCTGGTCCGCTGGGGGCTCGGCAAGCTGGTGCGGGAGCCCGCAGATCTCAGCGCCCCTGCGGACGGGGCAGCGGAAGCTCCCGGTAGTAGCGGTCCATCAGCCGCTCGAGGCTCGCCAGCTTGAGGCCGAAGTACTCCTCGACGGGCAGCAGCTCGCCCCGGTAGGAGTCGGCGAGCATCGCGATCGCGTCGCCGCGGTAGCGGCCGTCGTCGAAGCGCATCAGGAAGTGCATCACCGCCCCCGCGCCGCGGTAGTTCTTGCTGATGTCGCCGCTGTCCCACTGGGCGCTGGTCTCCAGGCGCAGCACCTCGGACAGGCTGTGCTCGTCGCCGCCGTTGCGCAGGTTGCGGGCGTAGGTCAGCACCCGGTCGTTGTCCGACAGGCTGCCGAGGCGCAGGAAGCCGCCGTCGAAGAAGGCGTCCTCGAGGTAGACCGCCGCGCCCTCGGCCAGCCAGGCCGGCGCGTGGTCGGAGGAGAACTCGCCGAGGATGTGGTGGATCAGCTCGTGCTGCAGGGTGCGCACGCTGAAGCGCTTGCCGGTGCAGTAGAAGAACGAGGCCTTGCGGCTGCCGGAGTAGAAGCCGGCGGCCCAGTCGGTCGGCGGGTTGGCGTGGGCGCGGAACTGGTCCTCGCTGCGGTAGAGGTGGACGACGAGCTTCTCGCGCAGGTTGCCCGCGCCGAAGATGAAGCGGGCGCCGGTCTCCCCTGGGAAGAACAGGTCGTACTGGCGGAAGACCTGCAGGAACACGGCCTCGAGCCGTTTGAGGGCGCGGGCGGAGACGTCGAGGTCGGCGGTCGAGAGCAGCACGAAGTGCTCGCTCTCGAGGCGCCAGGGGTTGTCGACGGCGCTGTGCTCGCGGTTGGCGGCCTCGAAGTCCTTCCACTCCCGCGCCTGGATGTCGTAGACCTCCCAGTTGTCGTAGCGCTCCGGCTCGTCGCGCTTGATCCAGCCGAGCTCGTCGTCCCACACGTAGCCGGCCTTGAACTGCTGGGCCTCGTAGGCCCGGTACCAGCGGCCGTCGCGCTCGACGTGGCCGAGGCCGCGGTGGGCGCCGGTGTTCTCCGGGTCGAGCTGGAGCAGGGTCTGGAAGACGTCGAAGCCGAGCCCGGCCATGCCCGCACGGACCAGGTCGTTGGCCGCCTTGCCGAGCTTCTTCGTGATCGGGTCGACCAGCCGGTCGACCTTGCGCTGGAAGGCGCGGGCGACCTCGGTGCCGTCCTCCTCGGTGCCGCCGCCGAGGGCGTCGAGCCGGTCGAGCAGGCGCTTGCCGGCGTCGGGGCGCAGGCGGAAGCCATCGATCAGGCCGGCCATGCGGATCTTCGCCTCCAGGGGCGCGCTGCCGGACTCCTCGAGGAAGACGACCAGCTGCTCGAGCTCCCCCTCGGCGCGGGCGACGGTGTCGGCGATGAAGTCCTCGACCTCGGCCCGCGCCTCGGCCCGGCGCGAGCGAATCCCCTCGCGCCGGCCGGCGGCGCCGGCGGTGCGCTCGAAGCTGTCGCGGAGCGCTTCGACCTCGGCGGCCTCCGCCTTGAGCTTGTAGTCGCGGCAGCGCTCCTCGAGCAGGCCGAGGGTGTAGGGCCCGGTCGCCCGCGGCAGCGCGCCCTTGAACCACACCCGGCGGTGCGCGAGCAACAGCTCGTCCAGCGGCGCCTCGTCGAGCGCCCGGGCGTGCGGATCGAACAGCGCGAGGGAGCGCTCACAGCGGGTGAAGGAGCCCTGCGCCTCGTGCAGGCTCTCGCCCATCGCCTCG
>JAUIEM010000367.1 GCA_030428695.1 bacterium
GCGAGGGCTGCGGCGCCGACGTCTACTCGGCGGGCGAGCTCGAGATCGCCCTGCGGGCCGGGGTCGAGCCCCGCTGCATCTCGGTCAACGGGGTTCCGAAGGAGGAGGCGCACATCGCTCGCACCCTCGAGGTCGGCGCCCGCCTGACCGTCGACAGCCTGCGCGACGTCGACATCCTCGAGCGCCTCGCGCCGCAGCTGCAGCGGGAGGCGCGGGTCGCGATCCGCCTGCGGCCCAACCTCGCCCGCTTCCACCGGCGCAGCGACTTCGCGCCCCAGGGGCCGATCCCGACCGACCTCGTCGCGATCGTGTACAAGGGCGGCCTGTCCCGGGACGAGGCGATCGAGGCCGCCCGCCGCGTCCACGCCCTGCCGGGGGCGCGGCTGGTCGGCTTCCACCAGCATCACGGCCGGCACCGGCCGGAGACGGCCTACTGGAAGGCGCAGATGCAGGCCTACGCCGAGGAGGTCGCGGCGGTCGCCGGGGCCCTCGAGGGCTTCTCCATCGAAGAGCTCGACATCGGCGGCGGCTTCGCGATCCCCCGCGATCCGCACAACGCCGCCACCGACTACACCGCTCCGTACCAGTCGGCGCTGCTGTACGGGCTCTCCTGGATGTTGAAGACCTTCGCCCCGCGGCTGCGCTACCGGGCCCTGCGCCCGCTGCTCGGGCTGGCGAGCGACCACCCGAACACCCGCGTGGCGCCGACCATCGAGGACTACGCCCGGGTCTGCACCGGGACGCTGCAGCGCGCCCTGCGCCGCTCCGGCATCGATCCTTCGGGTATCACCCTGCAGGCCGAGCCCGGGCGCTCGCTGCACGGCAACGCCGGCGTGCACCTCGCGACGGTGTGCGCGACCAAGGAGATGGCCGGGCCGCTGGCCTGGAACCACGTCACGCTGGACACGACCGAGTTCTGGCTGACCGGCGGGCGCTACGAGCACCACCTGCACGACTTCCGGGTCGCCTCGCAGATGGACGCGCCGCCGGTCACCCGCGCGGACGTGTGCGGGCGCAGCTGCTACGGCGACCGCCTGATCGGCGGCGTCGACCTGCCCCGGCTGACGGTCGGGGACGCGATCGCCTTCCTCGACACCGGCGCCTATCAAGAGGTCAGCGGCTCGAACTTCAACGCGATGCCGCGGCCGGCCGCCGTGCTGGTGCGCGGAGCCGAGGCCTGGGTGATCCGCCGCGCCGAGACCCTCGATGACGTGTTCCGCCGCGACGTCCTGCCCGGGCACCTCGCCCCGGCACCCAAGGAGCGCCCGGTACCGGTCGGCGCGAGCTAGCTCGCGGGAGTGCGCGGCGGTAGACTGGCGGTCCCGCTCCGGAGGTTCCGCCATGACTCCTCTGCACGTCGTCACGCCCCTGTGGGAGGATCACCACGCTGCCCTCGACGCGCCCGTCTGGCTGAAGATGGACGCCCTGCAGCCGGTCGGCTCCTTCAAGCTCCGCGGCCTCGGCGCCCTGTGCCAGCAGCGGGCGGCCGAGGGGGCGCGGGCGCTGGTCTGCTCGTCCGGGGGCAACGCCGGCTACGCGGTCGCCTACGCCGGCCGCGCCCTCGGCCTGCCGGTCCGCATCGTCGTGCCGCGCGCGACCTCCGAGCACGCCCGCGAGGTGATCCGCCGGGTCGGGGCGACGGTGCTCGAGCACGGGGCGGTCTGGGACGACGCCCACGCCCACGCCCTGACGCTGGTCGCCGCGGATCCGGGTATGACCTACGTGCACCCCTTCGACGCGCCGGAGATCTGGGCCGGCCACGCGAGCCTGATCGAGGAGTGCGCCCGCCAGCGGGGCAAGCCCGGCGCGGTCGTGGTCTCCGTCGGCGGCGGCGGGCTCTTGTGCGGCGTCATCGAGGGCATGCAGCGGGTCGGCTGGGGGGACGTGCCGGTGCTGGCGGTCGAGACCGAGGGGGCGGCCTCCTACGCAGCCGCGCTCGAGGCCGGCGCGCTGGTCGAGCTGACGGAGATCACCAGCCTCGCGACCACCCTTGGCGCGCGTAAGGTCTGCCAGCGGGCCCTCGACCTGGCCGGCGTGCAGCCGGTGACCCCGTGGCAGGTCAGCGACCGGGCCGCGGTCGCCGCCTGCCTGCGCTTCGCCGACCGCCACCGGGTGCTGGTCGAGCCTTCCTGTGGGGCGGCGCTGGCGGCGCTGGAGGAAGCTCCGCTGCTGCGCGGCCGCGGGCCGGTGCTGGTCGTGGTGTGCGGCGGCGCGGGGGTCACCCTCGGCGCGCTGCAGGCCTGGAAGGAGCGGGTGGGGCTGTAGGGCGCTGTCAGGGAATTCGGATTGTCGCCAGGCCCGGGCACGCGTTCCCGCCGACCCACGCTCCGAGGAACGAGGAGCGGGGGTCAAGGGCTGCAGGCTACACAAGAGGAGTTGGGCGGCAGCCCTGTTTGCGACACCACCGCAGATCTCTTCTCCGAGGTACGAGGAGAGGAGATCGAGGAGGTGGCGCAATCAGGGCGATGGTCGCCCAACCTCCGACAGAGTTGTGTTCTACACGGTGGTCCCCCACCGGGGGACTCACAGGGGGGCATCAACAAGCCAACAAGCACCTCGTTCCCCGGGGACCGATGTGCGTTACGGCGCGAACGCGAGAATCCGAAACGGATCTTCGCTTCCGCAAGCCCGTTGGCGGCCACGATTGCCCGTTGGGGGGATGGCGTGCATGCTATTCCCCCCCTGCCCCCCGGTGGGGGGTTCCACTTCATCAACTTGCCGGACACAACAAAGCGTCGGTTCCGCCCCGAGGTACGAGGGGAGGGACCGGGAAGCGTCCGAGCCGGTCACCCGAGGAACGAGGGTGGCCGGAGAGGTGGACGCAGGTTGCCCGAAGAAAAGACCGTCCAAAGCTGGAGCCAGCTCCGGGAGGGAGCGCCAACAGGCGAGAGGTCGTCGTTGGCCCGGAGCTGTCTCCAGCTTTGGAGGGCAACCTGGTCCTCTGGAGCGGTTCTGTGTTGGTGTTGCGCCCTGCCGGGCGCCCGGACCTCCGCGTCCCGGTCGACGCCAGAAGTCTCGATCGCCGTGCGCGCACATACGCCGACGGGCCTGGCGACAATCCGAACCAATCTTCGTTCGATGGCCCTCGTCGCCGCTCGCTCGTCGCCCGAACACGGCCCGTACGGAGCCTCTAGGCCTCAGGCCACGCGACGCCGGCGCATCCACAGCAGGCCGAGCAGCAGCAACGGCGCGCTCCAGGCTCCGGCGGGGGTGCCGACGGCGCAGCTTCCGCCGCTGCCTCCGCTCGAGGCGGTCATCGGCGCGCTGTTGACCGGGGTCCCGCCCCCCGAGGGCGGGGTCGGGGGCGGGGTCGGGGTCGGAGTCGGCGTTGGCGTCGGCGTCGGGGTCGGAGTCGCCCCGTACTCGTACGCCCCCGCGTCCTCCGCGCCGGCAGGGCGGGCCGCGCCGTGGTAGTCGTCGCTGGCGGCGGTGCTGCCCATCGCGTCGACGGCCGGCGCGTTGGCGACCAGGGCGAGGTCGCCGGCGGTCGCGTTGACGAACCACGAGGCCTGGGCGTTGGTGTGGTTGTCGCTCAGGCTCGCGGTCGCCCCGTTGCGGGCGATGATCGCGCGGTTGGTGACGTTGCCGCGGATGTCGGTGCCGGTCGTCGCGGGGAAGCGGTACTCGATCGCGTTCGGGTAGCTGTTCTCGAAGTAGATCGTGTTGTTGTAGCAGGCGGTGTTCGGCGAGTCGAAGATGCCGATCGCGACGTCGCCGGTGCTGATCGCGGACGTCCGGTGGAAGACGTTGTTGCGGATCACCCCGCCGCTGTGATCGTTGCCGGCGCTCGCGTTCACCAGGCCGAAGGCGATGCCGCGCTCACACTCCTCGAAGCGGTTGCCCTCGCAGGTCGTGTTCCCGCTGCCGCCCCACATCAGCACGGCGGGCCCGGCGAGCCCGGAGCCGGGCGCGGCGAGGATGCGGCGGAACAGGTTGTGGCGGATGATCCAGTTCTGCCCGCCGATGATGTCGATCCCGTTCGTGTAGTCGTCGCGGCAGGTGGTCGTGTACTCCATCAGCGTGTACTCGCAGATGCCGTCGTCCGTCCCGACGCCGAACTGGCCGGAGGACCCCTTGATGAACTGCTCCCCCGCGTCGATCAGCCGGCAGTTGTAGATGTGCGGCGCGTGGCAGCCCTGCTCTCCGGCGAGCTGGATCGGATGGTAGTAGACCTCGCGGATGGTCAGGTCGGCGATCAGGATGCCGTCGACGTCCCCGACGTGGATCCCGTGATGGATCGCGGGGTTGTTCATGCCGGCGCCGATCAGCACCACGTCGGCCGGATCGCCCGTCGCGCCGCGGATGCCGACGTTGCTCAGCCCCCCATTGATCCACAGGGTGCCGGTCAGCGAGTAGGTGCCGGACGCGATGACGATCACCTGGTTCGACTGCAGGTTCGAGACCGCGTTCTGCAGCGCCGGCTCGGTCGCGACGTGCACCTCCGTGGTGCCGGTCGGGTTCGGCAGGATGGGCGCGGCATCCCAGTCACGGGCGACGACGGCGGGTAGCAGCAACAGGAACAGCAGGCAGTGCTTCACGTGGACCTCCCGGGGGCGATTCCCTCTCCTCCGCAGGCGATGAACGCAGCGGCTGCAAAAAGGTCAGCGCAGTCGGGAAGTTTTTTGGGCGGTCCGTCAGAAGTTCCGCCGCACGGTCCGCCCGGCGAGGGGCTGCACGGGCCGGAAGTTGTTGCCGAGGACGGTGCGGAACGCGGCGAGCTGCGCGTCGGACAGGGAGGCGTGCCGGTCGAGCACCACCCAGGTCACGATGCCCGAGGCCGGCGGCGTGGTCAGGGAGCCCGGGTAGGTGTAGTAGTGAGCCCCGAGGCCTTCGAGGAAGGCGCCGAGGTCGAGGAGCTCTTCGCTCTCCAGGCGGGGATCGCTCGACTTCGCCGGCGGGGCGCTGGTCAGCGGGGCGAGGAAGGGGTTCTCCGCGGCCCCCGCGTCGAACATCACCGAGACGACGAGGAGCTCCTCGGCGGAGCGGCAGACGACGTGCATCTCGAGGTCGGCGTGCGCGCCGGCGAACTGGTGCTCACTGTACGTATGGAAGTGGAACTGCAGCACCTCCCACTCCCGGCCGTCGTAGCCGACCGTGCGATGCTCCGGCCACTCCTGCTCGAGGGTGTGCCCGGTGTTGCACAGCGCGACCGGCGCCGCGCCGACGGCAGAGACGTCGAGGGCGGGGAGCTTCGGGTCGGAGACGAAGGAGGCGATGTCGATCGGCGAGTGGCGCTGATGGTCGCCTTCCCAGCCGGGCAGCTCGTGCCAGTGGGCGGGACCTTCGTCGCCGGAATAGCTGAACGCCCCGTTGGCTGCGTGGGCGACGCGATCGTCGCAGCCGACGAGGACAGCGCAGCCGAGGACGAGGGACAGGACGGCGGATCTCATGGCGTTCCTCCACGGATGGTGGAAGAAGGGTAGCGGAAGCCTGTCCGGGCGCAAGCCCTACCCCGTGTCCGATCCGGGCACGGCGGCGGAGCTTCCCGTACACTTCCCCAGAAGGAGTGCGTCCCGATGAGCGAAGACGAGGTGCCGACAGAGCTGAGCTTCCGCGGCGTGCTCCCTCGGGCCTCCGCGTTGCAGAGCGGCCTGTCGACGATCCGCCCGCAGCGGGGAGACGACCGCAGCCTCGACAGCCTGCCGACCCTGACCCTGCGCAACGAGGGGGCTCCGAAACCCTACCTCGAGCTGCTCGGGGAGCTCGGGGAAGGGGGCACCGCGGTCGTCCACCTCGCCGAGCAGATCCCCCTCGGCCGCCGGGTCGCCGTCAAGAGCCTGAAGACGGACGGACAGAGCGTCGCGCTCCTGCACGAGGCGCGCATCACGGGCCGGCTCGAGCACCCCAACGTCGTCCCGGTGTACACCCTCGGCCAGAACGCCGACGGCGTCCCGATGCTGGTGATGAAGCGGGTGGAAGGCCGCTCCTGGCGGGCGCAGCTGGTCGCCGACTGGCGCGAGGGCGGGCTGCCGGTGCCCGCGCTGCGGCGCCACGTCGAGATCCTGATGCAGGTGTGCAACGCGGTCTCCTTCGCGCACAGCAAGGGCGTCGTCCACCGGGACCTCAAGCCCGAGAACGTGATGCTCGGCGCCTTCGGCGAGGTCTACGTCCTCGACTGGGGCATCGCCGTCGCGACCGAGGACGGACCCCGCGTGTTGCACGCCGACGAGCTGGCCGGCACGCCTGCCTACATGGCGCCGGAGATGGCGTCCGGTGAGCTGGCGGCGATCGGTCCGCACACCGACGTCTACCTGCTCGGCGCGATCCTCCACGAGCTGCTTGTCGGCGCGCCGCGGCACACCGGCCGCGGCCTGGGTGAGATCATCGCGAGCGTGCTCTCCTCGCGTGTCTTCTCCTACCCGGCCACCGTCCCCGCCGAGCTGGTCGCGGTCTGCCTGCGGGCGACGGCCTTCCGTCCCGCGCAGCGCTTCCCGAGCGTCGAGGCCCTGCGCGAAGCGCTCGGCGCCTACCTCTCCCACGCCTCCTCCCGGGCCCTCGCCCACGAGGCCGAGCAGCGCATCGCCGCGGTCGAGGCAGGGGAAGCGGACCGCGAGCGCATCGCCGAGTGCCGCTTCGCCGTGCGCCTCGCCCTGCAGGAGTGGCCGGAGAACCCGGAGGCTCTCGCCTGCGCGCAGCGCCTGCAGCTCGCCCTCGCCCGGCGGGAGATCGCGCGGGGCGAGCTCGCGGCCGCCGAGGAGCTGCTCGCCGATGTCGACGCGCCGGAGGACCTGCTCGCGGCGCTCGAGGAGCTGCGGGCGCGGCGGGTCGCGGAGCGCCGCGAGCTCGCGCGGTTGCAGCGCCTCGAGTTCGACAGCGACCTCGACGTCGGCAGCCGCTGGCGGGCGACGGTCGTGCTGGTGCTCGCGTGCGGCTTCGCGCTGATCCCGATCGTCGCCTGGTGGGGGATGAACGAAGGCTGGTACCCGCCGCCGGAGGGGGAGATCGTGATCCTGCCGGTGTTCGCGGCCCTGTTCTTCGCGGCCGCGGCCTGGTGGAAGCGCGCGATCTTCCTGCGCAACGCGGCGAACCGCCGGCTGGTCGCCTGCCTGATCGCGACCTTCGCCTGCCTGCTCCTGCACCGCCTGATCGCCCTGCGCCACGGCGTGCCGGTGCGCGAGATCTTCGGCCAGGAGGTCTCGGTGCTGTTCGCGATCGCGACGACGATGACGATCTGCCTCGACCGCCGGCTGGTGTGGTCGGCGCTGTGCTTCTTCGTCAGCGGCGTGGTGATCGCCCTCTGGCCCGCCGCCTCGATGCCCGCTCTCGGCCTGGGGGTCGGGGCGGCGCTGTTCTCGATGTGGAAGGTCTGGCGGTAGGGGGTGGCCACCGCTCCGCTGGTCGCGGGCACGGGTGGGATGCCCGCAGAGCTCAGAACATCCCGTGCGCCCGCCCGAACCAGTACGGCAGCAGCAGGTCCAGCCCCGGCGCCTGGAAGGTGTCCGGCCAGGTGCCGTCGAGGTCGAAGGGCGAGCGCTGCCACAGGTAGTCCGCGTAGCGCCGCCGCTCGACGGGCAGGGGCACGGCCGCGATGATCTCCGGCGGCTTGCTCGGGTCGAGGAAGTGGAACAGCGTCTGGGGAATCTGCGGATCGAGACTGTTGGCGACCGCGTAGCCCCTCCGCGGGCGCGCGGCCCAGCGCTGCAGGCCGGTCTCGACCTCCGGGCCGAGCGCGGTCGCCGCGGGCGGGACCGCCATCGCGTAGACCGCGTCGAACCAGGCGTTCTGGTGGTGGGCGAGGGCGGCGCGCTCGAGGCGCAGGATCTTCAGGTACTCGCGGTAGCGGTCCGGGTCGGTCTCGACCTCGCACAGGTTGACGAGGTTGTCGTGCAGGAGGTTGAACTTGTAGTACTCCTCGTGCGTGTTCAGGGTCCCGAACCAGGCGGGGAACCAGGCGACCGCGAGCAGCGGCGCCCAGGCGTCGAATTCCCCGCCCCAGCGCGTTGGCAGGGCGCGCTTGCCGTTCTGCAACAGGGCGAGCATCGCGAGGGGGTTCTGGGCGAAGCTCGCGGACAGCGTGATGCCGTCGTTCTCGAAGGCGCTCCAGCCGGAGACATGCAGGTACGTGAGCAGGCGGTCGATCAGGCCGGCGGCGCGGCCCTCGAGGGCGGGGAAGGCCTCGAGCACCCGGCCGAGGCCGAGCACCACGCCGATGTACTGGTCGCGCGAGACGTCGTCGAGGCCGATGTAGCTGCCGCCGGGCAGGGTCGCGACGAACATCCGCGGGTCGTTGTAGAGCGGCGCCGCGTAGGGCGAGGCGAGGGGAAAGGCGACGCGCGAGAGCTGGCCCTGGGGCGAGACGTCCAGGCAGCGGGTCAGCGCCGTCAGGATCTCGTCCGCCCGCGCCTCGAGGGCCGGGTCGGGGGCGACCTTGGCGCGGTAGGCGAGGGCGGCGAGGAAGTGGCCGGTCCAGAAGGCCGAGTCCCCCTGGCCCCAGTAGGCCTGCACGTTGCCGCTGCCGTAGGCGGGGTCGTCGAGGTTCGCCTCGAAGACCATGCCGGCGAAGAAGTTGTCGCGCAGCAGCGCGGTCTCGACCGCGACGGCCAGGGACTCGAGGTCGACCCGCGGGCCGGTGAAGGGCGTCGGGTTTCCGCCGAGGCCCAGGGCCGGTCCGGGGGAAGCGGAGAGCGCGCCGAGCTGCGCGGTCAGGTCGACGACCAGCGCGTCGAGCTCGTCGCGGACGAAGGCGTCGAGCAGCGGGCGCACGGTGCTGAGCAGGGGCCCGGCGAGGAAGTGGCTCGAGCTGACGTCGAGCTGGAGGGCGATCTGCGGCGCGCCGAAGTGCAGGATGGCGGGGCGCAACGGGTCGCTGGTGTCGACCTCGACGCTCTGCTCGACGCGCAGGCCGCGGATCGCGACCGCCACGTCGATGGTCTGGGTGATCGTCGCCGAGCCGCCGAACAGCGAGGCGTCCAGGCCGACCTCCAGGTCGAGCTCCCAGCCCGTGGGAGCGGCGGGCAGGGCGAGGCTGAGCCGCTCGCTGGCGCCGCTGGAGGCCGAGAAGGCGGGCGGGTCGGCGAGGGTGTGTCCGGTGAGGGTGACGCTGCCGACCGCGAAGCCCGAGCCCCCCTTGCCGACCATGCCCTGCAGCTTCTCGTCGAGCAGGCCGCCGAGGTAGTCGCTCAGGCGCGGCCAGGAGCGCACGATCGAGGCGTTCCACAGGGCGACCGCCGCGCTGTCGGCGCGCAGGGCCTCGGGCTGCGGGGCGGCGGCCAGGGCCGCGAGCGCCGCCTGCCAGTGGGCGGGCTGGGCGGGAGCGCTCGACGCGGGCGTGGCGGAGCTTCCGCCGGAGCTTCCGCCGGAGTCCTGGCAGCCGAGGCAGAGCAGCAGGCACAGGGGAAGGGCGAGGGCGCGGTTCATGTCGGTTCCTCCGGAAATCTCTCGCCGGCGCGCAGCCCCGCGGCGCCGAAGTCGACCAGGCGGGCGAGCATGGTCTCGTCGTCGTCGCGGTCGACGCGGCCGCCGGACAGGAGCGGGACCTCCTGCCAGCTGGTCCAGCTGAAGTGCAGGGCGCCGACGATGAAGTGCACCCGCCAGTAGAGCTCCCGGGTGGAGGCCTGGGGAAGGGCGCGCGGCAAGGTCTGGCGCAGGGTGGTGATCAGGGTCTCGAAGGCGGTGTCGCGGTAGATCAGCGCGCGGGTCTCGTCGGACTCGACCTGCATGCGGCCGAGCAGGCGCATGAAGTCGGGATGCTCGCGGAACATCCCGAAGGCCGGCCGCAGGAAGGCGCGCAGGATCTCCTCGAGACTCGGTGTCTCGGCCCGCTCGGCGAGCGCGCGCAGGCCCTCGATGCGGGCGGCGTTGAGCGGGCGCATGCGGCGGGCGCACACGGCCTGCAGGAGCGCGTGCTTGTTCCCGAAGTGGTAGTGGATCGCGGCGGTGTTCGCGCCGGCCGCGCCGGTGATCTCGCGCACGGTGCTCGCGAGGCCGCGCTCGGCGAAGAGGCGCTCGGCGGCGTCCATCAGGGCGGTGCGGGTGTCGGACATCGGGCGCTCCGGGGGTATCGCTCTGCCGTGCAGTGTATCAAACAAACGCTTGTTTCAAACGTTTGTTTTGATCGAAGATGTCGATGGGATTCTTGCGTTCGGGGCAAGTACCGCGACGCATACCGGTCCCCGGGGAACGAGGTGTTTGTTGGCTTGTTGATGCCCCCCTGTGAGTCCCCCGGTGGGGGACCACCGTTTCGCGTGCAACACTGTCGGAGGTTGGGCGACCATCGCCCTGATTGCGCCACCT
>JAUIEM010000368.1 GCA_030428695.1 bacterium
GGGCTTCGCGCCTGCCGGGGCGCCGGCCTTGGCGGAAGGCTTCGCGCCTGCCGGGGCGCCGGCCTTGGCGGAAGGCTTCGCGCCGGCCTTGGCGGAAGGCTTCGCGCCGGCCTTGGCAGAATGCTTCGTGCCGGCCTTGGCGGAAGGCTTCGCGCCGGTCTGGGCCTGCTTCTTCTGCTCGGCCTTCTGCCGCTCGCGCTTCTCGGCGCGCTGCTTGTCGCGCTCCTTCTTGCGCTTCGCCTCGTCTTCCTTCTGCTTCTTTTCGCGCTTGGCGGCCTCTTCCTTGCGCTGCTTCTCGGCCGCCGCCTTCTGCTCCGGCGTCTGCTTCGGCTGGGAGATGCGGTTGATCGCGTCCTTCATCGCCTGGGTCAACGGCGGACACTTCTCCTTGAGCACCTCGAATTCCGGCGGCGGCGGGATCTCCTCGGGCTCGGGCACCTCCGGCGGCGGCAGGTCGGGCGGCGGCGGGAGCTCTTCCCCCGGATGCTCGTCCTTCCAGGCATCGATCTGCTCCTGGTACTCCTTGGCCTTGTCGTCCGCCTCCTTCTGCATCTCCTCCATCTTCTTCTTGCCGTCCTCGACGGCCTTGTCGACCTTCTCCAGGACCGCCTGCTGGCGCTCGTTGAAGGCGACGATCGCCTCGGGGTTGCCCTTGCAGATGTGCTCGACGAGCTCTTCGAGCGCCCCCTCATCCTCGACCGCGCGCTGGCCGAGGGCGTGCAGGTCGAGCTCCTCCCTGGCGAGCAGGTTGCGGAAGCTGACCTCGGCGCGCGCGAACACGCGGCCTGCCGCGTCGACCGCCTCGACCACGCCCTCGTCGCCGTCGACGTTCTCGAGGAAGCCGACGGTGCCGGTGTAGGGTGTCGACAACAGCTCGAGGCGCAGCGTCTCGATGTGCTCGTCGTCGAGGGCCATCGGCAGCACGGCCTTCGTGAACAGCGCGAACAGCCCGGTCCAGGGCAGGAGCCTCGTCGCGAAGCCGGCCCGGCGCGCCGTCGCCTCGTCGAGGAAGACCGGGTCCTGCTGCTCGCGCAGGATCGCCAGCAGCGCCTCGTTGAAGCCCTTGCCGACGATCTCCTTGTGCGGCAGCGCCAGGCACTTCCCCCCGACCCCGGGGAACTTCGGCAGGCTGCGGCGCTCGACGTGGGGCGCGGCGAAGGAGCGACCGGCCACCGTCCAGCGCATGCTGCCGACGAACAGCGGCTCACCGCGCGGCACGCGCCCTTCGAGCTCCATCACCAGCTGGGTGCCCTGGGCCTGGAGCGTCTGGTTGCGGGCCGTGCAGATGACCGGGGAGCCGATCGGCAGGGGAGCGAGGAACTCGACGTCGATCTCGACCGGATAGGAGCCGTAGTAGCTGTTGCCGAGCGGACCGTCGAGCAGCGCGCGCCGGACCGAGCCGCCGAGCACCAGCCAGAGCAGGGCCGGATGCGCGTGCTCCCCCGGCTCGGCGGACAACAGCTCACAGATGCGGACGTTGACGTCGCGGACGATCGGGATCGCCGAGGTGAAGTCCTTGCCGAGAGCGTAGTAGTTGAGCATCACGTCCCCTTGCGCTTCTGGACCCGGCGGACGAGCTGGTCGAGGCGCGACGCGAAGCGGCCGCGCGCCCTGCGGTCCATCGGCGGCGGGCCGCCGCGCACCTCGCCCCGCTCGCGGAGCTGCTCCATCAGGTTGCGGGTCGCGACCGCCCCGCCGATGGTCTCCTTGTCGAACACCTCGCCATTTGGACGGATCGCCTCGGCGCCGCGCTCGAGGACGCGGGCGGCGAGGGGGATGTCGTTGGTGATCACGATGTCGTGGGGGGCGGCGTGCTCGGCGATCCAGTCGTCCGCCGCGTCGGGCTCGCCGCCGACGTGGATCTGCTCGACCGGCTGGCCCCGCGGCACCCGCAGGACCTGGTTGGCGACGACGACCACCGCCAGCGAGAAGCGGCGCGCGACCTTGTAGATCTCGAGCTTGACCGGGCAGGCATCGGCGTCGACGATCAGCTGCATCCTACCCTCGCTCGACGCGGAAGAGGCGGGCCGGCATAATGGGCCCGGCCGCTCCAACCCTGCAGCCCCTGGTTCCCCATGCCCCTGACCGTCCGCCCCGATCTCGTCCTCGAAGACGCCTGGCTCGATTGGCGCACCAGCCGCTCCGGCGGGCCGGGGGGGCAGCGTGTCAACAAGGTGGAGACCCAGGTCGAGCTGCGTTTCGATCTCGCAGCTTGCCAGGTTCTCGACCCGGCTGTCAAGCGGCGCCTGCGGACGCTGGCGGGACGCCGCCTGACCAAGGACGACGTCGTGCGCATCGTCAGCTCCGAGCACCGCGAGCAGGCGATGAACCGGACCGACGCCGAAGAGCGCCTGCGCGACCTGATCCTCGAGGCCCTCAAGCCGCCGCCCCCGCCCCGCAAGCGCACCAGGGTGCCGCGCGCGCAGCGGGAGAAGCGGATGAAGCGGAAGAAGCAGCGGGCGGAGAAGAAGAAGCAGCGCGGGCGGGTCGACTACCGGCCGGATTAGAGGACCAGCGGGAACTTCGCCGCGGCCGCGGTGGATTCAGCTCGAGAGCTTCCGGCGCAGCTCGCGCCGGCGGTTCCTGTAACGATGCTGTGCCTGGGTGTAGCCGTCCGCCTTCCGGAACATCCGCAGCGCGTTGAACAGGCCGACCCCGACGAAAGCGAGTCCGAGGAAGGGGAAGATCTTCGCGGACGCGAAGGGCATCCTGGCGGTGATCGAGAAGGCGAAGGCCATCCAGGCCGCCCCGAAGAAACAGGCGAAGACACCGACGAAGATCGCTGTCCCCTTTTCCGGAACGCTGCGCGTCCCGCGCTTGCTGACGTGCATGTATCTCTCGCGCTCGCGTTCCCACGAGCGGTCGAGCTCTTCGAGCTCGCTGCGCTTCTTGAGCTCCTGTACATCTTTCGCGATCTGGGCGGTGTGCGCCGCGAGCTCGGTGAACTTCGCCCCGCCCTCTTCCTTGATCGCGAGCGGAGCATCGCAGTAGCTGCAGGTGAAGAAGCGCACCTTGCGGGGCACCTCGAGTGGAGCGCCGCACTCGTTGCAGCGCAGGGTGACGACGCGCATGGGAAGCTCCGGAAAGGCTCTGGCGCAAGGTAGCGTACAGCCGTCAAGGGGACAAGACCTTGCGCCGCGACCATCCGTCGCCAGCCTGGCCGTCACTGCTTCCGTCGGAAATCGTAGTGACCTTGTCAGGGACCCAGCGGGAGCTCCCAGAGCACGATCATCCCCAGGCCGTTGCCGGCGGCGAGCCAGCGCCCGTCGGGGCTGAAGGCGAGCGCCTCGATGCCCGGCGTGTGCATGCCGTCCCGCAGGGGCTCGGAGGGATGCACCTGCAGGAGTCCGACGCGCGGCTCCGCGCCGCGCTGCCAGCCCTCTTCTCCGGGCAGGAACTCGCGGCTCCGCAGCTCCTCGTCGCGGCTCTGGAAGCTCTGCAGCCAGGTGGGCTGGGCGAGGAGGGCGCGCGGCTCGGTCTCGCCCCCCGCCCACAGGAAGACGGTGCGATCGTCGCCGGCGATGGCCAGCTGGCGGCCGTCGGGGCTGAGGGCGAGGGCCTGGATCCGGTTCTGCCGCCAGCGCTCGATGCGGCCCGTCCCGTCCGCGAGCGCGATCGTGTGGATGTCGGCCCCGCGGTCGAAGGCGAGGTGAGCGCCGTCCCCGCTCAGGCTCAGGCTCGATCCGCCCTCGCGCAGAGGACCGAGGCGGCGCAGCACGCTGCCGTCGGCGATGGACACCACGAACACGTGGCGCGTGCTGCGCACGGCCAGCCGGTCGGTGGTGGCCGCGAGCGCGCGGACGTGCTCGTCCTCCGGCAGGTGCAGCAGGGTCCGGATCTCGTTCCCCGTCGCGCTGTCCCACAGGCGCACGGTGCCGTCCGACGACGCCGTCACGACGCGCGTGTCGTCGAGGAAGCAGACCTCGAGGACCCGCCCTCCATGCCCGGTGCCCGCGGGCGTGGCGAAGCGCACCGCCCCGGAGAGGTCCCAGACGAGGGCCTGCTCACCCTCTGCGCCGAGGAGCCGTTCGCCAGCCGGCGCGAGGGCGACCCGGGGGGTGACGACGCCCCGGAGAGGGACGCTGCCCAGCAGCGCGTCGCCCGCGAGGTCCCAGACCTTGTAGGCATCGCGGCAGCCCGACGCCAGACGCCGGCCGTCGGCGGAGAAGGCCAGGCGGACGACCGGCCGGGTGTGGCCGTCGAGGGGCTCGATCTCCTGCAGGCGCGCGAGGTCCCAGCGGCGCAGCACCCCGTCAGCGCACGCCAACCACGCGACGTCCCCTTCGATGCGCAGGGCGAGGGGGCGGCGTGAGCCGTTGAGCCCGGTGGCCGCGTTCCGCAGCCCTCTACCGTCCTCGACGAAGAGGCTGTCGCCCGCGGCGTTCGTCCACACCCGCCTGTCCCGGTCCAGCGCCGCACACCGCGGGCTGATCGCTTCACCGAGGCGCTCGACCGCTCCGCTCGCGAAGTCGACCCGCCAGGCGCCGCGCGCGGACAGGTAGCGCGCGGTGGACGCCGAGTCCGGGTGCAGCGCGACGACCGCGCCGTCGCGCGCTGGCAGGACGCGGCCGGGCTGCCGCAGGTCCCAGCGCAGCAGCTGCTGCCCCAGAGCGCCCATCACCACGCCACCGGGCGCAAGCGCGAGGCGCACGTCCGGGTTGTCCTGGGGACCGTCGAGCGCGAGCTCCCATCGGGCCAGCTCCCGCCCCGTGACGAGATCGAGGTGGCGCAGGGAGCGGCCGTCGAAGGTGATCAGGCCGCGATCCTCCGGCCCGAAGACCAGTCCCAGGAGCTCGCTGCCCCTGTCGGTCGGCAGCGGGAAGGACGCCTGCAGCTCGCCCGTCGCGAGCGCGTAGACCACGAGCCGATCCTCCGCGTCGAGCGGCAGGAGGCCCCAGAAGCGGCGGGCCTGCCGGAACGCCACCCGCGTGCCGTCCTCGCTCCGGGCCAGGAGGCCGCCGTACTGGGCGGGCAGACTGCGCACCAGCCGGCCCCGGCGGTCCCAGAGCTTGACTGTGCCCTGCGCGCTCACCACGCCGTCCGGTACCAGCACGAAGTCCCGGACCTCGCCGCCATGGCGGTAACGCAGCTCGCCGAGCAGGCGGTCGAAGTCGGCGCGCGGCCGGGACGGAGCGCAGCCGGCGGTCAGGAGCAAAGCGAGAGCACAGAGACGTGTCGCGAAAATGATCATGGTTGTTCCACCAGTGTACGGCATGTCCGGTTCCGGGGGGGCGGAGAGAGCGGCCACACACCCCGCGCCGCCGCTGCCCGGCGGGCAACAGCCTCGGAGGTTGCCCAAGGCCGCTGCATGGCCTGCTTCCCTCGGCTGTTGCCCGGGCGAGGACGCAAGTTCCGTTCCAGGGATGGGGGCAGGAGCTGCGCAAGCTCCGGGACGCCGCTGCGCGAAAGGCGCACGTGAGGCGGTCGCCTGGGAGCCATGAGCTCCGATGGGGTTCAGCCGAGGGCGTAGACGGTCTCGCTCAGCACGATCGGCGGAACCTCTTCAGGCGACGCTGTGCAGCGTGAGGGATCGTCGTCGATCGCAAGGAGCGAGGAGCTCGCATACGGGCAGTACTCGGGTGACGAGCGACGCCGCCAGCGTCGGAGAGCGAAATCGAGGATCTGTTGCCTGACAATGCCTTCCCGGTGAATCAGCCGGGCCTGCAGTATTCCTTCCGGCTCCCTCAGCGCCGCCGCCGCTGGAAGCGCTCGGCCTCCGCGGCGTCGATCGCGCCGTCGCCGTTCGTGTCGGCCCGGTCGAAGCGCTGGCGCAGGCGGGGCGGGGCCTCGTCGCGGCTGATGCGGCCGTCGCCGTCGCTGTCGTGCTGCGCGATCAGCTCCGCGACCGGCGCGGCATCGGCGGGCTCCTCGTCCGGGCCGGTCTTGCCGACATCGACGAAGGTGCCGCCGGTGCTCTCGGCCAGCTGGCGCATGAAGCGCGCGGCGCGCGGGCCGGCGTCTGCGGCGTCGCGGATCAGCACGGTGTGCAGGAGGAGCTTGCGGGCGCGGTTCCGGTAGACGAAAGAGGCGAGGATGTCCTCCTGCTTCGCGTAGCGGCCAGAGGTGGGGGCGCCGTCGCTCAGGAAGTAGATCGTGTCGATCGGGGCCTTCGCGTTCTTCTCGAAATCGTCGCTGGCCGTGATGTCCAGCGCCAGGTCGAGGGCGTCATGGATGTTCGTGCCGAGGCCGAGGGAGGCCTCGAGCAGGGCGGACTTGACCCGCTCCTTGTTGCGGTCGTTGGCCTTGAGCATCGTGCCCTCGCAGAGCTCGACCCCCCAGTGGTAGAGCACCACGCCGAAGCGGGCGCTCTTCGGCAGGGCGTCGATCAGCCGGATCGCCTGCTCGCGGGCCTCGGCGATGCGGGTCTCGCCGGGCACGAGCCGCTCCTGTTCGCCGGTGGCGAGCGGGTCGGTGCGGGTCAGCGCCCGCTGCATCGACTTGCTGAAGTCGATGACCAGGAGCACGTTCTCGGACACGACCGGGATGCCGAAGAAGGTGCCGAAGGCCCGCGGCACGGTCTCCCCGCCGTTCGCGGGCGGGCGGTAGCTGCCGTCCGTCAGGCTCGGCGCGTGCACCGCGAGCCAGTCCTCCCACAGCGCGGGATCGGCGCCGAGGGCTTCGCCGGTCAGCGCGAGGAGGGCGTCCTCGAGCTCCTGGTCGAGGCGGCCGCTCTCGACGTGCAGGCGCTCGACCAGGGCGGGCACCTGCGCCCGCGCCGCGAGCTCCTGCAGCGCGGCGATCGCGGCGCTGCGCACCTGCCAGCGCCGGTCCTCGAGGCAGCCGGCGATCGCTTCCGCCGCCTCCTTCGCCCCGAGGCGGGCGAGGGCGTCGAGCGCGTGCACCCGCACCGCGGTCGAGCGGTCGTCCAGCGCCCTGGTCAGGGCCTCCGTCGCCTCCCGGTCGCCGAGCTCGCCGAGGGCGCAGGCGACCTCGGCGCGCACCTCCGCGCTGCGCTCCGCGAGCCCCTCTTCCCGCAGCCAGGCGCGGGCCTCGGCCGAGCGCAGCCGGGCGAGCCCGCCGGCGACCGCGCGGGAGCGGGCGAACAGGGCGTTGATCTCGAGGGCGAGGCGGGCGGAGGTGCCGCCGTCCTTCGGCCCGGGCAGGCGCGGTCCGCGGCGCTCGCGCTCTTCCTCGGTGTAGCCGAGCCCGACCGGCGCGTCACCGCGCTCGACGGCCCGGGCGTAGTCGGCGCGCAGCCCGGCGAGCTCGCGCAGGGGCTGCTCGAGCACCGCGCAGAGCAGGCGCGCGGCCCGCTCGGAGTCGTGCGCGACGCACAGCTCGACGCCGGCGAAGACCTGCGCCTCGTCGCTCGAGAGCATCAGCGCGCCCGCCTCGTCCTCCCACTCCCCGGCCACCGCCAGCGCTCCGATCAGGAGCGTGATTCCCGCGTATCGCATCGTGATCCCTCCGCGGCGGGCTCCTCAGCAACTGCCTTGCCAGCGCCGGAAGCCCCGTCGGCGGGCCCCTCCGCGGCTGCCGGGGCGGTCTCCGTGTCAACGTCAGCATGGCGGGATGCGTCCCGCGGGACGAACCCGGGGCGATCGCGCAGGGCCTCCCCGACGGCCTGGGCGAGCTCGGCGCGCTCGAAGGGTTTGGCGAGCACGCCGACGATGCCCGCCTCTTCCTCTTCGAAGCCGACCTCGACCGAGTAGCCGGAGACGATCAGGGCGCGCACGCCCGGATGCAGCGCCTTGAGCCGTTCGAAGGTCTCGCGCCCGTTCAGCTTCGGCATCACCATGTCGAGGAGCACGAGGTCGAAGTCCGCGGTCCGCTCGCGGAAGATCTCGATCGCCTGCCGGCCGTCGTCGGCGCTCTGCACCGTGTAGCCGAGCTCGCGCAGCATGCGCGCGGTCAGGTCGCGGACGACCCGCTCGTCATCGACGAGCAGGATCCGCCCGCTGCCCGGGATGGGCGCGACGTGCTCCCCGGCCCTGCGGACCTCGCAGACCTCGGTGACCGGCAGGACAAGGCGGAAGCGGGTGCCGGCGTCGGGGCTGCTGTCGACCGTGATCGTGCCCCGGTGCGCCTGCAGGGTGCCGAAGGCGACCGACAGGCCGAGGCCCGTGCCCTTGCCGACGCCCTTGGTGGTGAAGAAGGGCTCGAAGATGCGCTCGTGCAGCTCTTCGGGGATACCGTCCCCGTCGTCGGCGACGACGATCTCGAGCTTCCGCCCCGCGCCCTCGGCCGGGATGTTGCGGGTCAGGAAGCGCAGATGGCCGCCTCCGGGCATCGCGTCGCGCGCGTTGACGGCGAGGTTGAGGAGCGCATTCTGGAGCTGGGAGCGGTCGCCGATCACGACCGCGGCCTCGGCCTCGAGCGCGGTGTGGATCTCGATGCGCCGGTCGATGGTGCGCTCGAGCAGGGTCTGGATCTCGCCGATCACCTGGTGCAGATCGACGGGGCTGGTCTGCATCCGGCCCTTGCGGGAGAAGGCCAGCAGCTGCGCGGTCAGCTCGGCGGCGCGCTTCGAGGTCGTGATGATGGTCTCGGCGAGCGCGGCGTTCGCGGGGTCGGCTTCCTCGAGCTCGCCGTGCAGCAGCTCGGCGTAGCCCATGATGCCGCACAGCAGGTTGTTGAAGTCGTGGGCGACGCCTCCGGCGAGGCGGCCGATGGCCTCGAGCTTCTGGACCTGCTGGATGTGCCGCTGCATCGCCTGTTCTTCGGTGACGTCGCGGAACACGAGCACGACGCCGAGCAGCTCCTCGTCGCCGCGCAGGGGCGAGCCGCGGAAGGCGATGACGCGCTCCCGGCCGTCCTCGGTCGAGAGCACCGCCGGATCGCGGGGCGCGACCTGGCTCCGCGTGCGCAGCACCTGCCGGATCGGGTCCTCGAGATCCCGCCCCGAGAGGTCGCGCAGGGCGCACGCGAAGGGACGCCCGAGCGCACGCTCCTTCGGCCAGCCGAGGATGCGCTCGGCGACCGGGTTGATGCGCATGATCGCGCCCCGGGCGTCGGTCGCGATCACCGCGTCGGCGATGCTGTCGAGGGTGATCGCGAGGTTCTCCTCGCTCGCCCGCACCGCCTCCTCGGCCCGCTTGCGCTCGGTGATGTCGGTGATGCTCCCGCGCACGAGGTGGCGGCCGGGGGACGAGGGCAGCCGGGTCAGGCGCACCTCGGTCAGCACCTCGCGTCCATGCCGGTCCTTGTGCATCCACTCGAACACCGGCGAGCCGCCCTCGAGCGCGTCGAGCAGGTGGCTGCGCGCGGCCTCCGCCGACGAGCGGCCATCCGGCTGGCGCGGGGGGCTGACCTCCGCCGGCCCGCGCTGGAAGAGCTCCTCCCGCGAGAGCCGGAACAGGCGGACCGCGTTCTCGTTCGCTTCGACGAAGCGCAGCTTGTCGATGTCGAGCACGACGATCGCCTCGGGGGCGCTCTCGACCAGCGTCTGGTAGCGCTCCTTGATCTCGACCTCGGCGGAGATGTCGCGGGCCGTGCCGGTCACGCCGACGACGCGACCGCTCTCCGGGTCGCGCATCACGATCGCGTTGAAGTTGAGCTGGACGGGGCTGCCGTCCTTGCGCTTGTGGGTCGACGGGAAGCTCAGCAGCTTCTGGTCCGACTGGATGCGTGACAGGGCCTGCATCGAGCCGCTGTCTTCTTCCCACAGGAAGTCCGAGAAGGGCCGGCCGAGCATGTCCTCGGGCTCGTAGCCGTAGATCGAGCGCACCGCGTCGCGGTTGACGAAGGTCCACCGGCCCCGGGCGTCGACCGACCAGATCAGGTCGTGGGAGGTCTCGACCAGGTCGCGGTAGCGCTTCTCGCTCGCCCGCAGCTCCTCGGCGACCCGCTTCTCCCGCGCGATGTCCTCGGTGATTCCCGCGAGCCGGAAAGGCACCCCCGCGTCGTCGAGCACCGGGAAGGTCCGCGTACGCACCCAGCACAACGCGCCGTCGGGGCGGGTGATGCGGTATTCCTGCTGGCTCTCGCCGAGCTCGAGCAGCACGCTGTGGGCGAGGTGGTCGCGCTCCTCGGGGATCCCGGGCTCGAGCAGCAGCTTGGGGTTCAAGACCACCGCCTCGGGGTCGAAGCCGAACACCGACGAGACCGTCGGGCTGAGGTAGAACAGGCGGTCGCGGCGCAGACTGGCGAGCCAGAACACCGCCTGGATGTTGTCGGCGAGCTGGCGCAGGGTCTCGGCGGTGCGCTCTCCGGCCGCCTGCGACTCGAGGACGGCGGCCAGGCCGTTCAGCTCGGCGCCGAGCGCGACCAGCTCGGCCGG
>JAUIEM010000369.1 GCA_030428695.1 bacterium
CCGCGCCGGGGGGCGGCAGACCCGCGCGCACCGCCCGGGCGTGGGCGAGCACGCCGGCGACCCGCAGGCTCTCGGCCCGCGCGGGCAGCGAGCGGGCCCGCGCGGCCACCGCGGGGCGGGCCTGGGCGAGGTCGTCGTTGCTCGCGATCGCCGCGATGTCCGCCGCGTGCGCGCTGGCGAACACCGCGAGCGCGGTCTCCGCGGCGCTGCCTCCCGGGGCGGCGGCGGCCGCGAGCTGCTGCTCCAGGCCTTCGAGTCGGACCTCCAGCGCGCCGCGCGCGACCCGCAGCCGCGCCTGCCGGTCGCGCTCCGCGGCCGCGCGGGCGGCGCGGGCGGCCTGGAACGCGCCGAAGATGCCGAGCAGGACCAGCAGCGTCGCCAGGGCGCCGAGGCGCACGGCGGCCTTGTTCCTCCGTCCCCAGCGCAGCAGCCGCTCGAGCCGCGAGTAGCGGTAGGCCGCGACGGTGCGGCCGTCGAGGAAGGCCTGGACCTCCTCCTGCAGCGCGCGGACGTCGCGGTAGCGGTCGTCGCGCTCCTTCGCCATCGCCCGCAGCACGATCGCCTCGAGCTCGTCGGGCACCCAGCGCTCCGGGGACTTGCTCGAAGGCGGCAGCACACTCCCGGCCAGGGCCTCGGTGTACGCCGCTTTCGAGTCCCGCGAGCGGGGCATGCGCAGGGTGATGATCTGGTACAGGATCGCCCCGAGCGCGAACACGTCGGCCCGCTCATCGAGCTGGCTGAGCTCCCCCCGCGCCTGCTCGGGCGGCATGTAGGCCGGGGTGCCGAGCAGCTGGCCGTCGGAGACCGCCCGGTGTCCGCTCAGGCTCCAGTCGGTGACCACGCGGCGCGGCCCGTCCGCCGCCGGCCGGGCGACGGCCGCGAGCCCCCAGTCGAGCACCAGCACCTCGCCGAAGCGGCCGACCATCACGTTGGCGGGCTTGAGGTCGCGGTGCAGGACGCCGCGGCTGTGGGCGTAGGCCAGCGCGTCGCAGATCTTGAGGAAGACGTGCAGCAGCCAGGTCAGCTCCCGCACCTGGCCGAGCTGGCCCGGGCCAACGGGGCCGCGCTGCAGCTTGCTCTCGAACAGGCGGGAGTCCGGGTCCGAGCCCGGGCCGGCGCTCTGGAACTGGTCGAGCTGATCCGGGCGCAGGCCGCGGCGGAGGTCGCGGAGGATGGTGTGGAGGCTGTCGCCCTCGATCTTCTTCATCACGATGAAGGGGCGGCCGTCGTCGTCCTCGGCGAGCTCGTGGATCGGCACGATGTTCGGGTGCTCGAGCTGCCCGGTGATCTGGGCTTCGGCGACGAACAGCCGCTGCACCGTCTCGTTGCTCGACAGCGAGGTCTTGATCGCGACCTCGCGCTTCAGGTCGGCGTCGACCGCGGCCCACACCTCCCCCATGCCGCCCGCGCCGAGCCGGTCCTGGACGGCGAACTTCTGGCGTTCGCGCGCCCTTCGGCCGGCTTCCACCGGCTGCTCGGAGGCCGGCGCGACCGAGACGCCGAGCGAGCGGGTGCGCGCGGCGAGAGAGGGGGCGCTGTCGACGGCCAGCCCGGGATCCTCCTCGAAGTAGGGGGCGCAGGCCTCCAGCAGCGCGTCGGGGGTGGGGCGCTCGTTCGGGTCGGGCCGGAGCATCCGCGCGAGCACCAGCGCGAGCGAGGGGAACATCGCGGCCAGGTTGGTCTCGAAGCGCGAGAAGGCTTCGTCGTCGTGGTCCGCGGAGGGCGGGAAGCGCCGGGTCAACATGTAGACCAGCAGCGCGCCGAGGCCGTAGACGTCCGCGGCCACGCTCGGCGGTTCGCCCTGCAGACGCTCCGGCGCGGCGCACAGGCGGGCCTCGCTCGGCCGGCCCGGTTCCCGCGCCTGCTGCTCGAGCAGCGGGAAGCTCCAGTCGCCGAGGCGGGCGCGCTCGTCGCCGTCGAACAGCACCGACGAGGGGGCGAGGTTGCCGTGGAAGACGTCGGACGCGTGGGCCGCGCGCAGGGCGAGCGCGAGCTGGCGGGCGATGCGCAGGGCGTCGAGGACCGGGAGCGACGCGTCTTCGACCCGCTGCCGGAGGTTTCCGCCGGGCAACTCCTCCTCGGCGAGGAACTGTCCCGCGCCGTCCTCGTACAGGCTGCACACGAGGATGTGCGGATGGCCGAGGCGCGCGAGCACCCAGCCGGGGGCGCGGAAGACGGCGGCCTGCGCGGCCGACAGGCGATGCGGCTCGGTCAGCTCCTTGAGCACGACCTGCCCGAGCTCCGGATGGCGGGCTCTCCAGCAGCGGCTGACAGGGCCTTCGCCGAGCGGCGCGCCGAGCGCGAAGCCGGCGCGGATGTTGTCCGCGGCGCCCATCCTGGTTCCTCACGACGGAGGTGGCGAGTCTACCAGAACGGGGCGGGAGGTCTCCAACCCCCCGGTCAGCGCGGCCGCGCGCGCGGTCGCTCGTCGCTTTCGTCCTCACCGAAGGTCCTGGCCTGCATCCCTCCGCACTTTGGACGTACTTTGTTGGCCAAGCCCTGTATCGAGCGCTTCCCAGCGCCTCGTTTCAGCGCAATGTAAGTTTCTTCCTCGTCCGGCGGGCGGGGGTAAACCCCGCCCCTACAGGCGATTCGAGCAGTCGTGGGACAAACTTGTAGGGGAGGGGTTCACCCCCTCCCGTCGTACTTCGGGAACTGACCTCCCCTTGCGGGACAGAACTTACGCTGAGGTCAGTAAGTTCTTCCTCGTCCGGCGGGCGGGGGTAGACCCCGCCCCTACACGGTCATCGAGAGTTGTCTGACAGCATGTAGGGGAGGGGTTCACCCCCTCCCGTCGTTGGCCGGGAACCGACGTCCCCTTCCGGCACAGGACTTATGCGGGGGTCAGTATGTGCTCGGTCGAGCAGCGTCTCGGCGGATCGCAGCTTGTGTTTGCTTGTGGCACGTCGTTCGCTTGGATGATCGCGCTCGGACGAGAAGGAAAGCCACACAACGACAGGGGCCGCCCCCCTCCTCACTCCAACCCCTGCACCCAGACCTCGAACGCGGTGAGCTCGGAGGCGAGCGCGCGGTCCGTCTCGGCGGCGAGCACCTCGCGGCCGAAGCGTAGCGCCCGGGCACCGTCCGCGCGGGCGTCGTCGACGCGGCCGAGGGCGTGGCCGAGCCGGGCCCGGTCGCGGAGGACCATGAAGCTCAGCCGCTGGGGTTGCGGCGCGAACACGGCGAGCCCGCGCAGGGGGCCGAGCAGGGCGTCGATGTGGCCGAGCAGGCGGTGGGCCTCTGCGGTGTCTCCGGTCGCCGCGAGCAGGGAGGCCTCGATCCGGCCGACGCGGGCGTGGCGGAAGTCGACGGCGGGGTCGGGCATCGGCAGCTGCTCGCGCAGCTGGAACAGCAGGCGGCTCGCCTCGCGTGCGTGGGCGAGCGCGTCGTCGAGCTGGCCGCGCTCCTGGCTGTAGGCAGCGCGCAGCTCGAGCACCTCGGCGAGCGGCACCGCCGCGCTCTCGAGCTTCCACGAGCCGAGCTCGCGGTAGGCGCGGGCGGCGGTGGCGAGGCAGGCGTCGGCCTCGGCGGGTCGACCGCTGGTGTGGAAGATGCGGCCGAGCCGTTCGTTGGCGAGGCCGACCAGCTCGTAGGCCAGCGGCTCGACCTTCACCCGCTCGAAGAAGGGCTCGGCGAGCGCGATCGCCCCCGCCAGCTGCTCGACCGCGCGCGGCGTGTCGCCAGCGCGGGACAGGGCGAGCCCGAGCTCGTAGCGCACGTAGCCTTCGTTCAGGCGCGCCTGCGACCACGTCTCCCCCGGCTGCAGCGAGGCGGCGAGCGGGACGGCGGTGTCGAGCTCCTGCGCGGCCGCGGCGGGCTGGCCGAGCAGCAGGAACCACTCGGCGTGGGCCCGCAGGGCGTCGACGTGCAGCTCGATGAGATCGGGGCGCGCGGGCTTGTCGCTCCGTGTGGCCTCGACCGTGTCCAGGGCGGCGCGGAGGAGCGATCCGGCCCCATCGAGACCGAAGGAGCTCCGCACCCGCGCGTAGGCGACCCGGGCGCGGACGCCCTCGAGCGGGAGCTCGCCCGCGTCGAACGTGGCGATCGCCTGCTCGAACAGCGACACGGCTTCCGGGTCCCCGTCGCGCGCGGCGAGCTGGCCCTGCACCACCAGGGTCCCGCCGAGCAGCTCCGCGCGCTGCTTGTCGTCGCCGGGGTGGACATCGAGGATGCTGCGGGCGGCGACCGCCGCCGACTCCGCGACCGCGATCGGCTCGGGGCGGTGGATCTCCCAGCCGTGGGCGCAGGCGGCGATGGCCCGCTCGAGCTCGGCTTCGGCCAGCATCAGGTGGGCGTAGGACAGGAGGGGCCAGCGCGCGGCCAGGGCCCGCGCCAGGGCGACGGCCTCGTCGGCCTTGAGAAGTTGCTCGCCGGTGCGCCCGGGGGCCGCGCGCAAGCGGCTGGCGAGCAGCGTGATCCGCAAGGAGAGCTCGAGGCCTTCCCGGCCGCGGGTTCGTTGCGCGAAGCTGCCGGCCCGGTCGAGGGCGGCGTAGGCAGCGGACTCGCCGCCGAAGCGCTGCTCGAAACGCGCGATCTCCGTCCAGACGCGCCCGGCGAGGGCGTTGAGCTCGGAGGATTCCAGCTCGAAGCGCGCGAGCCGCAGGAGGGCGCGGCGGGCCCGCACGAGGTCCGCCTCCGCCGCCGCGAGGTCTCCCTGCTCGGCCGCGCGGAAGGCGCGGTCGACGAGGGTGCGGGCGGCGACGCCCTCGACGGAGGCGGAGGCGTCGATCCGATGCGAGGCCCCTGCCAGGCGCTCCGTGACCGCCGCCAGGCTGTCGGCGAGGTCGCCGGGCTCGGAGCGCGCTGCCCGCAGGTCGGCGATGATCAGCGCCCGCCTGGCGTCCATGTCCGGCGTGGGCGGGGCGGCGGCAAGCAGCGTCCAGGAGGACTCGAGGCACGCGAGCGCCAGGGCGGGGCGGCCCGCCTCGCCCGCGAGGTTGGCGACGACCCGGTGGGCCTGCACGCGGTCCGCCAGGTCGACGGCGGGGGACTCTTCGAGCAGGGCCCGCCCGAGGGCGAGGGCGCTGTCGGCCTGGCCGGCCTCCCAGGCGATGCGGACAGCGCCGAGGCGGCAGCGGAAGAGGACGGTCGCGAGCGCGGTCGGATCGAGCTCCAGCGCCCCGGCGCGCGCCTCCTCGAGGTGCGCGCGGGCCTCGTCGAGTCGGCCGAGCTCGAGGCAGGCCAGGCCCCGGGCGTGCTCCGCCCAGATGCGGTGGGCCGCGAGGGAAGACCGGTCCTCGCGACGCGTGCCGGCGAGGATGGTCCCGGACATGCGCAGGAGCTCGCGCCAGCGGTCGCGCGCGAGCAGCTCCTCGCCGTAGGAGTCGCGCAGCGACAGCAACAGCTCCTCGTTGCGCGCGACCTCCGCTTCCTTCGCGAAGTTGAGCTCCTGCAGCTGGTTGTTCTGCGCCGCGCGCTCGAGCGCGCTGGAGCGGTACACGACGGCGAGGGCGCTCGCGACCAGCAGCACCAGCCCCGCCAGGCCGATCACTCCGGCGCGCAGCCCGCGCCGCGCCCGCTCGCGGCGTGCGTTCCGGCGCCGGGCCTGCGCGACCGACGCCCGGATCGGGGCGGCGAGCGTGTCCTCGAGCCGGCCCGCCTGCAGCTCGGCGAGGCCGAGGTCGCCGCGGCCGACCGCGACCTCCGCGAAGCGGGCGCGCGCCCGCTCGAGCTCGGCGCGGGCGGCGTCGCTTTCATCCCCCGGCGCGTTCGCGGCGGCCTGCCCGAACAGCGCGATGGCGCTGGTGAAGGCGGCGTAGGCGGCGTGCGGCGAGGCGTCCCGGACGAGGTCGTGGCGCGCCTGCTCGAGGTGCCCGCGGGCCTCCTCGCGCAGGCGCTCGTTCGCGCGCCGCTGGCGCCAGCGCAGCAGGGCTTCCCGGAAGGCGGCGGCGTCCGGGAAGCGCTCGGCGGGGACGGCGGCGAGCGCCCGGGAGCAGATCTCCCGCAGGCCCGCCGGATGCGAGTCGTCGAGCCTGGGCGGCGCCCCTTCCGCGGCGCGCATCGCGACCTGCAGGAAGCCGCCGCCGCTGTGCGGGGGCTTGCCGGCGAGGATGCGGAAGAGGATGCCGCCGAGCAGATAGACGTCGGTCGCCCGCCCGATGTCCGCCCCCGTCCCGTTGGCGAGCTCCGGCGCCATGTAGCAGGGGGTGCCGCGCGGGTGGGCGATGTCCTCGGCGCGCAGCGCCCCCTGCGGCGCCCGCGGCCCGACCGCCATCGCGAGCCCCCAGTCGCTGACCAGCACCTCGCCGAAGCTCCCGAGCATCACGTTCGAGGGCTTGAGGTCGCCGTGCACCACGTCGCGGTCGTGGGCGTAGGCCATCGCGAGGGAGACGGCGAGCAGGATGTCGAGGTCGCGCTCGAGGTCGAGCCCCTCGGCCCGCAGCACCGCCTCCCAGCTGCGCCCCTCGACCAGCTTCATCACCAGCCGCGCTTCCCCCCGGGCGTCGACCGAGAGGTCGTGGACGGGGACGATGTTCGGATGTTCCAGGCCGCCCTGGATGCGCGCCTCCGCGACGAAGATCCGGTGGTTCTCGGCGATGCTCTCCGGGCTGCCGGGGTCCGGGTGCAGGCGCTTGACCGCGACCTCCCGGCCGAGGCTGACCTGGCTCGCGCGGGCGACGATTCCCATGCCGCCCTGGCCGAGCAGACCGCGCTCGACGTAGCGCCGTGACGCCTCCTCGTCGCGCGGGAAGTCGACGTCGACCTCGGCCTGCACCGACTTCGGCCAGTAGGTCGCCCGCGGATCGAGCACCGTCATGTCGGCGTTGTCGCCGAGGGTCCGCTTCCACAGGGTCTGGACCGTCGTCTCCCCGTCCCCGCTCATGCTCGCTCCGTGTCCTGCCCCGGACCATCAGGGTCCCACCTCGGCGCCGTCCGCGCCAGTCCCGTACGCCGCGAGACCGCCGGAGCCCGCTGCTCAGCCGGCCTGCCGCTGTTCGAGGCGGGCGAGCAGCCGGTCCTGGGCCTCGCTGAGCGCGGCGGCCAGGGCGGCGTGCTGGTGGGGCAGGGCGAAGGCCGGCCGCAGGCTGCGCCAGCAGAAGGCGGCGAGCAGCCAGCCCGCCAGCGGCGCGGGCCCCCACAGCCCGGCCAGGGGCAGCGCCCCGGCGCAGACCGCGAGCAGGCACAGGTCGCCGAGCCAGGGGAGCAGCGCCGCCAGCCCCGCCAGCCGCTCGAGGGCGGGCCGGGAGAAGGCCTCGACGTCGAGCCCCATCGCCGCGGAGCACAGCGCCCGCTCGCGCCGCTCGAGCCCGACCAGCACCGGCTCGGCGCAGAGCGGCAACGCGGCGAGACACAGGAGCAGCAGGCCGCCCGCGGCATACGGCGCGAGGACGGCGACCTCGAAGCCGCCGGCAAGCTGCTGAAACATCGCCGCGGCGCACAGCCCCAGCCCGGTGCCGCCCAGCAGGCCGCCCGCCAGCCACAGCAACGCCCCGGCGGGGCGCGGCGCCGGTTCCGCATCGAGGCCGGCGGGCAGCCAGTGGTCCGGCACGTCGCGCGGCCGCGGCAGGCGCAGCGTGTTGATATGGATGCGCAGACGCTCGAGGCGCACGACGCCGGCCGCCAGCCGCTCGAGCAGGAGCCCGGCGCCGCGCAGCGAGAGCGGTAGCCCCAGGGCGAGGGCGTAGACCCCGACGGTGCCGATGCCTCCGCGCAGCCCGACGGCCTGGTAGGCGAGGATGAGGAAGAGTGGCACGAGCGGAAGCAGCGGCAACACCGGCGCGACCGGCGCCGGCGCGCCCTTGCTCGCGAACCAGGAGCTCGCGCTGTCCTCTAGCCCCGCCTCGCGCAGCCGGGCGAGCCGGCTCCAGAGCAGCAGGCCCGTCCGCCCGTGGGTGGCGAGCCAGGCGGCGGCGAGCAGCGCGGGCAGCAGGACCGGCAGCCAGCTGCGCCAGGCGGCGCGCAGCTCGGGGCGGGCCATGCAGCCGGCCGCCCACGGCAGCACCACGCCGAGGGTCGGCCCGAGCCCCGCGGCGGCGGCGCGGCTTGCGAGCTCGCAGCGGTCGGCGGAGAAGGCCGCGGCGAGGCTGCTCGCGGGCGTGCTCGCTTCCGGCGCCATCCGTCCCTCCTTCTCCCGCCCCATGGTAGCGGGCAGGGGGCGGGGAGCGAAGAGGCTCCGCTGGCGCCGGACGATGGACCGACGGAGCCGGGCCCCGCGCCGCGTCCGGGACCCGCTCCGCCGGATGTTGATTCCCGCGAGATCGCGTGAGTTGCGTGGTGGATGGGTGGAAACGATGGAAGGCCGAACCTCGGAAGCACGCTGCGCATCGATGAGAGCCCTGCATGCCTGTCCTACGACCGCAACCAACAAGACCCTACAGGGGGCGGGATCTACGAGGCCGTCTCACGAGTCCAGTCAAGCACGCCCTGCTCGGCTTCGCGGAAGGGGTAAGTCCCTCCCCTACATCCGGATAGGCCCATCAGCCCAAGCTCGCCGCGGTACAGCCGCTCCCCGACCCAGATCGCGACGTCGGGGTGCGGGTAGACCTCGATGTAGGGCTCGCGCAGGGCCGCGTCGATGTCGAAGTCGCCGTTGAAGTGGAAGAGATCCTGGCGGAAGGCGAGGGTGGTCTTGGAGAAGATCGGCAGGCCCTCGATGACGTCCCGGTAGTAGAAGCCGAGCTCCTGGTATGGGGCCTCTTCCCAGCGCTGGCCGTTGCGGACGACGTTGAAGGCGTTGCCGGTCTCGATGTCGTCGTCGAAGATGAAGCCGACCCTGCCGTAGCTGGTGAAGCCGAAGTAATTGCCGTAGGTGAGGCCGGTCCCCCCGCCCTGGGGGTACTGGCTTGGCAACGCCGCCGTCAACTTCCCCAGGAATCACCGGCTTCAACTTCCCCACTCCGGCCGCGAGCACAGTGCCTCCATGCCCACCGTCGAGACGGCGCATGGCCAGTTGAGTGCGAGTGACCTCCCTCGAGCCCCGTAGGGAAGAGCCGCTCGGATCATCATGGGCTCACCGATGCGAGCTGACTATGGACCTCCTTTCCCGTGAGGGTGCGCAGGTTCAGACTCCGGGATCCCCAGCAACCCGCGGGATCTGGCTCCACCGATGCCGTTCGTGCCCGGTGAGGGCCGGCTTACGCGGGTCGCGGGGTGTCCAGGGTCGCTGTGCGGGGAGGAGACGATCGGAACGCTGAAGCTACGCTGTGGCGACGTTCAGGCCACGTCGCGTTGCGTGCGGTAACTCTTGCCCTGGATCAGGAAGATCGCGCGCTGTGGCGGCAAGGCGGTCGAGGTCGAGAACCGCGCTGGCCACGGTGGCGTCGTTGAAGATTTCGCCCAGTCCTTCGGGGGCCTGTTGGTCGTCAGTACGATCGAGCCTCGCGCGTAGCGCTGGGACACCACCTGGAACAACAGGTCGGCCCCGTGCTTGTCGACGGGCAGGTAGCCGAGCTCGTCGATGATCAGCAGCTCGGGCTGCGAAAGGGACTTGAGCTTCTTGAGGAACGTCGCGTCGCTCTGGGCTGCGGTCAGCTCGTTGACGATCTCGAGAGCCGTGCGGAACCGGACGCTGAACCCCTTGCGGCAGGCTGCGACGCCCAGGGAGATCGCGAGGTGGGTCTTCCCGACACCGGTACTGCCGACGAAGAGCGCGTTGCGGTGTTGTCCGACGAAGTCCAGATCGAACAGGTCGAGGATGCGCTGGCGGTCGATCGCCGCGGGGTGCTCCCAGTCGAAGGACTCGATGGTCTAGAAAACTGGGAAGTGAGCGCAGCTGAGCCGCCTCTGAACGCGCCGATCAAAGCGGGCGGCAGCCTATTCGGCCAGGAGTGCGTCGAGGAAGTCCCGATGGCTCTGATTCTCGGTAGCGACGCGCTGGATTTGCTCGCGATAGCACACCAAAAGACGGGTCAGCCCGAGGTAGTTTGTATCTCCTGACCCCGAAGGCGTGGTACAACAGCCTTGTGGGTCTGGTCCTCCTTAGTGTTGGCGCTTCAAGGGTACCTGCCATGTCCACCTGTTTGTTCCCAGATCAGCGATCAGGTTAGGGTCCGCTTCTCGCCGCGCCCAATGTTCTCGGATGAACCGATTTTCGTCACACGGCGTGATCCGTATGGAACTGATCCGATGAAAGGACTGGGGTCTGGGATTGGTCGGCCGATTCGCCGCAGGGATTTAGTCATGTTTCCAAGCTCAGTGCCCCTGGGCTCATGGATGGATAGAAACTTGTGCGGAGGTCAGTAGATCAGGATTACGACGTTTGCAGGAGGC
>JAUIEM010000370.1 GCA_030428695.1 bacterium
AGACAGCCCGGCGGGGGGAGCAGCCGGGGCTCCGCCAATTGTGATTGAAACCAGTATTCAATGGGGTTACCGTATGGTACCGACGGGTGGTGCGCCCGTGTGGGCCGGAGGGTGCGTCACGAGATCTGCGGCGACCAGCGAGCCATTGCGGGCAGAGGATGGGGCGGTGTTGCTGTTCTCCCTCGACGACCGGCGCTACGCGCTGCCCGCCGAGCGCGTCGTGCGCGTCGTGCGCGTCGTGGCGATCGCCCCCCTCCCCCACGCGCCGGTGATCGTGCTCGGCGCGATCGACCTCGCCGGGACGGTCGTCCCGGCGATCGACCTGCGCCGACGCCTTGCGCATCCTCCCCAGGCTCTCCGGCTGTCCGACCAGCTGATCATCGCGTCGACGCGCACGCGCACCGTCGCCTTGCTCGTCGATGCGGCCGACGACGTGGTCGATGCGCCGTCCGCGGCGCGGACGTCCGCCGCGGAGATCGCGCCGGGGCTCGAGCTCTTCGCTGGCGCGCTCAAGCTCCCGGACGGGCTGGTGCTCATCCACGACCTCGACCGCCTGCTCGACCTCGAAGAGGAAGCCGCCCTCGACCGCGCGCTGCGCGACGCGCCGTCCGCGGGCCGGCCCACGCGCTCGGGGAGGCCCGATGTACACGGACGATGAGCCGCTCATGAGCTGCCTGTACGGCGGGATCGCGTCGCGGCTGGGCCTCGAGCTGGAAGAAGAGAGCTGGCCGGACCTGTCGCGCCGCCTCGACGCCGCGCGGGTCGAGCTCGGTCTGCCCTCGCTCCACGCCCTCGCCCAGAGGCTGACGACGCTGTCGGCTCCGCAACTCGCCACCCTTGCCTCACACCTGACGATCGGTGAGACCTACTTTTTCCGCTATCCCCGGAGCTACGCGCGCCTCGAGCACGAGATCCTGCCGGCGCTCGCCGTGCGCCGCGACCGCCCGCTGCGGCTGTGGAGCGCGGGGTGCAGCTCGGGGGAAGAGGCCTACTCGCTCGCGATGGTCTGCATGCGGGTGCTGCCGCCTGAGCGGTACTCGATCCTGGCGACCGACGTCAACCAGGTCTACCTGGACAAAGCCGCCCGGGGGATCTACAGACCCTGGTCGTTCCGTGGAACGTCGGATGAAGTGCGCGAACGGTTCTTCACTCCCGTCGCAGAGAATCGGCACAAGATCGCTGACCGGGTCCGGGCGACGGTCCAGCTCGTCCCGGTCAACCTGGTGTCCAGTGAGTTTCCGTCGGAAACCAACGGCACGGCGGACGTCGACGTGATCTTCTGCAGAAACGTCCTGATGTACCTGACCCGCGCCCACCAGGAACAGGTCGTCGCCGCCTTTCATCGCTGCCTGAGCGACGGGGGCTGCCTGTTCGTTGCCGCGGCCGAGGCCGGCCACGCGCTGTACTCCGACTACGTCATCAACCAGCGGGACGGGGTGACGATCTACCACAAGGGCTTCGTGCCCCCGGCATCGCCTGGGGACGCGAGCCTCTCCCCCCGGGTCCTCACGCCAGCCGCGTCGCCGTTGCCCCTTCGCGCCTCCTCACCCGTGGCACGCGGCACGCTGCGGCGGAAGCCGCCGGTGCACGCCCCCGAGACCTCCGACCATGCGGGGTCGGCCTCGCCCTCCCCGGTTCCTCCCACGCGCGTCTCCGATCCCGACGAGCCCCGCGTCCAGCTCGAACTGGCACGGAAGCGGGCCGACGAAGGCCAGCTCGAGGAAGCGCTGCGCTTGTGCGAGGCAGCGATCGAGGGGAACCGCACCAACCCCGAGGCCCATTTCCTGTGCGCGCGGGTGCACCAGGAGCTCGGCCAGGTCGAGCGCGCGATCGACGCCCTGCGCCGCGTTCTCTACCTCGACCGGCGCTGTGTCGTCAGCCATCACGCGCTGGCCACGCTCTACCAGCGTGCCGGGAGGCGGGGCGCTGCCAAGCGTCACGGGCGGGTCGCCCGGCGGGTGCTGGCTTCCAGGCCGCCGGACGAGCTCCCGGCGCGCGCGGGCGGGCTGTCCTGCGGCCAGCTGCTCGAATCGCTGCACCCGGGCGTGGCGACCTGAGGTGGCGGACAGGGACGACACCATCCGCCTCCGTGTGGCGGAGCTGAGGGCGAGCATGGACGGCCCGTCCCGCGACCCCGCGACCGTCCGACGTGTCCTCGCAGAGCGCGCGCGGGCGCTGGCGGAGCCGCACACCGCCGATGCGCGCGCAGAGCGCATCGAGCTGCTCGGATTCGAGCTCGCGAGCGAGTCTTTCGCCGTGGAGTCGTGTCACGTCCGCGAGGTCCGCGGGCTGCGCTCCCTGACCAGCCTCCCGTGCACGCCGCCGTTCATCGCCGGCATCACCCCTCACCACGGTCGCATCCTGGCCATCATCGACCTGCGCCGCGTCTTCAGCCTGCCCGACGTAGGCCTGACCGAGTTGAACCGGGTGGTCGTCCTCGGCGACGGGAGCGACGAGCTCGGGCTGCTCGCCGACAGCGTCAGCGGAGTGTCCGCGCCCTCGGCTACGCTCGACACCGAGCTGCCGACGCTGCGGGGGATCCACCGGCGCTTCTTCCTCGGCGTGACGTCCGACCTGGTCGCCGTGCTCGACGGCGCGCGCCTGCTCGATGATCCCGCCCTGAAAGTCCATGCCAACCGTCCGCACACCGGCCCACGCCGCTGAGAGGGGATTCATGTCCGTCACGATCGGAGCCCGGCTCACCATCTCCTTCGCCATTCCCATCGCCGTCTTCGGCCTCAGCGTCGCATCGACGATCTACGAGCAGGACGCCCAGCGGGAGAGCCACTCGTGGGTCACCCACACCTACAGGGTGCTGCACCAGATCGAGCGCGTCGAGGGTGAGCTGCTCGACGCGGAGACCGGCCAGCGCGGCTTCCTCTTGACCGGTAAGGAAGCCTACCTCGAACCATTCCTGCGGGGCAGGCAGGCGGTCCATCGGGCCCTCGACAGCCTGCGGGTGCTGACCGCGGACAACCCTGTCCAACAACACCGCCTGCGCGCTGCCGCGTCGCTGGTCGCGGTCAAGCTCGCAGAGCTCGAGGAGACGGTGCGCCTGCGCCGGGACGAGGGCCTCGACTCCGCCCTCGTCGTCGTTCTCTCCGACCGGGGTGCCCGCGCGATGGAGGAGTTCCGCACGCTGCTCGCGTCGGTGCGCGGGGAGGAGGAGGCCCTGCTCGCCTCGCGTCAGGCCAGTCTCGAGGCCGAAGAGGCGGCGCTGGCGGGGGTCCTGCTCGGCGGCTCGGTGCTCTCCGTCCTGGCGCTCATCGGCGCGGGCCTGTGGCTGCGCAAGACGCTCGTTACCCCCATCGTTTCGCTGACCGCGGCCGCGAAGGGCGTGGCCGACGGCCAGCTCGAGACGGATCGCCTCACGCCGCGCGCCGACGAGATCGGCGTCCTGCAGGGTGCCTTTCAGTCGATGATCGCTGCCCTGCGCGCGCTGGACGAGGACGCCCAGCTGCTCAGCCGTGCGGCGGTCGCGGGCCAGCTCGCGACACGAGCCGACGGCACCCGCCACAAGGGCGCCTTCCGGGCGATCATCGATGGCTTCAACGCGACCCTGGACGCGGTCACCATCCCGCTCAACGTCACGGCCGAGGTCATCCGCCGGGTCGCGAACGACGAGATCCCCGGTCCGATCACGGCGGGCTTCCAGGGTGAGTTCGAACGGCTGCGCAGCCACGTGAACACGATGGTCCACAACCTGCGGAAGATCAATGGCGAGCTGCGCCACGGCTTCGACGTCCTCGCCACCTCCTCCGCAGAGATCCTCTCGACCATCGCCCAGGTCTCGACCGGCGCGACCGAGACAGCGTCGGCGGTGAGCGAGACCTCGGCGACGACCGAAGAAGTCAAGCAGACCGCGCGCCTCTCCCATCAGAAGGCGCGGGTCGTCGAGCAGTCCGCCAAGCGCACGCTCGACGTCACCGAGGCCGGGCGCAAGGCCGTCGCCGACACGGTCGGCGGAATGGTGGGGATCCGCGAACAGATGGACCAGATCGGACGAAGCGTGATGCGCCTCTCCGACCAGGGTCAGGCGATCGGGGAGATCATCGCGACCGTCAATGATCTCGCCGAGCAGAGCAACCTGCTCGCGGTCAACGCGGCGATCGAGGCGACCCGCGCCGGTGAGTTCGGCAAGAGCTTCGCAGTCGTGGCCCGAGAGGTCAAGAGCCTGGCGCAACAGTCAAGGGAGGCGACGACCCAGGTCCGCAGGATTCTGATGGAGGTGCAGAAAGCGACCTCTGCGGCCGTGACAGCGACCGAGCAGGGCGCGAGGACCGTCGACGTGGGTGTCGAGCAGGCCCGCGGCGCGGGCGAAGCGATCGATGCGCTGGCGAAGAGCGTCGACGAGTCCGCGCGCACCGCCGTGCAGATCGCGGCCTCGAGCCAGCAACAACTCGTCGGCATGGACCAGATCGCGGCGGCGATCAAGAACATCCGCGAGGCGACATCGCAGAACGTGCACGGCTCACGACAGCTGCAGGAAGCGGTGGAGAAGCTGACCCGCCTCGGGACACGCCTGAAGGAGACCGTCGAGCGGCAGCGGCTGGTCGACTGAGCGCGCACGATTCGGAGACGGCGATGAACGACAAGAGGCGCGCCCTTCTCGCCAGGCTACGCGCGATGTTTCGCGTCGAAGCGGCCGAGCACCTCACCTCGTTGGGCAATGAGCTCGTCTCCTACGAGCAGGCGGCGTCCGAGGAGCGGGCGGCCATCCTCGAGCGCGCATTCCGCCATGCGCACTCCCTCAAGGGCGCCGCCCGTACGGTAGGCTTGCAGAGCGCGGAGAGCCTGTGCGTCGCGCTCGAGAACGTCTTCGCGATCCTCAAGGAGCGTCCGGTCGCGGTGTCGACCGAGGCCTTCGACACCCTCCACCGGGCCCGGGAGACGCTGGCGTCGCTGTGCGCGGATCCGGATGCGGAGGTTCCGACAGAGCTCGCCGACAGGCGGAAACGATCTGTCGCGGCGCTGCAGGTCGTCGCACGATCGCTCGCGGCGGACGCGACGGAGGCCGCCCCCGCCACGCCGAGCCCGCGCCCCGCCTCCGGCAGACGTCCGCGGGAAGAGAGCACCACCGGTACCGCGCGGGGAGGGGCCACACACCGGCTGGCGATCGCGGTCGCGGCGGACACCGTGCGGGTAGCGAGCGTGCGACTCCAGGAGGTTCTCACCGCGGCCGAGGAGCTCATCGGCCCCAAACTCGCCGCGCGGTCCCACGCCGATCAGCTCCGCGCGCTGGCGCGGGAGCTCGCGGCCTGGAACCGCGAGCGGGAGCGTGAGCTCCTCGCGGAGCAACGCCGGACGCGCGAGGCTGCGCTCCGCGGCTCCCGGGTGCCGGTGCTGGTCGCCTCCAGGCGCCTCGAGAGCGCCCTGATCGGCCTCGCGGCAGCGACCCGGCAACACGCTGTCGCGCTGGCGTCGATCGCCGACGAGCTCCTTGCCCAGGGTCGGCAGCTTCTGCTGCTGCCCTGCTCGGCGCTGGTCGGCACCATCCCGAGTCTGGCCCGCGACCTCGCGCGGGCACAGGGCAAGCAGGTCGAGCTGCGGGTCAGCGGGGAGGACGTCGAGATCGACCGCCGCATCATCGACGAGCTCAAAGACCCCCTGGTCCACCTGCTCAACAACTGCATCGACCACGGGGTCGAGCCCCCCGCACTCCGGGCGAAGGCCGGCAAGCCCGCTACCGCCTTGCTTCAGCTCGACATCGATACGGTCGAAGGGAACCGGGTCGAGCTCACGCTGCGTGATGACGGCCCGGGCGTCGACACCGAGAAGGTCCGCGCGGCCGCGGTCCGCCATGGGCTGCTCACGGAAGCCGAGGCCGACGAGGCCGAGCCGGCCGTCATCGATGCGCTGGTCTTCCATTCGGGGCTGACGACGACGGCGGACGTGACCCGGCTGTCCGGACGAGGTCTGGGCCTGGCGATCGTCGAAGAGCGCGTCCAGCGCCTGGGCGGAAGCGTCGAGCTGGCGTCGACCCGCGGCGAGGGCACCACCTTCCGGCTGCGGGTTCCCTCGACCCTCTCGACCTTCCGGGGGGTGATCGTCGAGACCGCGGGCAGCCGCTTCGTCCTCCCGACCACCAAGATTCAGCGGGTGTTGCAGATCGGGCGCGACACGATCAAGTCCGTCGGCAACCGCGCGACCGTCTCGATCGGCGGGCAGGCCCTGGCGGTGGTGGCGCTGCGGGATGTGCTCGAGCTCACGAGGCCCGGACGACCCGGAACGGAGAAGGTGACGCTGGTCGTCATCCGCTCCGGGTCAGGGAAGCCCGCGATCGGCCTCGTCGTCGACGCCGTCGAAGATGAGCGCGAGCTGGTAGCCCGGAGCCTGGGGCCCCAGCTCCTCCGCGTCGAGAACATCGCGGGGGCGGCGATCGTCGACAGCCAGGACGTCCTCCTCCCCATCCTGCGCGCCGAGGACCTCGTCCGCGGCGCGGCGCGCGCCGGGTACGCCCTCCCAGGCGATGCCGCAGAGGGGCTGGGAGAGCGGGCTCCGCACCTGCTCATCGCCGAAGACTCGATCACATCGCGTACACTGCTACAAACCATCCTGGAACGGGCGGGGTACGAGGTCACGACCGCGGTCGACGGGGTGGATGCCCTGACCAAGCTGCACGGCGCGGCGTTCGACGCGCTGGTCACGGATGTCGACATGCCCCGCATGAACGGCTTCGAGCTGACGCGCAGGGTACGCCTCGACGAGGCTCTCCGGACGTTGCCGGTAGTGCTGGTGACTGCCCTGGAGTCGAGGAAGGATCGCGCGTACGGTCTTGAGGTCGGCGCCAGCGCCTACGTCGTCAAGAGCAGCTTCGACCAGGACGACTTGCTGGACACCCTTCGAAGCCTTGTATGAGGCGAAGCGGGAACGCCTGTGGTCGATGTGCTGATCGTCGAGGACGTCCACGTGACGAGGGAGCTCCTCGTCCATGTGATCGGGACCGAGCCGGGGCTGCGGGTCGTCGCCGCGGTCGGCAGCGGCGAGGCCGCGTTGATGTTCCTCCGCCGTCAGCGGCCGGACGTGGTGCTGATGGACATCCACCTGCCCGGCATCGACGGTCTCGAGACGACCCGCCGGATCATGACCCGTGCCCCGGTGCCGATCGTCATCTGCACGGCGAGCACCGCGTACTCCGAGCTCGACACCGTGATGCAGGCCCTCGAGGCGGGCGCGCTCACCGCGCTGAGGAAACCCCGCGGGCTCGAAGACCCCGACGCCGAGCGCGAGCTGGCGGCGCTCCTCGACACCCTCAAGCTGATGGCCGAGGTCCGGGTCGTCCACCGTGCCAACCGCGACGTGGTCCCCCCGACTCCCGCGCCGGTCGAGATCCCTCCCACGCTCACGCCGCGCCGCTTCGAAGTGCCAGCCCCCGGCATCGGCCCCGCGCGGCCGGGGATGCAGCCGCCGGCGACAAGCGGTGGCGCTTCGCTGGTCGCGATCGGAGCCTCGACCGGGGGGCCTGGCGCGGTCGCCGCGCTCCTGCAGGGGTTGCCCCCGGAGTTTCCGCTCCCGATCCTGCTCGTCCAACACATCGCCGACGGCTTCACGTCCGGCCTCGTCGACTGGCTGGGGCGGGTCTCGGGGTTGCCCACCTCCCTGGCGCTGAATGGGGAGACGCCGCGGGCGGGCCGGGTCTACGTCGCACCGGACGACCACCACCTGCTGCTTGGCCCGAATGGCGAGCTGCGCACGACCCGGGATCGACCCTGGCGGGGGCTGCGGCCATCGGTCGAGCTCCTGTTCCGCTCGGTCGCCGAGCGCTGCGGCCGACGTGGCGTCGGCGTGCTCCTGACCGGGATGGGAAGCGACGGGGCCGAAGGCCTGGCGCGGATGCGCGCACGGGGTGCCCTGACCTTCGCCCAGGATGAGGCGAGCTGCGTCGTCTTCGGCATGCCGGGGGAGGCGATCGCCAGGGGGGCCGCCCGCCACGTTCTGCCGCCCTCCGCGATCGCCAGCCACCTGGCGGGGCTCGGCGCAATGCGCTGAGCGAGCAGCCTCGACCTCAGCCGAGGGGCCAGCTGACGTGGACGACCGTCCCCCGCCGGCCATCGGAGCGCACACCGACCGCGCCGCGCCGGACGTCGATGACGCGCTTGACGTAGGCCAGCCCCATCCCGGCTCCGCGGGTCGAGCGCAGGCCCTGGAAGGGCAAGAAGATGCGGGTGTGTACCGCCGGCGGCACGCCGGGCCCATCGTCCTCGACCTCCAGATGCAGGATGTCTTGCTCGAGGCCTCCGCGGACGACGAGCTCGCCCTGCTCTTCGTCGTGATGCTCGACCGCGTTCGCGATCAGCTCGAACAGCACCTGTCGCAGCAGCGCGCGCTCGGTGAGCACCTCCGGCAACGCGCCCTCCCGCCGTAGGCTGTACGCTCTACCCCGCACGACCTCCTCGAAGACCTCGACGACGAGCGCGTCCGTGTCGACCAGGGCCCTCGGCAGGGTCTTTGTCCCGATCCTCGCGTAGGCGAGCAGACCATCGACCATCTCATCGAGGCGGGCGAGCCTGTCGGTCAGCAGGCGGAGGTACTTCTCGATCTCCGGGCCGCGCTCGCCGAGATCCTCCTCGATAAAGCCCAGCAGCTGACGCGCTCCGCGCAGCGGGGCCCGCAGGTCGTGGGAGATCAATGAGGCGAGCGCGAGCACCTCTTCGTCCCCCGACCGCCGTGGAGGCCCGGCTGGCACCTCCCGCTCGTCTCTCTCCGTCGTCGCGAGCGCGCGGGGAACGTCGGGGTTCCGCCCCATCGCACGGAACAGCACGGGGGGCTCGATCGGCTTGAGCAAGACCCGGAAGCGCCCGCTGGCGATGAGGGCGCGTCCCTCGGCATCGATCGCGCCGCCGGTCAACACGAGCACCCGCGGACAGAGCGCCGGCCGGGTCTCGGCGAGCTCATCGAGGAAGGGCACGCTCGATCCGTCGGGCAGTGTCAGGTCGCACAGCACAAAACGCAGATCGTCGCAACGCTCGACCGCCTCCCGTGCCTCCGCCAGTGTCGCGACCGCGGTCGCGGCGAAGCCGGCGGCGCCGACGACCCGCTCGGTCGCGACCCGGGCGATCGGGTCATCCTCGACGATCAGCACCCTGCCGCCGGGCTCGGCGTCCGCCCCCAGCGACGGCGCGGCCTCTGCCTCGGCCCGTTTCCCGGCCAGCACCGTGCCGATCGCGTCGCGCAGATCGCCCGCGGCGACAGGCTTCCACAGCACCGGGTAGCGATCGCGTTGCTCGGTCCGTGCCGTCTCGTCGATGTATCCAGAGGTGAGGACCACCGGCGCCTGCGGAGCGCGGCGCGCGGCCTGGGCGGCGACCTCGTAGCCGCTGCACCCCGGCATCACGATGTCCGAGAAGACCAGATCGATGCTCGCGCCGAGCTCTTCGAGCTGGGCGATCGCCTCGTTTCCGTCGGCGGCGAGGCTGACACGGTAGCCGGCAGCCCGCAGCGTCCGGGCGACGCCCATCCGCAGCGCAGGCTCGTCCTCGACGACCAGAATGTGCTCGCCGTGCCCGCTTCGCACGACCGCCGACGACGGTTTCGTGGGGACCGCGACCGACATGTCCGCCGCGGGCAGCTCGATGCTGAAGGTCGAGCCCCGGCCTGGCGCGCTGTCGACGCGGATCGAGCCGCCGGCATGCTCGATGATGCCGAGACTGGTCGCCAGCCCGAGGCCGGTACCCGTCGAGCCCTTGGTCGAGAAGAAGGGCTCGAACAGATGCTCGACGACCTCAGGCCCCATGCCGACCCCGGTGTCGCGGACCTCGAGCCGCGCCCAGCGCGCGCCGTCGGGTCCCGTGGTGGGGCCGAGGAGGCGCAGCGTCAGGCGCCCTCCGTCAGGCATCGCGTCGCGCGCATTGACCGCGAGATTGATCACCACCTGATCGAACTGCACGGGGTCGATCTCGACGACGAGCGGCTGGGGAGCGAGCTCGATCCTGAGGTCGATGTGCTCGCCGAGGGTCCCGCGCAGCAGCTTGCGGAGATCGTCGAGGCCGCGGTTGAGATCGACCGGCCGTGCCTGGGCGGGCTGCTGCCTCGACAGCGACAGCAGCCGACGCGTCATCCCGACACCCCGACGCGCCGAGGCGAGGATCTCGCCCCAGCCGGCCCAGGGCTGGGCCGGCAGGCCGCGCACCTTGGCGACG
>JAUIEM010000371.1 GCA_030428695.1 bacterium
GGTCGACGCCGAGCCGGCGGGCCGCCTCGGCCGCGCTGATGTCCGCCGCGACCCGCAGCTCGCGCAGGCGCCGGCCGAGCTTGGCCTTGCCGCTGAGGCGGCGGCGGCTCGGGGTCCGGCTCGAGGACGGCGGCGGCTTGCTCTCCTGGACCTCGATGCGGCCCGCGTGGGCGAGCTCGAGCAGCAGGCGGTAGACGTCGAAGTAGGGCTCCGGCGAGCGTTCGCGGAGCTTGCGGATGCGGATCCAGTGGTCCGGGACCAGCCGCAGCATGTCCCGTCCGCGTTCGCTGACCTCGATCTTCTCGGCGTGGACGGCGACCCGCACGGCGACATCGTCGCTCGGGAAGACCGCGCGCACCCGCGGCAGCTCGTCGACGATCAGCGCGCCCTGGAAGAGGATCTGGCTGACATCGATCGGGCGGAACCAGTCGAGATGGGGCTGCTCGCCGGTGTGCAGCTCGAAGTGGGCGTCCGGCCAGGTGAAGCAGGGGAAGATGCGGTCCGCGACGATCTGGGCGAGGGCGTCCTGGAGCTCGACCTTCGGCACCAGCTCCTCTTCGAGCAGCACCGCCGCCAGCTCGCGACCGCTCTCCTCGGCCCGGCTGCGCGCCTTGGCGAGGTCGCGCAGGGTCAGCTCGTTGCGGACGACCAGGAGCCGCCCCAGCCCCTCGGTCACCGGCACGTTTTCGTGCCAGGCGGAGAGGATGCGCCCCTCCTCGAGCAGGATGCTCAGGGTGCGCCGCGGAGCGGTGATCTTCAACAGTCCGGAGCGGCGCTCCTGGGAGACGATCTGGAACACGTTGGACAGGCCGAGCGTGCCCGCGTCGCCGGCGATCGTCGCCTCCGCCCCTGCCTTCTTCCGCCGCGAGCCGGGCCTGCTCGCCGCCGCCTCCGCGACGGTCCGTCGGGCCGCGCGCTCGGCCAGCCGCATCCGCTCGGTGGTCAGGATCTGCAGCAGCCCGCTGCTGGTCGGGCCGCTCCCGTTGTGTCCGCTGCGGCGGTGGGCGTGCTCCTCGGTCAGCTCGACGGCTTCGCGCAGCTTGAGCGCACCGATCATGCGGTTGGTCTCCCGCCGGCCGACCAGCACGCCGCAGACCGTCGGCAACAGCCGGCTGGCCTGGTACAGATAGACGCCCTGGGAGGTCTGGTGGAAGCCCTCGCGCAGGTCGGAGGGCCCGCCCTCGAACAGGAGACCTTCCACCGGCTCGAGCCCGACCCTGGTCAGCATCGCGACGAGGGCGGCGACGACGGAGGTCTCCGCATCGGGGCTGAGGGCCTTGTAGGTATGCTTCAGGAACAAGGCCTCGCGGGTCGAGAGGTCGAGCAGGGCGGCCACGCAGGCCCCATCGACATCGCGCAGGAGGTTCCCGAAGGGCGTCGGTGCGCCGGCGCGGAGCAGGTCGCGGGCCGGCGCCCGGCGCGCCTCGAGCACCTCGGGCGCCAGCGCCCGGGACTTCCCGGAGGGCGCCTTCGCCGCGCCCGGCACCGCGCCGCTCGGGACCCGCGCGACGTGCAGCGAGCTCTCGGTCAGGGTGCCGGTCGGGGTCAGGTGCGAGACGAGGAGCGTCACGGTGCCGACCTCGAGCAGCGAGCCCGACGGGATGATGTGCTCGCGCTCGGCGCTGATCGGCTCGCCCTCGAGCACGCACCGCGCGTGAGGTACGACGGTCGCCCGTCCGTGCAGCCAGCGGAGGGTCGCGTGGCGCGCGGCGACGCCGCGGTCGTCCAGGCGCAGGCCGCAGCCCGGCTCCGAGCCGATGGTCAGGTCACTGACGACGTGGAACAAGCCGCCTTTGAGGTGACCGTCCAGCACGGTCAGGATCGCACCGGACATCGTTCCCTCCCTCTCTTCCGTCTTGGCATGTCGGGCTCTGCACGCGCGCGAGGCTGCGCTGTTCGTCCTGCTGCGCATCATGTCTGCTGCTCTGCCTCCGTGGGCGGCTCGAGGTCGGGCTCGACGCCCGGCACGAGGTCGTCGAGGGTGATCGTCGAGGTCCGCGACCGCATCGCCTCGAGCTCGCGGGCCAGCGCCCCCATCGCCAGCGAGGTGGTCTCGAGGAAGTCCTGCACCTCCTCGGAGGGGTCGGCGTGGGTCGCGGGGACCATCGTCGCCTTCGTGCCCGGCTGCTCGATGCGGAAGCCCGTGCTGCCGGGGCGGTTGCGGACGCGGATGAACATCTTGGCGAGGGCGGTCGCGAGCTCGGTCTCGATCGCGCCGTCCGCGGGGGCGACCTCCGCGACCAGGCTCTCCGGACCCGCGGCGCTCGAGAGGTCGGCCGGGGTCTCGTCGAGGTTGGGCACGGTCAGCTGCAGGTAGCTGCGCGCGATCGCCTGGATCAGCTCGCGGTGCGCCGAGTAGCCCGTCGTGCCGAGGTCGAGGGCGGCGGCGAGCTGGGGGGTGAGCTCGGGCCGCGCCTGCTCGACCTCGGCCTTGCGCGTGCGGCGCCTGATCTTCGACGGGCGACGCAACGCGAGCCAGGGCTTGAGGCTCGTCACACGCCCGACCGTCGCCGTGCAGGCGAGCAGCCCGAGCACGGCCAGCCCCAGGGCGAGGAGCAGGGTCGCGTCGACCGGTCGTGGGGGAGGCGGCGCCGACCTGCCGACGGAGGGCGCGCTGTAGGTGGTCGAGACCTGCGCGGCGTCGGTCTCTTCGGCGACCGCGAAGGCCCGCAGGCGCGGCCCTTCCTCGCCGAGCCGGTAGCTCACCGCGGCGACCAGGGCCCGGTCGTCGCCGAACAGCAGCACGGCCCGCACGGTCGCGGTGCCGGTCGGCACCAGCAGCAGGCGCGGGGCGCCTTCGAAGCGGCGCAGGAACGGCAGGAACGCGGTGCCGTCCCGCACGCCGGGCGCGGCCTTCGCGGCGGCGAACGCGGGGGGCCGGAGGACGGCGCTCAGCGCGGACTGCTCGTCGAGGTCCTGGCGCAGGGCGGCGAGGTAGCGGTACAGATCGGTGTGGGCGGCCTGCAGCAGCTCCGGAGCGTACAGCCCGACCAGCGCGGTCTCCGTCACGGGCTCCGGGACGGGCGTCGCCAGCCGCTGCACCCCCGACGCGACGGTGACGAAGCAGATGAGGGTCGCGACCGGCAGGGTGAGCACGGTGGCGGTCAGTCCCTGGGCCTTGAAGCTGAGGCCGAGCGCCAGGAGCCCGAGCGCCAGCCCGATCGCCGCCCAGGGCAGCAGCGGAGCGGGGACGTCCTCGCCCGGCCCGCGGAGCTCGACCGTCGTCGGCAGGCGCGTCTCCGGGCCCCGGTTGCCGAGCGCCCGCTGGAGGAGGGTGCGCAGCTCTTCGTCGGCCGCATCGACCGGCGGCGGGAGCGCCTGGTAGGCGGTCTTCAGGTGCGGGAGCGCGACGGCCCCCTGGCGCTGCAGGGCGACGACCGCGGCCAGGCGCAGCTCCGGTTCGGACGTTCTATGGGCCAGCAGGGCCGCGACCTGCTGCAGGAAGCGGTCGCCCAGCGGCGCGCTGTAGTGCAGGAGCACGTGCGTCAGCATCCGGCCGTCCCGGGCGTCGAGCAGGTGCCGCAGCAGCTCGCGCCCGACGTCTCCGCCCGCGATCGCGACGAAGTAGCCGATCGTCTCCGCGGTCCCGGGGCTCTGGAAGCCGAGCTCGCCCGGGAGCGCGAGGACCCAGGTCGGGTCGTCGCGCATGCGCCGTGCGAAGCGGGCGAGCGCCGCGCTGAGCTGGCGTTCTTCGCCGGTGTCGGCGGCGGCGAGCTGCCGGGCGAGGAAGACGAAGCTCTCGAGCTGCCGGCCTCGCCCGGCGAGCAGCGCGATGGCGGTCGCCCGTTCCCCGCCCTCGAGGGAGACCACATCCCTCAACACGAGCTCGGCGCTGTCGGGGTCGCGCTGGAGCAGGGCCGCGCCGAGGTCGGCGAAGCTGACCGAAGGTGGGAGCCGTGCGCCCCGGCGTGTCAGCTCCTGCAAGGCAGAGAACTCCAGCGAGTCGAGACCCGGATGGACATCTGCCCAAACCGTCGGAATCAACGACAGCCCAATCGCTATTAGTGATGCACGTGAGTAAAACCTGTACAAGGTCTATGCCTGTTGTCTAGGGGGCTGCATCGCGCGACACTGTCCTACGTTGGCGCCGCTCTCGAGGCGCCTGGAAGGCCGGAAGACAGGTCGTGGGGGAGGTCTTGGAAAATAAAGATTCATCCTCCGGCACCTTCTCTACCCCAGGTTACCGGAGATCTTCGGCGTCGCAAGGTCGTCCGCCGCGCGCCGGCTTCGTTGCGTAATTTCTATTTCGCTTGTACCATCGCATCGGTTGACTGTGAGGAGGTGGTCTATGGATCCGAGTGCTGTCGCCCGCCGCCGAGGCGCTTCCATGCTGATGATGGCGATCGCTCTGAACATCGTCGTCCTGTCCTTCGTCGGCGTGCTCTCGATCTACGGGCAGGGCTTTCACAACGTCGCGAACGGCCTCGAAGATCAACGCCAGGCCGCGCTGCACGCCCGGACCGGCATCGAGCGCATGCTCGCCCGGATCCGGACCGGCGAGCTCGACCTGCATGCGCTGCTCGAGCAGGGTCCCGGCGCTCGCGCGCCGAGCCCCGTCGACGGCGATTCCCACATCGGCTGCGACCACGGCGAGCACGACGCCGCCACGCTGTTCGCCTTCGAGGACGAAGCGGAAGGCCACCGCGTCGAGCTCGTCGCGCTCGACGTCGGCTCGAGCGGGTTCCCCGGCGATCCGGCCCGGCGCTGGCTGCGCGTCGACGCGCACGGCTTCGCGGGCCAGGCCCACAAGACCCTGAGCCGCTACCTGCGGCCCGGCGGCTCGGCCTCCCGCATCCCCCTGTTCGGGTTCGGCATCGCCGCGGTCCGCCAGCTGCGGCTCGACCGGAACGGCTGGTTCGAGGTCGATGCCTTCGACTCCCGGACCGACCCGTTCGCGTTCACCCCGTCTTCGGGGCACGACTGGGAAGATCTCGCCTCGGACATCGACCGCTACCTCGGCTACACCGACGCCCGCGTCCTCAGTCTCGGCCAGATCCGCCTGGCCGGCCAGGTGTGGGGGGATGCCTACAGCTCCTTCGAGTACCGCCACCCCGCCGCCGCCTCGCTCGACCTCGACGACCATCAGCTTTGGGGAGACGAGCATATCGACGGCGAGACGGGACTCTTCCAGCCGGACGTCTACGCCTCCCTGAGCCAGGACCCCGAGAACGGCGACCTGATCACGGCCGCCGTGCTCGGCCCGGACGGAGGTTACGGGCGAGTCACGGGCAACCTCAAGGTCGGCAAGGGGGACGTCGCGGTCGAGCAGGGTCGTGTCGACGGCGACCTGTGGGGCGGCCAGACGCTGCTCGGCACCGCCGAGGGCGGCGTGGTCGGCGGCGCGACCCGGCTCGAGCTCGGCCTCGAGCCCAGCCTCGAGGTCGCGGGACGGGGGCCGTACACCGCGGGCGCCCGGCTGCTCAACCACCTGCTCGACGACGCCCGGCTGCTCGCGGTCGAACGCGGCGCGGGCACCTGGGACGACCACGTCTTCCGCGCGGGCAGCTTCGAGCGCCCGGCCGGCGTCCCCGTCCGCAACGAAGCGTGGCTGGCCAGCCAGGCGGGCCGGCTCGGCTACCACGAGCTCGGCTACGATCCCGAGCAGCATCTCATCGTCGGGGGGCTGGTCCTGCGGGGCGGCGACGCTCCGCCGATCCACCTGCCCCTGATGCAGACCCTCGAGGCGCCGGGCGGTGACGGGGTGTTCCTGTTCGAGGACCTGTCCCTGCTCTCGCCGCTGGCGACGCTGCTGATCGACAACCGGGCCGGCCCGGTCGAGATCCACGTGCGTGACGACATCGCGCTGCTCTCCGGCCACGTCCAGGTGCTCTCCGATCAGCACGCGGTCACCATCGTCCAGGGCGGCATCGCCGGGAATCCGGCCGAGGCGCCCGAAGGGATGCAGACCGGCGACCACGACATCTTCCTGCTGACGACCCGGCTACGCGGCGCCGGCCCGCTGCGGGTGGCCGCCGCCCACCTGGTCATCGAGCACCGGGGACGGCTCGAGGCCGACAACCTCGAGCTCAGCGTCAGCGGGAACCTCCGTCTCGGCGACCAGGACACCATCGTCGGCGTCGGCATCGACCCCTGGGCCGAGCTCGAGGTCGGCTGGGTCAGCCCGGGCGAGATCCGCGTGCACGGCGACGCCCACATCGCCGTCGGCGGACCGGCGGGGAACCACGGCTTCGGCGGAGTCCTGCTGCGCGGAAACGGCCGCATCGCGGTCGACGGCGACCTGCGCCTCGAGCTGCACGGCGAGGCGGGGACCGAGATCTCCGGCAGCCTGCTCGAGATCGCGGCGCACGCAGAGGGGAGCCTCGGCGGACTCGGCGGGGGTCTCGATCTGCTCGGGGAGGTGCTGTCGTACGGCACCGACGCCTCGCTGCTCGCCGTCGACCTCGGCACGGACCTCGCCGACGCCGACCTCGTGGTCCTGGCCGATCAGGACACCCCTGTCGGCACCGGCGTGCTCCAGCTGGCCAACGGCTCGCGCGTCGATGTCGGCGGCGACCTCGACCTCGACGCCGTCGGCCTGTGGCTGTCCGGCAGCGAGGCGAGCCTGCGGGTCGGAGAGGACGGCTACCTGTTCCTGCAGGAGGCGCTGACGATCGCCCACGCGTCCCGCTTCGAGAACGAGACCCGGCCGCTCAAGGTGTTCGTCGACCTCGACAACACGACCGGCCTGCTCTCCCCGTACGGCTACCTCGACCCGTCCGAAGAGCGGGACGAGCCCTTCCTGCTGCGTCCGCGGGACGTGGCGATCAGCCACCAGCACGACCTGTGGGCCGGGGTGTTCGCGCCGCACAGCCGCGTCCGGGTGCTCGATGACATCTCCTGGTACGGCGCGGCGATCGCGGGGCTGCTCGATGTCGGCGACCAGCTGTCGAGCTTCCGCCAGGACTACGCCCTGATCGACGTCGGGGCCGCGGGCTACGCGCCGTCCTACGACGACATCCTCGCGAACCAGAGCCTCGGGCCCGTCGTCCCGGCGGGCACCTCGCTGCTCGGCTACCTGCAGACGGTCACCCTGACCGTCGAGCTCGGCGAGGCGCAGCCGGGAGACCTCGCCCAGGACCCGCAGGCGGTCAGCCTGCTGCAGCTCGGCAGCGATTGGCACTCCGGCGCTGCGGGGGAGGTCCCGCAGCTGTTCCGGGTCGATCCCGTCACCGGCAGGGTCCTCGCCGACCGGGTCGCGGACTTCCGCATCGAGTGGTGCTGCGGTGAGACACGCCGCTCCGTGCGCGGGAACCTCGACGCGGCCGCCCAGCACGCGACCCACGCCGACGATCATCTCGGCAGCTGCTCGCTGACCCTCGGCCGCCCCGGCAGCGGTCCGGGCTACAGTCCGGTCGGCCGCGCCTTCGACCCGCAGCTGCAGGTCGTGTGTCCGCACTGATACCATCACGTGGGCCCGGGAAGCGCAGCGCTCGCATCGTGCGCTGGCGCGGGGCGTCCCGTACGTGGGGGTGGGCGGCATGGCAGCGCGAGACGAGCTCCTGACGCGGTGGAGCGCACGCTTCGGCGCGGATCTCGACAGCCTCGACCCCGGGGCCACCTTCCGGCCCTCCGCGGACGAAGACCGCACCGTCACCGTCGACTTCGGGGAAGGGGCCGAGCGCGAGCCTGTCGAGCGGGAGTTCGTCCTCGGCGCGGAGCTCGCCCGGGGCGGGATGGGGGTCGTGTACGCGGCCCATCAGGGCAGCCTGCGCCGCACGGTCGCGATCAAACAGCTGCTGCTGACTCCGGACGCCGGCCCCGACACCCGCCGCGCGGCCAGCCGCAGCTTCGTCGAGGAGGCGCTGGTGTGCGGCTACCTGCAGCATCCCAACATCGTGCCCGTCCATTGCCTGACCGAGCTCGACGGCCAGCTCGCCCTCGCGATGAAGTACGTCGAGGGTCGGCCCTGGAGTGAGCTGCTCGCGGAGCATCCCGGCGACGTCGCGATGCACCTCGACATTCTCGGCCAGCTGTGCAACGCCGTCGCCTTCGCCCACGACCGCGGCGTCGCGCACAACGACCTCAAGCCCGACAACGTGATGGTCGGCTCCTTCGGCGAGGTCCTGCTGATGGACTGGGGCGTCGCGGTCGCGATCGGCCCGGCGGCCCTCGAGCGCGGCCTGCGTCCGGCCCGCGCGCTCGGCGGTCCCTGCGGCACGCCCTGCTACATGGCCCCCGAGCTCGCCGAAGGCCGGGGGGATGAGATCGGCGCCTGGACCGACGTCTACCTGCTCGGCGCGATCCTCTACCACATCCTCGCCGGGCGTCCGCCCCACCGCGGGTCGACCTTCGTCGAGAGCGTGCTGCGGGCGGCCGGGGGAAAGAAGGACCCGCTGCCGCCGTCGGTGCCCGACGAGCTGCGCGCGATCTGCCTGCGTGCGATGCAGCCGCTGCCCGCGGACCGCTATCCCCGGGTCGAGGCCCTGCGCCGCGCGCTGCGCGAGCATCAGCGCCACCGCCAGAGCCTCGAGCTGTGCACGGACGCCTGGCGGCGCCTCGAGGAGGCCCGCGCCACGCCCGCCCCCCGCGAGGAGCTCGACGGGCACAAGCTGTACGAGCGCTACGCGGCGGCGGTCCACGGCTTCCTGCAGGCGCGCAAGCTGTGGCGCGAGAACCCGGCCGCGCTGCAGGGCGAGCTCGAGGCGCGGCGCATGTACACCCAGGCGGCCCTCGAGCAGTCCGACCACGCCCTCGCCCGGGTCCAGCTCGAGCACCTCGCCGAGCTGCCCGCGAGCGCCAGCCTGCGCCGCGAGCTCGGGGCCTCCGCCCAGCGCCTGCGACGGCGCGGCTGGCTGGCCCGAGGCGGGCTCTGGTTCGGCCTGTGCGCCGTGGCGCTGGTCGGGGTGCTCGGCGTCGCGCTGCTCCTCACCCGGGATCGGGCCGCGGCGCTCGCCGAGGAGGTCGCCCTGCTGCGGGAGGAGCGGCGCGCCGCCCGGGAGCGCGCGGAGGGTAGGCGGATCGCCGCCGGGCGCCGCGCGACCTGGCTCGGCCTCGAGCTGCTCGCCGGCCTCCCGCGCCTGCCGCTGCTCGGCGCGGCCCCGCGCTGCTGGCTCGCTGCCCGGCTGCGCCCCGCGCTGCTCGGGCTCGAGGCGATGGCTCCGCCGCGGCTCGCGCGCCTCGCCGCCCTCGAGCGGGAGGTCGGGCGTCCCGGCCGGGCGCGTGCGCTGTACGCCGAGGCCCTCGCTGTGGGAGGCGGCGCGCCGCGGGAGCGGGCCTCCTGGCTGCTCGCTTTGGCCCGGCTGGAGCGGGGAGCGGCGGCGGAAGCGGCGCTGCGCGAGGCCTGGGCGCTGCTCGGCGGACAGCCGGAGCCCGTCGCCGTCGCGGTCGCCTACGCCCTCGCCGGGCGCGCCCCTTCGGCGGACAGCGCCGCCGCCTGGACCGCGCGGGGGCTGGCCCTGGCCCGGCGCGCGGGGCTGGGCCGGGCGGTCGCCGAGGGGCTGCTGGCCGAGGCGCGGGAGGCGCGTCGGCGGGGGCTCCCGGAGCGGGCGCGGGGGCTGCTGGCCGAGGCGGTGGAGCGCGCCCTCGCGGTCGAGGCGGGAGGCCTGGTCGGCGCGGGCCTGCGGGCCCTCGGCGAGCTCGAGCTCGAGGCCGGGGCGCCGACCCGGGCGCGGGAGTGCTTCACCGCCGCCCTCGACCAGCTCGGTCCCCACCCCGGACTCGAGCGCGCCTTGTGCGAGCGCGGCCTGGCCGCGGCCTGCCGTGCGCTCGACAGTCCGGCGCGGGCCGACGCATGGCTCGGGGCCAGCCTGACCACGTTGCGCGCTCTGCGTCCCTCCGCTGCCCGCGATGTCGAGCTCCAGCGCGGGCTGCGGCTGTGCGCGGGCAGGGCGGGACCCGCGCGGGCCGCCGCCCTGTACGACGAGGCCCTCGCGCTGGTGCGGGCGCTCGAGGCGGATGGCCGCGCGCTCGGCCGTGACGAGCTGCTCGAGTCCGGCGCCCGCGCCCACCGCCGCGCGGGAGCGCTCGACGAGGCCCTGGTCCTGTTCCGGGAGCGGGCGGGGCGGGCCGAGCGAGCGCTGGAGCGCGATCCCGGTCCGGCGCGCGCGTTGCTCGCCGCCCTCGCCCGGGTCGAGGCGGGCGACTGCGCCCGCGAGGCCGGCGAGGGGACG
>JAUIEM010000372.1 GCA_030428695.1 bacterium
GCTGCCGAGCATCACGTTCTCGGGCTTGATGTCGAGGTGGATGATCCGGTGCGAGTGGGCGAACGAGACCGCCCGGCAGACCTGGTGGAGGATGTCGAGATGGTGCTCGAGGGCGCGGTCGCCGAGCTGCTCGCGGCCGTACCAGTCCTTGTCGAGCAGCTCCTGCCAGCTCTGCCCGGCGACCTTCTTCATCACGATCAGCGGCGCGCCGTCCTCGGTCTTCCCGACCCGGTAGACCGGCACGACGTTCGGGTGCTCGAGGGAGCCGGTCAGCCGCGCTTCCCACAACAGGGCCCCGACCGTCGCCGCGCTCTCGGCCTCGGGCTTGACGCTCTTGACCGCGACCTTGCGCCCGAGGGAGAGCTGCGCGGCCTCGCGCACCAGGCCCATGCCGCCGACCCCGAGGGTGTCGCCGAGGCACAGCTCGCCGTCGCCATCGCCGAGCTCGATCACCGGCAGGGCGCCGACCACCTGGCTGAGCCGGCCTTGCTCGGCGGGGGCGGCCTTGAGGGTCTGGCCGCCGGTGACGATGGTCGCGTCGTCGAGGCCGAGACTGTCGAGGAGCTGTTCGCTGTCCACGCGGCGCCTCCCAAAGCTGCATCCTCGCGGCTCGGACGCGGATTTGCAATCGGGGCGGGGTCGCGCCCGTCACTTCCCCTCGGGCTGAGGAGAACGCGCCACGGGATCGATCGAAGGATCAGCTCGAAGGGGGCTCTCGCTCGGCGGCTTCCCGCTCCGTCAGGCGCGCTTGCAGCAGCTCGAGACGCAGCCTACCGGCTCCCGCTCGCGGTCGTCGACCTGCCCCACGACCGCTTCACCTGCCCGACGACCAGCGGCAGCGTCGCCGAGCCCAGGATCAACATCCAGCCGGTGTCTCCGGGCACGACCGTCCCGAGCACTCCCGCCAGCCTGCCGTAGTACACCGCCGCCAGGATCAGGACCGTGCACACGGCCAGGGCGCCCCACACCCAGCGGTTGCGGGTGATCGAGTTCAGGAACAGGCTCGAGCCGGGCTGGCGGAGGTTGAAGACGTGGAAGAGCTGCCCGAGCGCGAGCCCGATGAAGGAGACGGTGACGGCCTCCGCGGCCTCGAGCTCGAAGACGTGCAGCGCGAGGACGAAGGCGCCGAGGACGCTGGCCGCGAGGCCCACGCTCCAGCCGGCGATCGAGACCCAGTGCCGGCGCATCAACACCGACTCGTCGCGGGGCCGCGGCGGGCGCAGGAGCACCCCGCCGCGCGCCTCGCCGAAGCCGAGCGCCAGGGCGGGGAAGACGTCGGCGAGCAGGTTGAGGAACAGGATCTGCAGCGGCAACAGGGGCAGGGGCAGGGCGAGGACGGTCGCGCCGGTGACGAGCAGGATCTCGCTCCCGTTCGTCGCCATCAGGTAGAGGACGAAGTTGCGGATGTTGTCGAAGATGATCCGGCCCTGCTCGACGGCCGTCACGATCGTGGCGAAGCGGTCGTCGCGGATCACCATGTCCGCGGCCTCCTTGGCGACCTGGGTGCCCCGCCCGCCCATCGCGACCCCGATGTCGGCCTTCTTCAGCGCGGGGGCGTCGTTGACCCCGTCGCCGATCATCGCGACGACCTCGCCGGCCGCCTGGAACCGTTCGACCAGGCGGAGCTTGTGCTCCGGGCTACAGCGCGCGACGATGCGGGCCCCGCGGATCGCCTCCTCCCCCGCGTCACTCGGTGCGGCGTCGAGCGCCGCTCCGGCGATGGTGCAGGTCTCCGGTCGCTCCGTCAGCCCGACGGCGCGGGCTATGTTGCCCGCGGTCTCCGCCAGGTCGCCGGTCGCCATCACGACCCGGATTCCGGCCCGCGCGCACTGAGCGAGGGCCTCGCGCACGTCGGTGCGCGGGGGGTCTTGCATCGCGAAGACCGCGAGCAGCGTCAGGGCCTGGTAGGGCCGCTCGCCCGGATCCTCCGCCGTCTTGTCCGCGGCGGCCAGGAGCCGCAGCCCCTGGGCGGCCAACGCCGCGCAACGCTGCTTCCAGCGTAGCTTCAGCGCGTCGTCGAGGGGCTCGAGACCCGCGTCGGTCAGCACCGCGCTGCAGGACTCGATCACCGCCTCCGGTGCGCCCTTGACGGCGACGCGGTAGGCGCTCCCTGCCCGGTGCACCGTGGCCATCATCCGGGTCGCCGGGTCGAAGGCCTCTTCGCGCAGCTCCGGCAGGCGCGGGTCGATCTCCTCCTGGCGGATGCCGGCCTTGGCGGCCGCGATCACCAGCGCGACCTCCATCGGGTCGCCGACGGTCTTCAGGCCAGCCGCTCCCTCGGCGATGCTCGCGTTGGTGCACAGCACGCCGACCTCGAGGGCCCGGCGCAGCGCCTCCCGCTCGAGCGGGTCCCCCTCCGCGTCGGCCAACGACAGCGGGCCATCGAGCGCGAGGGCGGAGCCTCCGACCTGCAGCGCGGGGCCGTCCCAGACCAGCCGGGTGACCGTCATGCTGTTCTCGGTCAGGGTGCCCGTCTTGTCCGAGAAGATGACGCTGGTCGAGCCGAGGGTCTCGACGGCGGACAGGCGGTCGAGCAGGGCGTTGCGGCGCGCCATACGCCACATGCCGCGGGCCAGGGCGATGGTCGCGACGATCGGCAGACCTTCGGGGACGGCGGCGACGGCCAGCACGACCGCGGTCTTGACGACGACCAGGGCGTCCTTGCCCGTCGCGATGCCGAAGGGGATCAGGAGCCCGACGATGCCGATGGTCAGCCAGACCAGACGTCCTCCCAGCTTCCGCAGGCGCTCCTCCAGGGGCGTGGTCTCGTCCTCCGCTTCCTCGACGAGCGCGCTGATCCGCCCGAGCTCGGTCTGCATCCCGGTCGCGACGACGACCCCGAGCCCGCTCCCGCGCGTGATCGACGAGCCCTTGTAGAGCATGCAGCGCCGCTCGGCCAGGGCCGCGTCGAGGGCTACCGGCGTCGGGTCCTTGCCGACGGGCAGCGACTCGCCGGTCAGCGTCGACTCGTCGGCCTTCAGCCGGCTCGCTTCGAGCAGGCGCACGTCGGAGGTCACGCTGTCGCCCGCCTCGACGAGGATGAGATCGCCGGGAACCACCGCCTCCGCGGCGATGGTCTGCGCCGTCGCGTCCCGCAGCACCGTCGCCTCGACGCTCGACAGCTGGCGCAAGGCCTCGATGGAGCGGACCGCCCGCAGCTCCATCACGAAGCCGAGGCCCGCATTGATCAGGATCACGGCGACGACGGCGGCGCCCTCGACGTTGTCGCCGAAGGCGAAGGCCAGGATCGCCGCCGCCGCGAGCAGCGCCAGGATCACGCTCTTGAACTGGGCGGTCAGGATGCTGAGCAGGCTGCGCCGGCTGTGCCGCCGTAGCCGGTTCGGGCCGAAGATGCGCCGTCGCCGGTCGGCCTCCACCGTACTGAGCCCCCGCGTCGGCTCGACCTGCAGCGACGTGCACACCGTACCGGGGTCCTGGGACCAGGCGCATGAAGGAAGGGGTGGCTGAACCTCGCTCGGGGGCTTCATCTCCGGCCTCGGTGCTGTCTCTGGACGGGGTGCAAGACCGGCTGCGCGGGCTCTTCCATGAGGAAACAGGGTAATCGGTTCGCCAGCTCGAGGCAAAGGGCTCGACCCGGCACGCAGTAGACTACAGTAGAGCCAGTCGAAACCCCCGCGGGGAACCGGTCATCGAGAGCCCACCTTCCCTGATCCAGCAGCTCTGCGCCCTGGCGGAGGCGACCGCTCGCGGCGCCGACCCCGAGCGCGACGTGCGGGCCGCCCTCGCCCTGCTCGAGGGGCTGCACCGCCGGCTGGCGCTGCTCGCGCTGGCCGACTTCGAGCGCTGCGCGCTGGTGCGGCCCGAGCTCTTCCAACCCATCGCGGGGCTGCAGCGGCCGGCCTGGGGCTCCTGGAACGGGCTGCTCAAGGCCCTCGGCAAGGCGCGCCGGGCCGTCCTGCGCGAGGGCACCGCCGCGGAGCGGGAGCGTCTGGCGGGGGCGCGCTTCCTCGCGAGCTTGATGGAGTGGCTCGACAGCCCGCTGCCCGCCGAGACGGTCGCCGCGCTGCGTCCGCTCGGTGCCCTGACCCGGCACCGGCTGCACAAGCGCCGCTGCCGGCTGCGGCGGGCGCTCGCGATGCCGATCGTGCTGCGCAACCTCGTCGCCCATCTCCACCCCCGCGACCGGGACTGGTGGGCGGAGGCCGCCGCGGCGCTCGCGCCCTGGCTGGACTTCCTCCTCACCTGCGAGGAGTCCCTGGCGACGCCGGAGGAGGTCCCGCGCGCGCCCTGGTTCCGCCGCTCCGACGACGGCTGGCTGGTCTTTGCCGGGCTGACGGCCGACCTCGCCGTCACCTACGTGAGCCGCGCGGGCACGCCGGTCCACGACGAGACGGTGCGGGGCGCGCTGCAGGAATCCCTCGAGCGCCTGCTCGGACGGGCACGGGTGCGGGACGAGAGCTTCAAGCGCTGGCTGACGCGGCTGGCCCCGGAGGAGCTGCAGGGGGTGCTGCTCGAGGACTTCCTCGTCGGCGCGCCGGTCGGAACCGGAGGCTTCGCGACCGTCCACCGCGCCCAGCAGCTCTCGACCGGGCGCCGGGTCGCGATGAAGCTCCTGCACGACGGGCTGGAGGAACGGGCCGGCGAGCGCTTCCGCCAGGAGGCCGAGTTCCTCTCCCACTTCCGGCACCCGCACATCGTCGGCGTCTACGCCCAGGGGGAGAGCCCCTGGCAGGCGCCGGGCGGTGCGCTGGCGCGGCTGCTTTCCGGGGAGGAGTGGTTCGCCCGCTTCCGCCGCCAGGCGTCGGTGCGGCGCTACATCGCCCTCGAGTGGATCGACGGCGTCAGCCTCGAGCAGCTCTTCCGCGCCTGGTACCGCGACGAGCCCTGCGATCTCCCCGAGGCCTGCACGACCCCGGCGCAAGCGCCGCTCAGCGCCTGGTTCGAGCAGACCGCCGAGGCGCTGGCGGCGGTGCACGCGGCGGGGCTGCTCCACCGCGACGTCAAGCCCGGCAACATCATGATCGGGCGGGACGGCGTCCTGAAGTTGATGGACTTCGGGATCGCGCGCAGCCAGCACGAGTCCCGCACCCTCCAGACCGCGACCGGCCAGACCCTCGGCACCCCCGCCTACATGTCCCCCGAGCAGCTCGAGGGGCGGAGCGCGAGCGAGATCGGTCCGGCGAGCGACTGCTACGGGCTGTGCGCGACCTTCTACGAGCTCTACACCGGGCGGCGGCTGTTCGATCACGACCAGGACGAGAGCTCCCGCCAACGCTCGTCGGACCGCAAGCGCGACGGGGAGCGGCCCAGCCTGCCCCGGCCGCAGGCGCGCCGCCTGCCCTGGGAGCTGCGCACCCTGTTGCTCGGCGGCCTGGAGCCCGAGGCCCGCGACCGGCCCGCGTCGCTGCGCCAGCTCGCCGATGACCTGCGCGCCCTGCGCGCTCACCTGCCGATCCGCTACCGGCAGCCGGGCTGGGCCCGGCGCGCTGAGCTCGGCTACCGGCGCAACCGGCGGCTGTGGAACCTGGTCGCCGTGTTCCTGCTCCTCATCGCCGCCGGCGTGATCTTCACGATCCACAGCCTCGAGGCCGAGCGCGCGCGCACCGCCGAGGAGCGCGACGACGCTCTGCGCAACCTCGGTCAGGCCTACCGCTACGCGGCGGTCAGCAGCCTGGCGAGCGATCCCCAGGCCGCCCAGCTGTTCGCGGTCGAGGCGCTCGCCCGGGAGGAGCGGCCGGAGACCTGGAAGATCTGGCGCGAGGCGCGGGCTGCCTGCCCCGCCCTCGAGGTCGTGCTCGACCACGGGGCGCTGGTCTCCTCGGTCGACTTCCACCCGGACGGCACGCGCCTGCTGACGGCATGCTTCGACGGCCGGGCGCGGATCTGGGAGCTCCCCAGCCGGCGGCTGCTGCGGGTGCTCGAGAGCGGCGCCGACGTCGCCTGCGCACGCTACAGCCCCGACGGCAGCCGCATCGTGACGGCCGGCGACGACGGCGCCCGGCTCTGGGACGCCGACAGCGGCGAGCGGCTGCGCGCCTTCCACCACGAGCACCTGGTGTGCAACGCCGAGCTCAGCGCCGACGGCCGGCGCCTGGTCACGACGGGCTTCGACGGCGATGTCACGCTGTGGGATGTGGCCAGCGGCGCGCGCCTGCGGATCTTCCCGCATCGGGGCTTCGTCCCGGCTGCGCGGCTCTCGGCGGACGGAGCGCGGCTCCTGACCGGGAGCTCCGCGCGCGGGATCCAGCTCTGGGACGTCGGAAACGGCGAGCAGCTCGCGCGCGACAGCAGCGGCGATCCGATCCTCGACGTCGCCTTCCTCGGCGATGCGGTGGTCGCCGCCTTCGGCCAGTTCAACAACCTCTCGTCGGGCCGGGCGGAGGTGTGGGAACCCGCCACCGGCAGCCGCCGCGTGCTCGAGCATGACGACCAGGTCAGCGCGGTCGCCGTCGACCCGGCGGGGACCCGCATCGCGACCGCGAGCCACGACGGCTTCGCGCGGCTGTGGGACGCCGCGAGCGGTGCGTTGCTCGCCTCCCTGGACCACGGGAGCCGTGTCACCGCCGTCCGCTTCGGCGCGCAGGGGCGGCGGCTCGCGACGGCGGACTGGGACGGCGCGGTGCGGATCTACCGCCTGGATGGCGCGGGCGGGCCGCTCGCCCACGGGCCGGGGGTGTACGTCGGCGGCGTCGCCGCCTGGGGAGACCTCGCGCTGACCGGGGGCACGGACGGCGAAGCGCGGCTGTGGGACCTGCGCAGCCGCACGCTCCTTCGCCGCTTCCGCTGCGGGGCGGACGTCAACGATGTCGCCTTCGACGGGGCGGGGCGCCTGGCCACCGGCGACGACGACGGCTGGGCGAAGATCTGGCAGACCGGGAACGCGGAGGCGCCGGTCGCGCAGCTCCTCCACGACAGCGCCGTGCGCGCGGTGTGCTTCAGCCGCGACGGCCGCCGGCTGCTGACCGGCACCGGTGACGGCGCGCTGTGTCTGTGGGAGCTGGCGGAACCCGACGCGCCGCGGCTCCGCATCGCCCTCGGCGAGCTCGTGCACCACGTCGCCTTCGCCCCCGGCGAGCGGGCTGCGCTCGTCGCGGTCCAGGACGGCACGGCCCAGCTGTGGGACCTCGAGACGCAAACCTGCCGGCTGCGGCTCGAGCACGGGGGCCAGGTCGTCGGCGCCGCGCTCAGCTCCGACGGGGCGCGGGTCTACACGAGCTCGACGGCCGGCAGCGTGAAGATCTGGGACGGCGCGAGCGGCGCGCCGCTCGCGGAGCTGCCCCGGGGCGGGCCGCTGCACGGCCTCGCGCTCAGCCCCGACGGCAGCCGGCTGGCGGTCGGCGCCGCCGACGGGCGCATCCACGTGCTGCCCGTCGGCGCGGAGCCGGGGGAGCCGGTCGTGGTCGCCCACGGCGCGGGCGTGTGGCGGGTCGGCTTCGCCGAGGACGGGCGCACGCTGCTGGTCGCGGCCGCCGACGGGGGCTTCCAGTGGCCGGACTGGTCTCTGCCCTGGGCGACGGCGGAGCAGCTCTCGCGGATCGAGACCGGCTGCCGGATCGCTGCCTTCGAGCGCGTCGTCGAGCCGCGGCTGCGCCTCGCGGGCGCTCTGCGGGCCGCCCTCGGGGAGGATCCACGACGCGCCAACGCGCGGGCGCTGCCCGGATCGACCAGCCCGCCGGATCGCGCCGAGCTCGAAGCGCTGACGAGCGCGATCCTCGACGCCGACGATCCGGCCCGCGCCTGGTTGGAGTGTTCTGCCCGGGTGGAGTCGCTGCCCCGGCCGAACGCCTACCGCCTGCTGCTGCTCGAGGCCCTCGAGCCGCGCGCGGCGCCTGTGCTCGCCCTGGTCCTCGCGGCGGAGCGGGCCGCGGCGGTCGCGGACCGGCCGGGGACGCTGCGCGTGGACGAGCGCTGGGAAGCCTGGCAGGAGGTGCGGCGGCAGCTCGAGGCGCTGGCGGCGCACGACCACCCGCTGGTCGGCCTGCTGCGGGCGCGGCAGCCGGCCGGCCCGGCCCCGGCGCTCGACATCCCGGAGCAGCACTGGAACCGGGCCCTGCACGTCGGCCGGGTGGCGACCGCGAAGGACCGGGCGATACAGCTGTACCTGGTCGCCCACCGCCTGATGGCCGAGGCCCGGCTGGAGCCTGCGGAGGTTGCCCTCGACCAGGCCATCGCCGCGCACGAGCGCGCTCCGGCCTTCCTCTTCCGCCAGCGGGGCCGCGTCAGGGAAGGGCTCGGCGACCTCGCGGGGGCCCGGCGGGACTACGACGAGGCGCTCCGCCGCGACCCCGCTTCCGCCCGCACCTACGTGTTGCGCGGCGAGCTGAGCGAGCGGGAGGGGGCGGTCGACGCGGCCTGGAAAGACTTCGCCGCCGCCGTCGAGCAGAACCCGTGCAGCGGCTACGTCCGCGTGTGCCGCGCCCGCCTGCTCGAGCGGCGCGGGGAGCACGAGCGCGCGCTCGAGGAGTGCGAAGAGGCGCTCCGTCTCGAGCCCACCAACGGCCTCTACCTCGCCGCCCGCGGCCGCGTGCGCTACGGGCTCGGCGCGTTTCCCGAGGCCCTCCGGGACTTCGACGCAGCGCTCCTGACGGTCCGCGAGCCCTGGATCCACTTCTACCGCGCGCTCCTGCACGAGCGCCGCGGGCACCACGCAGCGGCGCTCGCCGACTGCGACGCCGCCATCGCCCTGCGCGCCGGTATCGCCGACTACCACGCGCTGCGGGCCGAGCTCCATCTCCAGCTCGGCGACCCGGCCGCGGCGCTCGCCGACCTCGACAGCGCCATCGCGCTCGAGCCCGCGGACGAGCGCTTCCGGGCCCGGCGCGCGCGGCTGCTCGCCGAGTGAGCCTTCTCGATGGCCTCCGCTGCCCGCGGTCTGGTAGCATTCCCCCGCCCCCCAGCCGCAGGAGGCCCCCGTGCCCCGCATCCTCCACATCCTCTCCCAACGCCCCGGCCGCACCGGCAGCGGCGTCACCCTCGAGGCGATGCTCGCCTGCGCCGCGCGGGCGGGGTACGAGCAGCAGGCGATCATCGGCGTGCCGGCCGACGATCCGCAGCCGACCTTGGCGGCGCTCCCCCCCGACGCGGTCCGGCCGCTGGTCTTCGGGCGTCCGCCGCTGCCCTTCGCGCTGCCGGGGATGAGCGACGTGATGCCCTACCCGAGCTCGGTCTTCGCGTCGCTGACCCCCGCGCAGATCGAGGTCTACCGCAGCACCTGGAAGGCCCACGTGGCCCGCGCGGTCGAGGACTTCGCGCCGGATCTGATCCACGTCCACCACATCTGGCTGCTCGCCTCGCTGATCAAGGATGTCGCGCCGCACATCCCGGTCGTCGACCACTGCCACGCGACCGGCCTGCGCCAGATGCGCCTGTGCCCGCAGCTCGCCGCGGACGTGCGGGCCGGCTGCGCGCGCAACGACCGCTTCTGCGTGCTGCACGCCGGACACGCGGCCGCGCTCGCCGCGACGCTGGAGGTCCCGCGCGCCCGCATCGCGGTCGTCGGCGCGGGCTTCCGCGAGGAGCTGTTCCACCCGCGCGGGGCGCCGGAAGAGCGCGGGCAGATCCTGCTCTACGCCGGCAAGTACAGCCACGCCAAGGGCCTGCCCTGGCTGCTCGACGCGGTCGCGGCGCTCGGGGCCGAGCTGCCGGGGCTGCGGCTCCGCATCGCCGGCAGCGGGGCCGGGGCCGAGGCGGAGGAGCTGCGGGCGCGGATGGAGGCGATGCCGCGGGTCGAGCTGCTCGGCCAGCTCAGCCAGGAGGCCCTCGCCGAGCACATGCGGCAGGCGGCCGTGTTCGTGCTGCCGTCCTTCTACGAGGGCCTGCCGCTGGTGCTGATCGAGGCCCTCGCCTGCGGGGCGCGGCCGGTCTGCACCGCGCTGCCCGGGGTGGCCGAAGAGCTCGCGCCGCGGCTCGGCGACGCCCTGCGGCTGGTGCCCCTGCCGCGGCTGCGCGGCGTCGATACGCCGGAGCCGGAGGACCTCCCGCGCTTCGTCGATGATCTGCGGGACGCGCTGCGCGCCGCGCCCGAGAGCCGGGCCGACGTCCTGATCCAGGAGCTCGAGGATTTTACGCCGCCCGAGCGGCGCGCCGAGGCGCGGGCGCTCGCCCGCGAGACCTATGCCGCCTGGCGGGCCG
>JAUIEM010000373.1 GCA_030428695.1 bacterium
GGGCGCGGTCGCGCTGCGCTCGCAGGCGCGGGCCGCGGCCGAGCAGCGCCGCGGCGAGGCGCGCGCGCTCGAGGCGCAGGCGCTCTCCGGGGAGCTGGACGCGTCCGCGCAGCGCGAGGCCCTGCGCCGCTCGGTCGCCCTCGACCCCGAGCGCTTCACCGCCTGGCGCCGGCTCGGGGAGCTCGCGCTCGCCGACGAGGACTGGCCCGAGGCGGTGCGCGCCCTCGGCCAGGCGCGGCGGCTCGAGGCCAACGAGCGCGAGGCGATGTTCCTCGAGGCACAGGCCCTCGCGGGCTACGGCCGGCTCGAGCGCGCCCTCGCGCTGTTCGAGCAGCTCGCCCGGGAAGGCTACCGTCCCGACCCGGTGCGCCGCGCGCGGGCGGCCCTGTGCTGGCAGCTCGGGGAGGTCGAGGACGCGCGCCGCCTGACCAGCGCGATCCTCGCCGCCCAGCCCGGCGACACCGCCGCCCTGCGCCTGCGCGCCGCCACCCTGGAGGGCTCGCCGTGGGCCCGCACCCTCGAGGAGGACCGCTGGCAGCTGCTCACCGCCGCGCCCGCCGCGGACGATATCCTCGCGGCGCTGCTGCGTGCCCGGCTCGAGGCGCTCGACATCACGGCCCTCGGCGACGGCTGGCGGGACTTCCTGCGCCGCCTCGCCCGGGCCGAGGACGACGGGCTGTTCCGGGTGCTGGCCGGCCAGGGGGAGGAGCTGCAGGCGCGCCTGGCCGATCGCGAGGCGCCGCTCCCGGAGCGGTTGCAGGCGGCCCTCAGCCTGTCGCTGTTCCCGAGCCCGGGCACGGTCGCGCTGCTCGCGGCGGTCGCCGCCGACGAGCGGGAGCCGGGCACCCTGCGCGAGGCCGCCCGGGCCACGGCGTTGATCGCTGGTCCGGCCGATGTCGAGTCCTGGGCCGGCGAGGTCACGGGGCAGCCGGACGCGGTGGCCGCTGCGCTGACCCTGTTCGAGCGCCCGCCGCAGGAGATCGGGCGCCCGGCCGTGCGCAGCCTGCTGCTGCATGCGAAGAACCCGCTGCTGCGCGCGGCGACCGCCCTGTGGATCGCGCGGGGCGCCGCCGGCGTGCCCGGCAGGGTGGTCGAGGCGCGCGAGGCCCTCGCGACCCTCGGCAACGACCCGGAGCCGTGGGTCCGGGAGGTCGCCGCCTCGAGCTGGCGCGCCCTCGGGCTCCTGCACGGGCAGCCGTGGGAAGCCCGGGACGGCCGGGCGGTCCTGCTCGCCTGGCGCCTGGCGAGCCTGCCGGAGGCCTCGCCGCCGCTGCGGGACCGGGCGCGGGAGCTGCTCGACGCGGCGCTCGCCACCGCGCCGAGCGCCGAGCTCCTGTACGAGCGCGCCCTGTGGTTCCTCGCCCGACGCCTCGAGGAACAGGGCCGGCGCGACCTCGCCGCGGCCCGGGCCCTGGCGCCGGAGCACCCGCCCAGCGCACAGCTCGCCCTGCAGCTCGCCCTGCGCGCAGGCGGCGGGCAGGAGGAGCTCGCCCGCCTGCGCGAGCAGGACCCCGCCGCGGCCACCGAGCTGCTCGCGCGGGCGGCGTTCGAGGAGCAGACAGGCTTCCCGGCCCTTCCCGGCCCGGGCGGCAGCTCGCTGTTGTGCTTCGACTTCCGCGCCGGGGGAGGGCGCGCGCCGTTGGACCTCGACGCGCTGCGCGGGGCCTTCGACACCAGCCTGCCGAGCGTGCGCTTCGGGGAGGAGGGGCTCGAGCTGCAGCACCACAGCTACCTGCGCTCCCAGCTGTCGATGGCGGAGGTCGACCGCGTGCGGGTCGAGGGCCCCGCCCGCCTGCACCTGATGGTCGATGCGACCCTGCGCGACAGCCGCCTCGGCTACGCGCTGTTCCTCCGCAACCGGGGCGTCGAGCTGCGCATCGACGACGAGCTCTCGGTCTACCGGCCCGCTCCCGACGAGCTGTACGCGACCGAGATGCGGCTCGGCCGCGCGGGCGTCAGGGTGTACGGCGACGGGCAGCGCCTGCTGTCGATGGCCTGCGTCGCGCGCAACCGCCGGGGCACGGGCCGCTTCTCGGTCGGCGTGATCCGCCAGCAGGACGAGAGCGGCGGGGTGCTGGCCTACCTGCAGGTGCGCGGCCGCTTCTCCCCGCGGCGCTATCCCCGCGCCGAAGAGCGGGAGCAGACCCTGCAGCCTCTGCCCGGGCGCCGCCCCGTGCGGCCCGGACCGGTCGCGCTGCCGAGTCCCCCGCCGGCGGACCTCGCGGCCCTGCGCGCCGACGGCATCACCCTCGAAGCGCGGGGGGTCTGGCAGGCCCGCCGCTTCCAGCCGCAGCTGGTGCAGGTCCCGGGGGTGTACGGGGACGTCGAGCTGCGCGCCCGGTTGATCTTCCCCGCCCGCCCGGAGAACAGCGCCGGCCTCGCCCTGCGCGCGGGCGTCGGCGACCGGGCGGCGGTGCGCTTCGGGCTGCGGGAGGTGCCCGACGCGCCGGGCACCAGCCTGCGCACCCTCGAGCTGCACACCCAGCGCAGCGACCGCTGGGACGTGCCGCAGTTCGGCGCCGCCTGGAGCTCCGACACCGTGTGCCTGGTGCTGCGCCGCCAGGGGGAGTTCGTCCAGGGCGCCTACGGACCGGACTTCGACACCCTGCAGACCACGGGGGAGCCGTTCTACTTCCCGATGGACGGCCCGCTGTCCCTGTGCCTGTTCGCGCGCTCCCACGACCCGGAGCAGCAGTCGGACGCGCGCTTCGACCAGGTCGACATGGCGGGGGAGGAGCCGTGAGCCCGTTGCGCCCGGCCCGCGACCTGTGGCAGACCACCTGCTCGGCCCTGCGCGACGGCCGGGAGCCGGACTGGGGCGTGGTCGCCGACTACCGCCGCCCGCTGCTGGTGTTCGTCGCGCGCCGCTTCCCGAACATCGACGCCGGCTCCCGCGAGGACCTCGTCCACGACGTCCTGCTCGCGATCAAGGAGTCCCTGCACGGCTCCTACGACGCGCGCAAGGGCCGCTTCCGCAGCTTCCTCTGCACCGTCCTCGCCAACCACGTGCGCAAGCACCTGCGCAGCCGGCGCCGCGAGCGCCCCGCCCTCGACGAGCCGCTGTTCGACGCCAGCGCGGGCGTCGAGGTCGAGCTGGTCGCCGAGGCCCTCGGCGCGGTCCGCCGCTGGCTGACCGCCGCCGGCCGGGAGAACCTGCGCCAGGTCACGGTGTTCAGCCGCCAGGTCGGCGGCGGGGAGAGCATCCCGACCATCGCCGCGGCCGAAGACCTGCCGCCCTCGACCGTCAAGCGCTGGCTGCGGGAGGCGCGGCTGACGATCACCGGCGACCTCCTCGAGCGCACCCTCGACCTGCCCCCCGGCCTCGACCTCACGCGCCTGGCCCGCACCGCCCTGCACGCCCTGGGCAAGCCGCCCTCGGCGCGGACCGGGGCCGTCGAGGCGGTCGCCGATCCCGGGCTGCGCGAGGCGCTCGCCAGCTGGGTCGCGCGCCTGCACGCCGCCCTGTCCGACTTCGTCCGCGACGAGGGCATGGCCGGCCAGGAGCCGCTCTGGGCGGGGCTGGAGGGCTTCCTGCAGGAGGGGTAGGGTCGCCCGAGCATCATGGCAACGGATAGTGGCCTCGCGCCGCAAAGGCCGCGCGCAGCGCCCGATCCGCGCGTCCTCCCCTGGCTAGAAGAAGGGGTTGTCGAGCGACATGGTGGTGTCGACCATGTCGGAGGTCCCGTCCTCGTACTTCACCTCGACGTCCTCGCTCCCGTCATCCCCATCTTCCTTCCCGAACTCGAGCATCTCCGCCATCTCCCTGCCCGGCCGGTGCTTCTCGCCGAAGAGCTTCGGGATGGCCGCGTCGAGGAAGTGGTCGTCCCAGGGGGGCGTGTGGCCGCCGGGGACCTCCATCTTCTTGATGCTGCCCTTGGTCCGCACGGGCTTCTCCGGATCCTCCGATGGGTCGGCCTTGTACGCGAAGCCCTGGAGGAAGGCGGCGGTGTCCATGCGTCCGGCCTCGATGAACTTGTCGTACAGGCTGCGGAAGGTCTCGTTGGCGTCGTCCTCCTCCGGCTCGACCTCGGCGTCGAGGCGCTTGAGCTTGGCCACGCCCTCGGCGATGCGCACGATGTCCTGGTAGCAGTCCGGGTAGAGCTTCATCATCAGCCAGCGATGGTGGTCGTTGACGAAGAAGCCCGGGTACCGGGTGTACTTGTCGAGCTCGCTGTTGATCGCGCGCCACTTGATCCCGGCGCCCGTGAAGGTGGTGGCCCAGTAGCCTTTGCCCACGCGCTCGTTCGACTGGTACTTGAGGAAGACGTGCATGTAGATGCGGGTGTAGGTGTACCAGTCGAGGAGCATCTGGAAGATGTCCGAGGTGTCCTGCGACAGCTCCTCCTCCATCATCTCAAAGACGTTGATCGATTCCTTGTCCTCGCCGTCGACGATGGTCGTGAACTCCTTCTTGGGCTTGAAGACCGTGCCGTGCGTGGTCAGGAAGGCGTAGGCGAGGTGCCACACGATCTTGCCGGGCCCGGCCATGCACGTCTCGGCGAGGCCCTCTTCCATGTTGAAGTACTTCTCCGTGCAGTTGACGTCCTCGTTGATGCCGGCGACGAACTGGTGGCGCTTGACGTGCCCCTCGTGCTTGCCGGGGAAGGGCAGCATCAGGAACTGCGTGATGCCGTCATCGATGATGTTCAGGCGCGTCTCGCCTTCATTCGCGATCAGGAGCGGGGACTCGTTCTTGTCGAGGTCGTCCTTGCTCAGCTTGGTCAGATCCTGCGGGGCGAAGCCGGCGCGGCAGTCGTGCAGGGCGTAGGTGATGACCAGGTGCTTGACGTTGGGGTGGATGTTCCGGTTCCAGGCGGTCCCGCGGTTGCCGGGCCCGGCGACCGGGTCGATCGCGAAGATGTTGATCTTGATCCGCTGGTAGGCCGGATCGGACTCGATGGTCAGGTTGTCCCACTTCACGTCCTTCTCGCCGAGGTGGTACAGACGGTACGCGAGGCGGAAGCAGGTGACGGCGCCGCGGCTCCAGCCGATCATGTTGATGGTCTTCGGAAGGCCGTCCAGGGTGCCTTTGCGCCACTGCAGGTAGCTGAGCACGTGCTTGACGTTCTGCTCCCAGCCCTTGCCCTGGATCTGGCCCTGGACGGCTTTCTTGAAGCTGCCGAACATGCCGAGGTCCTTGTGCTTCTTGCACGGGGGCGGGTTCTTGCCGTCCTTGTCGTAGAAACCCTCCCGCTCCCTCTCGAGGGCCTTGGCGTCGAAGGGCGAGGACCACTTGCCGGGCATCAGGTTGTAGGGGTCCTCCCAGGCGTTCGAGCCCGGGCCATCGGTGATGATGTAGTCCTCGTACTCGTTCGCCCCGCGCGTCAGCACACCGCCGTCCGGGCCCGTGGAGCCGCTGTACATCGCGCGGCCGAAGCACGAGACGATCTCGGCGAACGGGCAGTTGCGGTGGAACCCCGTGCCGTTGTTGAAGATGGTGAGAACGTCGCTCATCATGGTAGATCCTCCGAGGAAGCGGGTGCGGACGGTACGGAGGAGGATTCCGCAAAGCGCGGGCCAGGGCACGGGCGGCGGGGCGACCGTCGGAAGCGAGCCCTTGTCGTACGGGGTCTCACGGCCCCAAAAGGGCCGGTCGGGAGGCGCGCGGGACCGCCCAGGGTCTGGGCGTGACACCAGCGTCTGCGCGCCCCGTGCCCAGCATCTTGCCGTTCCAGGGGGGCAGCGCGACCAGCGCCGCCTGCAGAGTCCCCTCCGCGCGGCGCCATCCCTCGTCGTCCGCTGCGTGGCGAGGGTCGGCCCCCTCGACACCCGACTGTCTTTTCACGGACCGGCCGCGTGGACCGGGGACGCGCGTCCGACCTTGACCTCTGATCGCCCCTCGCTATCATGCGGGTTCGATTCGCCACGGCCCGCCCCTTCTCGAGGACCCTCGATGCGCTCCTTGTGCCTCTGTGCGCTCGTTTGCTTGACTGCCGGCTGCAACCTGACGAAGTTCGTCGCCGACAGCATGCTCCCCCAGCTGAAGAACAACCAGGACGCCTTCTTCTCCGAGCGCTCGACCCGCCACGCGCGGGAAGCCGCGCCGGCGCTGATCTCGTTCGCCGACGGCTTCATCCAGTCGAGCCCCGAGAACCCCGAGCTCCTGCTGATGGGCGCCGAGCTGCGGGCCGGCATGGCGACGGTGATGATCCGCTACGAGGACGATCGCTGGGCGGGTGTGCTGTACGAGAAGGCCCAGAGCTACGCCGCCCGCGCCCTCGCGGTCGACTACCCCGAGCTGCTCGCGGCGATCCGCGGCAACGATGAGGGGGCGCTGGACAAGGCCCTGGCCGAGGCGGACGCGGGGGCCGTCCCGCACCTGTTCTGGCACACCCTGGCGGCGGCCGGGCGCACGGACCTCGCCCGCGACCGGCCCGATCTGGTCGCGGACCTGTCCAAGCACGTCAAGGTGATGGAGCGGGTGGTCGCGCTCGACGAGGAGTTCTTCGACGGCGGCCCCCACCTGTTCCTCGGGCAGTTCTACATCAGCCGCTCGGAGACCCTCGGCGGCGACCTCGAGAAGGCGCGGGTGCACTTCGAGAAGGCGGAGCGCATCGCGTCGAATCGGATGCTGCTCGTGCCCGTCTTCTACGCCGAGGGACTGCGCAACCAGAAGCTCTCGCAGGAGAACCGCGACGCCTACGAGGCGGCGCTGCGCCGCGTGCTCGACGCGGGCGAGGGTCCTCCGGAGCGCGCCCTGCTCACCGCGCTGGCCAAGGAGAAGGCGGCGGTGATGCTCGCCGAGATCGACACGCACTTCGATCCCGTCCTGATCGAACTGCTCAGCAATCAGCCGTAGAAGACGGCTCGGAGGAAACATGAAAGTGCGCACGCTGCTGCTCCCCCTGATCCTCGCGCTGGCCCTGCCGGCCTGGTCGCAGAAGACGGTCATCCGCACCGCGACCATCGTCCCGGACGGGACGCCCCTGATGAAGGCCCTGCGCGACATGGCCGCGGAGGTCACCGAGGCGACCGGCGGCGCGGTCGAGTTCAAGTTCTTCCCCGGCGGCACCATCGGCGACGAGAAGTTCGTGCTCGACAACATGCGCACGAACGTGATCCACGCGGCGGCCTTCACCGGCGTCGCCCTCGGTGAGGTCGTGCCCGAGGTGCGCATCCTCGAGATCCCCTGGTTCTATTCCTCGCTCGAGGAGACCGAGTACGTGCTCGGCGAGCTGTCCGAGCGCTTCGTCGGCCAGTTCGAGAACGAGGGCTTCGTGCACCTCGGCTGGAACATCGCCGGCTCGGTGTTCGTGTACTCCGCCGAGCGGGTGTCATCGGTCGAGGACATGAAGGAACGCAAGCCCTGGATCTGGGAAGGCGACCCGTTGTCCGAGGAGGTCTTCCGGCGCTTCGACATCAACCCGATCCCCGCCTCGCTGACCACGGTCCTGACCAGCCTCGAGACCGGCCTGGTCGACACCGTCTACAACACCCCCTCGGCGCTGATCGGGCTGCTCTGGCACGACCACGTCCGCTACGTGGTCGACTACCCGATCGTCAACGCGATCGGCGCCTTCGTGATGACCCAGGCGGCCTTCGACGGCATCCCCGAGGCGCACCGCGAGACAGTGCTGCGCATCTGCCGCGAGCGCTCCTCGGAGATCACCGATTTTCTCAAGGAAGAGAACGCCCGCGCCGTCGAGACGCTCGCCGAGCGCGGCGTCGAAGCCGTCGCCCCGGACCCGGACGACGCCGCCCTGTTCGACGAGAAGGGGCAGGAGGTCGCCGAGGCCTTGACCGGGACCCTGTGGGACGGCCGGCTGATGGAGCGCGTCCTCGACCTCGTCGACGACTTCCGCGCCGAGCACGGGATCGAAGAGTAGCGCCCTCGCGCGCCCGCTCCCGGGCCCTCCGGGAGCCTGTCGGCGCGCGTCCCCTTTCGGAGAACCGATGAGCGACACGCCGCGGCGTCCCCACATCTTCGCCGACCTGCGAGCGGCCGACCGGATGATCGCCCGGGTCGAGATCCTCGCCCTGGTCGTGTTGATCACCGGGCTCGTCCTGCTCTACGTCACCAACATCGTCCTGCGCGTCGGCTGGCGGATGAACATCGCCTGGCTCGAGACCCTGCTCAAGCCGGCGGTGCTGTGGATCGGCCTGATCGGCGCCAGCCTCGCCACCCGCGAGTCGCGGCACATCAGCGTCGAGGCGGTGTCGAAGTTCTCCGATGCGAAGAGCGCGCGGGTGATCGCCTTCTTCGTCAACCTGTTCGCCGGCGTCGTCGTGCTGCTGCTCGCGATCGTCGCCTTGCTGTTCTTCCTCGACGCGGCCGATGAGTCCCCGGACTTCGAGACCGGCCGCGAGCGCATGACCGAGGTCTTCGCCCACCTCGACAGCGCGGCCGTGCTACTCGACGCCGCCCCGGAGGGAGAGGTCGAGCGCGCCTGGCTGCGGGCCCTGGAGAAGGAGAACACGCGGGCCCTCGACGCCCTCGCGCTCGCCGAATCGGAGCTCAAGCCGCAGCCGAAGGTGTTCGCCGACGTGCTGTACCTCGACCTGCCGAACAGCGGGCCCTTCCCGGAGAGCTGGCTCGACGTCGAGAAGACGACCTTCGAGATCGGCTACCGGGTGCGCAAGTGGCAGGTCTTCGTGATCCTGCCGATCTCCCTGTTCATCATGGCCTTCCGCTTCTTCCTGCACCTGCTCGACGGTGTGGGAACCGGCCCGGGCAGCCGCCTCGGGCGCTGGGCGGACGCCTTCGACCGCGGGCTCGCCGTGCACGACAAGGGCGAGGCGGAGAAGCCCGATGACGGGGAGGGCGCCGCGGAGGACGAGCCGCCTGGGGCCCCGGCCGAGGCCTCGCCGCTCGACACCGGAGCCCCCGACGGGGCGGAGAACGAGCGCGCGGACGCCTCGGCTCCAGGGACGGAAGGGGAGGGGAGCGCGGACGCGCCTCCACAGACCGACGGGGGCGCGGACGCCTCCGACGCCACCGAGGAGGATGCGCGATGAAGCAGAAGCTGATCGCCGTGCTGCTCGCCGGGGTGAGCGCCGGGCTGCTGCTCGGGCCGGCCCCCGGCGTCGGCATCACCCTGCTCGGGATCGTGTACGCGCTGCTCGGCGCGCCCCTGTTCTGCGTGATCGGGCTGACCACGCTGATCTCCATGTACACCCTCGACGCGGGGGAGTTCAGCACCTTCCTCGGCCAGGGCGCCCTGCAGATCATCGGCGCGCCGGTCTCGAAGATCGCCGCGGAGCCGCTGTTCCTCACCATTCCGCTGTTCACCTTCGCCGGCTACGTGCTGTCGGAGGCGCGCACCCCGAAGCGCCTGGTCGAGCTGTCCCAGGCGATGCTCGGCTGGCTGCCCGGCGGCTTCGCGGTCGTGGCGGTCGCGACCTGCGCCTTCTTCACCGCCTTCACCGGCGCCTCCGGGGTGACGATCATCGCCCTCGGGGGGCTCCTGTACCCGGTGCTGAAGGCGCAGAAGTACCCCGACCGCTTCAACCTCGGGCTGCTGACCACCTGCGGCAGCCTCGGGCTGTTGTTTCCTCCCAGCCTGCCGCTGATCCTCTACGCGGTGATCGCGACGCTGAGCGGGCGGGCGCTGTCCGGCGGCCAGGTCGAGGTGCAGGAGCTGTTCATCGCCGGCATCGTGCCCGGAGTGCTGCTCGTGCTGATCATGGGCGCCCGCGGCATCTGGGTCGGCTTCAAGCAAAAGGTGCCGACCACCCGGCTCTCCCTGCGGAAGATCGTGCGCGCGCTCTTGATCTCGAGCCTCGAGATCGCGATCCCCTTCATCATCCTGTACCTGATCTTCGCGGGCATCTGCACGCCGAGCGAGGTCGCCGGGGTGGTCGCGCTCTACGTCGTCGTGATCGAGTGCTTCGTCTACCGCGACGTCAAGCTCCGCGCGCTGCCGCGGCTGATCAAGGACAGCATGGTGCTGGTCGGCGGCATCACGATCATCCTGATGATGGCGACCGCGATGACCGGCGTGTTGGTGCTGCAGGAGGTGCCGCAGAAGATCCTCGCCAACATCGAGGGGCTGTTCTCGAGCCCGTGGACCTTCCTGCTCGCGCTGAACGGCTTCCTGTTGATCGTCGGCTGCCTGATGGACATCTTCAG